>NZ_JBHTZA010000030.1:0-55690 GCF_042790555.1 Arthrobacter sp. NPDC056727 | reverse complement strand
AGGATCCGACCTCTCCGTCCACACCCCCGATGACCTCAACCGCATCGCAGCCAAACTTAACCGCCGGCCCCGGCCAACCCTCAACCTAGACACCCTAGCCAACCGACTCACCCAGCTGCTACAAGCGGCATAAACCCACGCGTTGCACGCACCCATTGAATTTGCCGGCCCTCCAACCCGCGATACGTGTACAAAAACTCAATCCGGGAAGGCGGAGCCGAGGGTGGACAGCACCCCGTAGGCCTTGGTGCGGATCTCCTCGTACTCGTCCTGCGCCACCGAGTCGGCCGTGATCGCTCCGCCGACGCCAAGGCTGAGCCGCACCTGCCCGCCGGCGCCGCCGTCCTGCACCACCAGGGTGCGGATGGCCACCGCCAGGTCCGTGGCCCCGTTCAGCGAGAAGTACCCGATCGCCCCGGAATACACGCCGCGCGGGCCCTCCTCCAGCCGGTCGAGGATGGCCATGGTGCTGATCTTCGGGGCTCCGGTCATGGAGCCGGCCGGGAAACAGGCGGCCACCGCTTCGGCGCGCGGCGACCCCGGCAGGAGGACAGCATCGATGGTGCTCACCAGCTGGTGCACGGTGGCGTAGCTTTCGATCTCGCACAGCCGGCTGACCGTGACCGACCCCGGCTCGGCGAAGTGGCTGAGGTCGTTCCGGAGCAGGTCCACGATCATGATGTTTTCCGCCCGGTCCTTGAGGGACGTTGCCAGGTCGTGGCGGAGGGCCGCGTCGGTTTCCGGGTCAGCAGCCCGGCGGCGGGTTCCCTTGATCGGCTCGGCGCGCATGCCGCCGTCGGACGCTATCCGCAGGAACCGCTCCGGTGACGTGCTGGCCACCGTGAGCCCGCCGAAGCGCAGGTAGCTCGCGAACGGGGCCGGGTTCCGCCGCCGCAGGGCAAGGTACGCGGCCCACGGGTCGAGCGCCGGCACCTTGGCTTCAAGGGTGGTGGTGAGGCAGACCTCGTAGGAATTCCCCTCGGTGATCTGGTGCTGGGCTTCGGCGATCTTCCGCTTGTAGCTCGCCTCGCTGTCCCGGCCGGCGAAGGCCGGGGCTCCGTTACTGGCTCCCGCTTCCGCAAGTACGACGGCGTTGCTGCCGCCGCCTTCCGGTGCGGCACTCACCGCCGCATCGGCCACCGCCTCGCGGGCGCGGGCCAGCCAGCCGGCGGCGTCGGGGGCGTCGAGGGCAAGCAGCCAGACCGTGTTGTCCGTGTGGTCCAGCACCACGGCCCGGCCGGCAAAGATCAGGCCCGCATCGGGCGTGTCCGAGGGGACGTCGTGCCCGCCGGTTTCCCGCTTGAGTTCATACCCGAGGTAGCCCAGCCAGCCCAGCGTGAAATCGCAGGGGTAGTCCTCGGCGCCGCGCACCGCCTTGCGTCCCCACACCGTTTCCAGCCAGCGGAAGAACGGGCCGGACACTGTGGCCGTGGCGCACCCTGCCGTGACCCGAGTGACGCCGGAACTGTGCAGCACGGACTGGCCGAACGTGCCGCCGTCGTCGGCCAGAATGCTGAAGCGGCTGCGCTCCGCCGCTGGGGTTTCCATGCCGGGAGCGGCTGCGCCGGCAACACGCAGGGAGGAGTCCAGCCAGACAGCATTCCCGGAAGTTCCGTAAAGTGCCTGAAAAAGTGATGCCGGGTCCGGGCGGGCTTCGATGCGTTCGGACAGCAGGCGCAGGCCGCGCCGCGAGGAGAGCTCGGGAACCAGCGCTGTGGTGAGGCCCGGAAGGTAGGTGAGGGCCTGCAGGGCGTCCGCCGGGGCAGTTCCGTCCGCGCGGTTGAGCACCCGGACATGGGCATGCTGCGGGATGTCGTCCACGGCCAGGAGTTCGTCTTCCTGGCTGGCCCATTGGTCCCAGAACGGCTCATAGGTGTCGCCGTCGCGCTCCAGTGCGCGGGTGCGGCGCTCGCCGTCAGGGGAGTCTGCCCAGATGACGGCGTCCAGCAGGGGCCAGGCCGGGGCGGCCGCCGCCCCCACGCCCTCCACGATCACGATCTCGGCGGGCAGCGTGACCCTCGGGCCGCCGTCGCAATGGTTTTCCCAGTCCCAGCTGACCCATGTGGCTGCTTCGCCGCGGCGTAGGGGCACCAGCACCGTTTCCACGTAGCGTTCGATGCCGGCGGACAGTCCGTCCCAGCCGGGATAGATGTCCTCCAGGTGGAACAGCGAGACCTTGTGGTGGTTCCGCAGCCTGGCCGCGAGCTCAATGGCCAATGTGGTTTTACCTGCGCCAGACCGCCCATCAATGGCGATGATCACAGGTGCGGGGGTCATGAAATAGAGCGTACCTGCTGGCTGTCCTGAACTTGGACGATGTGAAGCGGGCTGCTGCCAACGGACCGGGTGTGACGCTTGCCGGTGCGGGTCCGGCGGGCTTCCGGTCGTCGGGCGGCCGCCTCAGTGACGGCCCCGTCATGGCCGGCCGCGAGAGCGTCCTGCACATAACGGACGACGCCGGGGACTGCGGCCTGGACCTGGTCCCACACCGCTTCGAAGTCGGCATGGCCGCCGTACCACGGGTCCTCGATGCCCTGTTCCAGCGGATCCCCGTCCGTCAGGGCGGGGTCGAAACTGCGGAGCATGCGGACCTTGGCCAGCGCCTCGTCGTCCGGGGCAGAAGCCCGGAGCCAGCCGTAGTGGTCCACGTCCAGGGCCAGGATCAGGTGCCGCTCGGCGAACCACTCGGAACGCCATTCCCTCGCAACGTGCCGGTCGGAGAGCAGGTTGTGGGTGGTGAGCTTGCGTGCGGCCCGCGGGTCGATGGGGCGCCCTGCCTCGTAGGCGGTGGTGCCTGCGGAGTCAACGGTCACCGCGTCCTCGAGCCCGGCTTCCGTAAAGGCAGCCTGGAGCATCAGCTCGGCCATGGGGGATCGGCAGATGTTGCCGGTGCAGACGGCGATGACGCGGTATGGGCTCGTCGTTGAGTTCATGGGGATAGCATGCTGGA
Source organism: Arthrobacter sp. NPDC056727 (assembly GCF_042790555.1). Classification (NCBI taxonomy): domain Bacteria; kingdom Bacillati; phylum Actinomycetota; class Actinomycetes; order Micrococcales; family Micrococcaceae; genus Arthrobacter; species Arthrobacter sp. NPDC056727. The sequence goes on along the minus strand of NZ_JBHTZA010000030.1, from coordinate 52,740 downwards.
TGACCGGCCCCCTTGGCTAGTAAGTGCACTTATTATCGACAGGATTCGTAAAGTTGCCGGATTTGCCGGTCATAAGATTGCGGCGGTGCCGTGCCCGGGCTTAATGGATGAGGGCCAGCAGGACGCCCACCGCGACGAAAAGGACGCCGAAAATCCTGTTGAGCAGCGTTTGGCCGTGGGCATTGTGGGTAAAGCGCTGGAACGACTTAGCTGCGGCCGCGAAGAAGAACCACATGACGAGGATGTCGATGACCACCACGGTCGCCGCAAGTACGGCGTACTGGGGCAGCAGCGGGTTGGCGGGCCGGATGAACTGCGGCATGAAGGCCAGGAAGAACACAATGGCCTTGGGGTTCAGCAGATTGACCCACAGTCCCCGGCGGAACATGGACCAGGCGGGCTCGTTCCGGAGCGCGGCCACCTTCTCCTGGTCCAGGTCCGGTTTGCGCAGGAACTGCCTGACACCCAGGTAAACGAGGTAGGCGGCACCGGCGTAGCGGATGGCGTTGAACGCAACGGGAGAGCCGGCAACCAGGACGCCGACGCCGAGGGCCACAACGATGACGTGCAGAATCAGGGCGGCCTGCTGGCCGAGGATGCCCCAGATGGAGCGCTTGAACCCGGCGGTCAGCGAGTTGCTCATGGTGTTGATGGCGCCTGCGCCCGGAGTGAAGCTGATAAGTACGCCGGCGCCCGCGAGGGCCAGCCACAGGGAGAATTGCACCCATCAAGTTTAGTGCCGGGTGGCGCCGCGAATTACCAAAAGTGGCCGCTTGGAGGGGCCGGGGGCGGCCCTTTTGGGCAAATGGACGACGCTGGGCCCAAGGTGCACGTGAATGGCGCCGGCCCTACGCCCGGGCGATGACCTCGCCGTTGGGGATGAGGAACCAGCCGTCATCGGTGGAACCCCAGCGGTGCCAGCCGGCCGAAATGCGCGTGAGGTCCGCCTCCTGCGCGAAGCCGTACTCGAGGGCCTGCTCCGCGAAGGCCGAATGGAGCACGCGTTCGCCCCACACCCTGGCCTGCCAGCGGCGCTGCTGCCCGGTGGCGTAGAGCCAGTTGCTGCTGGTGGGCGCCACGTCCGTGAAGCCGGCGGCCTGCGCCCACGAGACCAGCCGGCGGCCGGCGTCGGGCTCCGCGCCGTTCCGGCGTGCGATCCGCTGGTAGAGGTCCATCCACTCGTCGAGCTCCGGAATGGCGGGATACCAGCTCATGCCGTGGAAATCCGCATCGCGGACCGCAACGATGCCGCCGGGCCTGGCCACCCGCCGCATCTCCCGCAGCGCCTCCACCGGATCGGTCAGGTGCTGCAGGACCTGGTGGGCGTGGACCACGTCGAAGGTGTCGTCCTCGAACTCAAGATCGTAGATGTTGCCCGCCACGAACTCCACGTTCCCGACGCCGCGGTCGGCCGCCAGCTCGCGTGCGTGGGTGATCACGTCGGGGGAGCGGTCCAGCCCTGTCACCTTCCCGGGGGCGACCAGAAGCGCGAAGTCGCACGTGATGCTGCCAGGCCCGCACCCGACGTCGAGCACCGCTACGCCCGCGGTGAGGTGCGGGACGACGAATGCGGCCGAATTCTCCGCCGTCCGCGAGGCGTGGGCGCGGACCACGGACTCGTGGTGGCCGTGAGTGTAGACGTCTTCCGGCTGCGTGCTCATAGGGAAACGCTACTCCTTCTCCGCCCGCCGGGAAGGTAGCGGCCGGCGTTGCCAGGGCGCGCCGGAGGCCTCGTGGCTGGCCTCGACCGTGGCTGCGATCATCGCGTCCATGAACCGGGCGGCCGTCTCAAGTTCCTGTGCCGTGAACGCGGCCATGGCGCTGTCCATGCGGCGGGCCAGAGGCAGGAACATGGCGGAGCCGTCGCGGTATGCCTTGTCCGTCATCCGGAGCTGCACCTGCCGGCGGTCCTGCCCTTCGCGCACCCGGACCAGGTGCCCGGAACCGCAGAGCCGGTCGACGAGCGCCGTGGTGGCCGGGGAGCTGAGGTTCAGTTCCTTCCGCAGGGTTCCCGGCGTCACGACTTCGCCGCTGGCCGCGTGCCTCATGACGGCAGCCAGGGCGTTGAGGTCCGTCCGGTGCATGCCGTTCCGGCCGCCCGCTGAGTCAACGTAGCGGTTGGCCTCCAGGGTGAACTCCTGAAGAAGCCGTACCAGGGGGTGCTGGGTTCCCGGGCCTGAGGGGGCCGGGCCGTCGGGCTGCCGCGGGGTGCCGGGCTTCTCCGTCATGGCTGCCTCCTCTTGTCGCTGGTGCCTTCCGGAGTTTACAGCCAGGGCATCCGCACTCCCGGGTATATATCTCTATGATCGAGATAGTCTATGCTGGAACCATTATCCACGACGGCCACTGGCCGCCGCACCCGGGAGGTCTTCCGCATGAACCAGGCAGTCCGCACTCCGAGCGTTCCCTTCTGGCTCCGGTGGGTCATTCCGCTGGTCCTTGTGATCGGCTGGGTTGCCATTGCCGGAGTGGGCGGTCCCACGTTCGGCAGGTTGGATGAGGTCTCGTCCAACGACCAGGCGTCCTTCCTTCCGGCCGGGGCGGAGGCCACCGAGGCCCGCGAGTGGCAGCAAAAGTTTCAGGACTCCGGCGAGGTGCCGGCCGTCGTCGTTATTGAAAGCTCCAGCACCCTCACCCCTTCCCAGCTGGGGACGGCCGCCGCCCTGAAGTCCAGGCTTGAGGACCTCCGGGTGGGCAGCACGGTGGTGGGGCCGGTTCCCTCGCAGGACCAGAAGGCCGTGCAGTTCATCGTCTCCGTCGCCGCAGCTGAGCCTGCCGGTGCCGTCGAAGAGCTGCGCCGGGAGGTCAGTTCAGGCGCGCCGGAGGGCACGCAGACATTCGTCACAGGACCCGCCGGGCTCGCGGCGGACCTGACGGGCGCCTTCGCCGGGATCGACGGCATCCTGCTGCTCGTGGCGCTGGCGGCGGTGTTTGTCATCCTGCTGGTGGTCTACCGGTCCCTGCTGCTGCCCTTCGCCGTGCTGCTGACCTCGGTGTTTGCCCTGTGCGCAGCCATCCTGCTGGTGTTCGGCATGGCCAAGGCGGGCTGGATCCAGCTGAACGGCCAAAGCCAGGGCATCCTCTCCATCCTGGTGATTGGCGCGGCCACGGACTACGCCCTGCTCTATGTGGCCCGCTTCCGCGAGGCACTTGAGCACACGGCCAACCGCACGGCGGCCGCCCTTGCTGCCTGGCGGACGTCCTTCGAGCCGATCCTGGCATCCGGCGCCACCGTGGCCATCGCCCTGCTGTGCCTGCTGTTTTCCGACCTCAACTCCAACAAGGCGCTGGGTCCCGTGGCGGCGGCCGGCATCGTGTGCTCACTTTTCGCGGCGCTTACCCTGCTCCCCGCCTTCGCGGCGCTCCTGGGGCGTGCCGCGTTCTGGCCGTTCCGGCCAAAGCTCCTGCCCGCAGAAGCCCGTGAACAGGAACTGACCACGGGGCTGGAGGGCCAGCGGGGGCTGTGGCGCGCCGTCGGGACCCTGGTGTCACAGCGTCCCCGGACGGTGTGGGTGGCATCCGTGTTCCTGCTGGTCGCCGCCTCGGCAGGGATCCTGCAGCTGAAGGCCAACGGCGTGCCGCAGACCGCCGTCATCCTCAGCGCCTCCAATGCTGTCGATGGACAGGGGGCGCTGGCGCGCCATTTCGACGCCGGCAGCGGCAGTCCGGCGGTCATTGTCTCCAGCCAGGCGAAGGCCGGGGAAGTCCTGGAAACGGTCAAGGCCACCGATGGCGTGGGGGCTGCCTACCTTCTGGCCGAGGGCAGCGTGCCCATCACGGGAGCGCCGGGGTCCCCCGCCGTGCCGGCCGTCCGGGACGGAATGGTGCTGATCAATGCCACACTCGACTTCGCGGCCGATTCTGACGCTGCGGAGCATGCGGTGGCGGCCATGCGTGCCAGCGTGACGAGCGTGGATCCCGAGGCGCTGGTCGGCGGCGTGACCGCCACCGCGCTGGACACCAACACCACCGCCCAGCGGGATCTGGCCACCATCATTCCCGTTGTTCTGGCCGTCATCCTGGCCATTCTCATGCTGCTGCTCCGGTCCGTCCTGGCACCGGTCCTTCTGGTGGCCTCGGTGGTGCTTTCCTATGCGGCGGCCATGGGCATATCCGCCCTCGTGTTCAACAGCGTGCTGGGCTTTCCCGGGGCCGACGCCACCGTTCCGCTGTTCGGCTTCGTGTTCCTGGTGGCGCTGGGCGTGGACTACAACATCTTCCTCATGAGCCGGGTCCGCGAGGAGTCGCTGAAGCATGGCACGAGGCCGGGGCTTCTGCGCGGGCTGGGCGTGACCGGCGGCGTGATCACCTCGGCCGGCGTGGTCCTGGCGGCCACGTTTGCGGCACTGGGCGTCATCCCCATCATGTTCCTGGTGCAGCTGGCTTTCATCGTGTCATTCGGGGTGCTGCTGGACACGGTCCTTGTGCGCTCGCTCCTGGTTCCGGCACTGGCCTACGACCTGGGCCGCCGCATCTGGTGGCCGGGCAAACTGGCCCGGCGCGATGCGCGCGAAACGGCACGTGCGGACGAGGCGGCGGAGGCTGGCGTCCGCTAGGCGTCCGCGGGAGCCCCTGCCGAGGTTCCCTCCGGGGCTGGTCCCGTGCCCGGGCCGAGTTCCGAGCGCCACCACTCGACGGTTGCCCTGGCTGCCACGTGCAGGGGCGTCGGGTGAAGGCCCAGCTGTTCCTCGCTGGCCCGTGAATCCATCATGAAGGGCTGCTGGAACTGGTAGAGCGTTTCGCCAAGTTCCCGCATGCCGGTGGAGAAGAGCCCCAGGGCGCGCAGGACCCAGCCGGGCACGGCCCGGACCCTCGGCGCCGGCATCCCGGCGGCCGCGGCGAAGGCATGGGCGATCTGGTGCTGGGTGAGCGGTGGATTGGTGGGCGCGTGCAGCACCCGGTTCCAGAGCTTGGCCTCCCCGGCCGCCCGGATCATTGCCGCGGCCAGATCAGGAACGTAGGTAAAGGAGTGAGGCTGGTCCGCGCTTCCCACCACCTGCAGCGAATGCCCGGCAAGGATGGCCGGGACCATACGCTCACCGGCATGGGCCATCCGGACGCGGGGGCCGAAGAAATCGCCGGCCACCACCGAGACGGTGTCCGTGGGGCTCGCCACCCGCGACCGCAGCAGTGCCGTGCGGATGCCCCGCTTGCCGCCCGCTGCGTCCCGCGGGCTGTCTTCGGTCATCACCTGCCGCGGATCGCTGTAGGAGTAAAGGCTTTCGGGGAAGACGACGACGGCGCCCGCCTCGCCTGCCGCCGCCAGGACCGCCTGCTCGGCGGCCGGCAGCTCCCGCTGCCAGGCCGCGGCGCTGTAGGAGGAACCGTGGATGCAGTGGAAGACCGCCGCCGCACCCTCGAAAGCGTCCCCCAGCAAGCCGGGGTTCGAGGCATCCACCTTCAGCTTCTCGATCAGCGGGTGGTCGGGGCCGCTGCCGGAGCGGGTGAGGACCCGGACCCGCCCGCCCCGCTCCGCCAGTTGCTCTGCCACCGTCCAGCCCACAGGGCCGGCGCCGGTGACCACGTAAAGACCGGACATTGAATGTTCTCCTTCTTGCGGATGGCTGCGGATGGTTCCGGAGGACTAGTTGAGAGCACTGCTCTCGAAGCAAGAATGCTGCTGCCTGCGGTCAAAGTCAAGAGCACTGCTCTCAATTGTTGACACTGCTCTGATCCGTGCCATGCTGGGCTCATGCCAGCCACCTCCCAGACCGCCAGGGCGCAGTTGCGAACCCCCCGCGAGCGGGCGCGGGCGCAAACCATCGCCGACATTGTGGAACTGGGCCGGAAGCACCTGGCTGAGCACGGGGCTGCCGCCCTCTCGCTGCGGGCCGTTGCCCGCGACCTGGGCGTGGTGTCTTCTGCCGTCTACCGGTATGTCGGGAGCCGCGACGAACTGCTGACCCTCCTGCTCGTGGACGCTTACAACGACCTCGGGGACGCTCTGGATGCCGCCGTCGGGACCGTCCCGGAGGAAGATTCCGAAGGACGCTTCGCCGCGCTGGCCCGGGCTGTCCGCGCCTGGGCCCTCGCCGAGCCTGCGCGCTACGGACTGCTGTTCGGCAGCCCCGTGCCGGGTTATCGGGCGCCGGCGGAACGTACCACCGCACCCGGAACGAGGGTGGTCAACGGCCTGGTGCAGATCCTGGACGGCGCGCACCGGGCCGGCCGGCTGGCCGCGCGCGGGACCGTGGCCGTGCCCCCGGGGCTGGCGGCGGACCTTGAGGCCATCCGGCGTGAGCTGAATGCGGCAGTTCCGGACGTCCTGCTGGCCCGCGGCGCCCTCGTGTGGACGTCGCTTTTCGGAGCGGTCAGTTTTGAAGTGTTCGGGCAGTACGGAGCCGGCACCTTTTCCGCGCCCGATGAACTGTTCGAGCACCACATAGCCGCGCTGGCCGATCTCGCGGGACTGTAGCCCGCATGGATCCGCTGTTGCAGGATGCGGCCGCCCCGGCCCTGTTGCTGCCCGCGCAGGCTGAGTAGACTGCGACTGCGCCCGGACCAGGCGCGCCAGTCCTTTCGAAGGAGTGATCAACCGATGACCGAAAACAGTGAGTCCGGCGCCGAGGGCAAGACCCACAACAGCTCCAGGTATCCGGCACTCGAGGGGGACAGCGGCCAGTACGTGGAGGGCGATTACGGCGACGCCGGCGTCGCCGGAAGTGAGCCTGCCGGCGAGCCGCAGGGCGATTACCCGGCGGGGGATTACGGCGCTGCGGGGACGGTGGAGCCGGCCGGCGAGGTCGAGGAAGGCGAATATCCGGAAGGCGACTACGGCCGGGCCGGAACCGTCGGCCAGGAGCTGCCCGGAGATGAAGAGGGCGAGTACCCCGAGGGTGACTATGGTGCCGCCGGGACGGCCCCGGAGGGCGGTGTCGCCGAAGACCTGAAGGATGACCTGGCCGACGGCCAGGTCAACGCGCCGCGGAATGATGACGGCGGCCGGTCCTCGGGAGGGTAAAGCGGCGGTTCACGCTGGGCGAAATCCGGCTGCCGCCGTCGAACAGCCCCCGGTTCCCTGCCGATTTTCCGCGGAAAACCGGGGGTTTTCCTTAGTCCTGCCACTGCGCGGCGCCAAACTTGAGTGCATCTGACTCAACTTTGGATTGACTTAAATTCCGTGCTGAGTAAAGTTGAGTGCAGACCGCTCAAGGAAGTGGGCGACCCCAAGTTTCCAAGGAAAGAAGGAAGCAACACATGTCACGTGCAGTAGGTATCGACCTCGGAACCACCAACTCCGTCGTCTCTGTTCTCGAAGGTGGCGAGCCCACCGTTATTGCCAACGCCGAGGGTGGCCGCACCACGCCGTCGGTCGTTGCGTTCTCCAAGTCCGGCGAGGTCCTGGTCGGCGAAATCGCCAAGCGCCAGGCCGTCAACAACATCGACCGCACCATCGCTTCCGTCAAGCGCCACATGGGCACCGACTGGTCCGTGGCCATCGACGACAAGAAGTACACGGCCCAGGAAATCTCCGCCCGTGTCCTCATGAAGCTGAAGAACGACGCCGAGTCCTACCTCGGCGAAAAGGTCACCGACGCCGTGATCACCGTTCCCGCCTACTTCAACGACGCCGAGCGCCAGGCCACGAAGGAAGCCGGCGAGATCGCCGGCCTGAACGTCCTCCGCATCGTCAACGAGCCCACCGCGGCAGCCCTGGCCTACGGCCTGGACAAGGGCAAGGAAGACGAACTCATCCTGGTCTTCGACCTCGGCGGCGGCACGTTCGACGTCTCCCTGCTGGAAGTCGGCAAGGACGAAGACGACTTCTCCACCATCCAGGTCCGCGCCACCGCCGGTGACAACCGCCTCGGCGGCGACGACTGGGACAACCGCGTCGTTGAGTACCTGCTGAACCAGCTCAAGGTCAAGGGCATCGACCTGTCCAAGGACAAGATCGCCCTGCAGCGCCTCCGCGAAGCAGCCGAGCAGGCCAAGAAGGAACTCTCCTCCTCCAGCAGCACCAACGTCTCGCTGCAGTACCTCTCCGTCACCCCGGACGGCCCGGTCCACCTGGACGAGCAGCTGACCCGCGCCAAGTTCCAGGACCTGACCAAGGACCTGCTCGAGCGCACCAAGAAGCCGTTCCACGACGTCATCAAGGAAGCCGGCATCAAGCTTTCCGACATCGACCACATCGTCCTCGTCGGCGGCTCCACCCGTATGCCCGCCGTCTCCGATCTCGTGAAGGAACTGGCCGGCGGCAAGGAGCCCAACAAGGGCGTCAACCCGGACGAGGTTGTGGCCGTTGGCGCAGCCCTGCAGGCAGGCGTGCTGAAGGGTGAGCGCAAGGACGTCCTGCTGATCGACGTCACCCCGCTGTCGCTGGGCATCGAAACCAAGGGCGGCGTCATGACGCACCTGATCGAGCGCAACACGGCCATCCCCACCAAACGGTCCGAGACCTTCACCACGGCAGACGACAACCAGCCGTCCGTCGCCATCCAGGTCTTCCAGGGCGAGCGTGAGTTCACCCGCGACAACAAGCCGCTGGGCACGTTCGAACTGACCGGCATCGCACCGGCCCCGCGCGGCGTCCCGCAGGTCGAGGTTACCTTCGACATCGACGCCAACGGCATCGTGCACGTTTCGGCGAAGGACAAGGGCACCGGCAAGGAACAGTCCATGACCATCACCGGCGGCACCGCGCTCTCCAAGGAAGACATCGACCGCATGGTCAAGGACGCCGAGGAGCACGCAGCCGAGGACAAGGCGCGCCGCGAGGCCACCGACACCCGGAACACCGCCGAGCAGCTCGCCTACTCCGTGGACAAGCTGATCGCCGACAACGCCGACAAGCTGCCGGAAGAGGTCAAGACCGAGGTCCAGACCGACGTCGACGACCTCAAGAAGGCTCTCGAAGGCACCGACGATGCCGCCGTCAAGACCGCGTTTGAGAAGCTGCAGGCTTCCCAGACCAAGCTCGGCGAAGCCATCTACGCCCAGGCCGGTTCCCCGGACGGCGCCACCGGCGCTGCGGGTGCTGAAGGTGCCCAGGCTGGCGACAGGACGGGTTCTGCTTCCAGCGATGAAGACATCGTCGACGCCGAGATCGTCGACGAAGAAGAGAAGAAGTAAGCATGCCGCATCACGGTAACGAAGAAGAGCACAACTCTTCCCGCGACCAGGGCGGCAAGCGTGACGAGCCGGTCATCCGGGACCACCGCAAGGTGGACCCGGTGACCGGGGAGGCCCGGCACCCGGAGGGCTCCGCTGCGGCGGATTCCGACGGTGATGCCCTCGCCCAGGCTGAGGAGATCCTCAACCAGGTCGAGGTCCCCGCGGAGGACTCCGTGGCTCAGGGCACCGAAGCCGCCGCGGCGGCGGAGCTGAAGAACGACCTGCTCCGCCTGCAGGCCGAGTACGTCAACTACCGCAAGCGCGTTGAACGTGACCGCGCCGTGGCAGGGGAGATGGCCGTCATCGGCGTCCTGAACTCCCTCCTGCCGGTGCTGGACGACGTCGACGCCGCCCGCCAGCACGGTGACCTCGCGGACGGCCCGTTCGCCGCGATCGCCACCAAGCTGGAGAACGCGCTGAAGACGTACGGCCTGACCCGCATCGATGAGACCGGCGTGGAGTTCGATCCGACCATCCACGAGGCCCTCATCCAGCAGCCCGGCGAAGACATCGAGGTTGACACTGTCAGCCAGGTGCTCCGCTCCGGCTACAAGTCAGGTGAACGGGTCCTCCGCGCGGCACAGGTCATCGTGGCAGTACCTGCCTAGCATTACTCCGGTGGTTGAGCTTGTCGAAACCCAGGTTTCGACAAGCTCAACCACCGACCCTTAACTTTTGAAAGGAAACGCCATTGGCTAGCCAGGACTGGGTGGACAAGGACTTCTATAAGATCCTTGGTGTTGCCAAGGACGCTTCCGACGCTGACATTAAGAAGGCTTACCGGAAGCTCGCGCGGCAGTACCACCCTGATACGAACTCCGGGGATGCTGCTGCGGAGAAGAAGTTCAAGGACATCTCCGAGGCTTACTCCGTGTTGTCCGATCCGGACGAGCGGCAGCAGTATGACGCCATCCGGGCCATGGGCGGCGGCGCGCGGTTTGCCCCGCACGGTGCCGGCAGCACGGCGAACGGCGGCTTTGAGGATCTCTTCGGCGGCCTGTTCACCGGTGGCGGCGGCCGCCACTCCGGCGGGTTCAGCACCGCCGGGGGAGTTCCGCCCGAGTTCGCCGACCTGTTCGGCGGCGGTTTCGGCGGGGGGCCGGCCGGTTACCAGCGCGCACCGCAGAAGGGCGCCGACCGGACGGCGAGCACCAGCATTTCCTTCGCCGGGTCCATCCGCGGCACCACCATCGGGCTGCGCGAACCTGACGGCGAGGTCATCGACGTCCGGGTGCCCGCAGGCATCAAGGACGGCCAGAAGGTGCGCGTCCGCGGCAAGGGCCAGTACGGCCCGGCGGGCAACGGCGATCTCCTGGTCACCGTCAACGTCAAGCCCCACGACTTTTACACGCGCGACGGCGACAACCTCCGGATCCACGTGCCCGTCAGCTTCCCGGAAGCTGCTTTGGGCGCCGACATCGAGGTTCCCACAATCGACGGCGAACACGTCCGCGTGCGCGTTCCCGCCGGCACTCCGTCGGGGCGCACGCTCAGGGTGAAGGGCCGCGGCGTGAAGACGTCGAAGGCGACCGGGGACCTGCTGGTGACCATCGACGTCGCCGTACCGCAGAACCTGAGCAAGGAAGCCGAGGAGGCCGTGAAAGCATTCGCAGCAGCCACCACCGGCGCGGACGTCCGCCAGGGCCTGGCAGCCAAGGCCCGGCTTTAGCGACGGGTGCGGGCCGTGGACATTAATTTCGATCAGCCGATCTTCGTCATCTCGGTGGCCGCCGAGCTCGCCGACATGCACCCGCAGACCCTCCGCCAGTACGATCGCCTGGGCATCGTCTCGCCCAGCCGCGCGCCGGGCAAGTCCCGCAGGTACTCCCAGCGGGACGTGAACCGGCTCCGCGAGGTGCAGCGGCTGTCCCACGAGGGTGTTTCGCTCGAGGGCATCAAACGCATCCTTGAACTGGAAAACCAGGTGGCCGCCCTGCAGCACCGGGTGCGCGAACTGACAGACGAACTGGCCCGCCGTCGTGAGCCGCTGGAATCCCGGATCTTCGCCGCCGGCACCGCCGGCGACGTGGTGAGCCTGGCGCGCGGGCAGCGGCCCCGGCCGCGTTCGCAGGCCGTCGTGGTGTGGCGGCCCCGGGGCGACGGCTAAACCTGCCTGGCCGTCCCCATTGCCAGAACCCGGCGCTGTGCCAAAAATAGGTGCAGCGCCGGAACGGGGTCACCAGCCGCAATGCCGCGGTCCCGGCTCCCCGGCAGAAGGGACGCAGGGTCATGACCTACATCAAGGACTTTGACCAGCTGGGACGCAGCGATCTGGACGAAGCTGGCGGAAAGGGCGCCAACCTCGGCGAGCTTGCCCGGGCGGGTTTCCCGGTGCCGCCGGGATTCGTGCTCACCACTGCGGCCTACCAGGACTTCGTCAACGCCAACGGCATCGCCGGCCGCATCCTCGAGCTCGCCGCCCTTCCCGCCGGCGCTTCTAACGACGACTACGAGACCGCCGAGCGGCAGATCCGGGCCCTTTTCGCCGAGAGTACGATGCCCGGCGAGATCGGGGGCGAACTCCGCGCAGCCTACCTGCGGTTGGGCCAGCATATGGCCGCAACCGGCGAAGAGGCCGGCACGCAGTCCAGCGACGCGGCACGGGTGGCCGTGCGCTCCTCGGCCACCGCGGAAGACCTCGCCTCCGCCAGCTTCGCCGGCCAGCAGGATACGTATCTGAACGTCGCCGGGCCAGAAGCCGTCACCGCCGCCGTCGTCGACTGCTGGGCCTCCCTGTGGAATGCCCGCGCCATGGCCTACCGTTCACGGAATGGCTTTGATCCGTCCACGGTGCGCCTCGCCGTCGTGATTCAGGAGATGGTCGACGCCGATGCCGCCGGCGTGCTGTTCACCGCCAATCCCGCCACCGGCCGCCGCGACCAGGCGGTGATCAGCGCCGCCTGGGGACTGGGTGAATCCGTGGTCAGCGGCGCCGTCACCACCGACGACGTTGTGGTGGATTCCGCTACGGGCAAGGTGGCGCAGCGCCGGACGGCGGACAAGAACGTGATGACGGTGCACAGCGGGACCGGCACCGCTGAACAGCCGGTGCCCGAGGAGAAACGGCGGGCACCGGTGCTCGACGACGATGCGGCAGCCTCGCTGGCCCGGCACGGAACTGCCATCGCCAGGCATTTCGGCGTGCCCCAGGACATCGAGTGGGCGCAGGCGGCCGGGGAATTCTTCATCCTCCAGGCACGTCCCATCACCGCGCTGCCCGCGCCCTCGGCTGACGCCCCGACGGAGTGGCCGCTGCCGTACCCGAACGGGATGTACTTCCGTGCCAGCATCGTTGAGCAGCTGCCGGACCCGTTGTCACCGCTGTTCGCGGACCTCATCGACGGCGCCGTGGTGAGGTCCCTGAACGCCCTTCTGGGCGAGGCGTTCGGCAAGAACGTGGTGCGCCCCGGGGACGTCTCCCTGCCCACCGTCAACGGCTACGCGTACTACTACTACAGCAATGCCGGAATGCGGCGGGTCATGGGGCAGTCGCTGACGGCAATGCGGGCACTGGCCAAGGGCAAGGCCAACATGGGAATCAAGGGCTGGCGCGACCACTCGCACCCGAAGTACCGCGGGATCGTGAAGTTCTGGGCGGCCAAACCGCCATCGGACCGTCCGGCCCCCGAACTGCTGGAGGGCATTTCCGCGCTGCTGGACGCCGGCGCTTCCTACTACACGGCCGTGCAGTCCATCATCCCCATCGCCGCAACCAGCGAGATCATGTTGCGGGCCTACTACGACAAGCTCGTCCGGCGGCCCGGCGACCCGTCCGCGGAGGTCCTCCTCCTCGGCTACGACAGCGAGCCCATCCGGGCCGAGAAATCCCTCTACGACCTTGCCGTCTGGACGCGTGAGCGGCCACAGCTTGCAGCCGCCGTCACGGAAGGACCGGGGACCGGCATCGCCGAAGCCCTCCGCAGCGGCACGCCGCCCGCGGGCGCGGACGGGGCCTTGGACCGGGAACTGTGGGAGGAATGGCGTTCACGCCTTCAGCGGCACCTGGACCGTTACGGGCACGCCGTCTACAACCTCGACTTCGTCAACCCCGTGCCGGCCGACGATCCCTCCGCGCTGCTGGAGACCCTGAGGTACTTCGTGCGGGGCCAGGGCAAGGACCCGCACCAGCGCCAGCAGCTCTCTGCCGACCGGCGGGAGGAGCAGGCCCGGCTGATCAGCGCCAGGCTGGGTCCCCGTCGTCGGGCAGTCTTCCGCAGGCTGCTGCGGTGGGCACAGAAAGCGGCGCCCGTCCGTGAGGACGCACTGGCCGACGTCGGACTGGCCTGGCCGCTGATGCGCCGGATGCTGCTCGAACTGGGAGATCGGCTCACGGCCTCGGGCGTCATCGCCGCGCCGGCCGACATTTTCTGGCTCCGGCTCGAGGAACTCCGCAAAGCCATCGACTTTGGCCTGGCCGCGCCCGGCGCAGCGATCACAGGCGCGGAACGGCCGGCGCGGGCGGAGGCCGTTGAGGAGCGCAGAATGCTGTGGCGGGGTCAGCGGAAAGCGGCCGCCCCGCAGCTGCTGCCCGAGAGCCGGTGGATGGAGCGGGCATTCGGCAGCATGATGCCGGCGCGTACGCTCCAGCACGCCGGGGATGTCATCACCGGCGTCGGCGCGAGTTCCGGGCAGGTGAGCGCGCCGGCCCGGGTACTGCACGGGCCTGACGACTTCGCGAGCATGCAGCCCGGCGAGGTGCTGGTGGCACGCATGACAACCCCGGCGTGGACACCGCTGTTTGCGATGGCGTCCGGCGTCGTCACGGATGTTGGCGGCCCGCTGAGCCACAGCTCGATCGTCGCCCGGGAGTACGGCATCCCCGCCGTTCTTGGAACGGGTGTTGCCACCCAGCGCGTGTCCAGCGGGCAGCAGGTCAAGGTCGACGGCGACGCCGGAACCGTTACGCTCGACAGTTCCGGTGCCCCGTAGGATGCGCGGGCCATCGACAGCAGCTGCGGCTGATTGGTGCGCCGGCGTTAGCGGTCCTACGGGGGGGCTGCCCGGCAGCGGGGCTGTCCCACGGCGGTGCGTTTCCAAGCTCCTGCGCGGCCTCTTTCCAACCTCGGGTGGGGTTTGCCACAAAGACCTGGTTGTCCACATAGACCTTTTGCAGCGTCGTTTTTCCCACAGGCCAGTGGCAAGCTCTTCGCATGGATAACGGCACGGCTGCTGCGGAGGCGTTGGAGGCTATTGGTGCCTCTGCCTTGGCGATGGCTGCCAAGCTGCGCGGGGCCGCTGACCCGGGTGCGGATTCGCTGCCGGATCCTGTTGACCCTCTTGGGGAGCAGGCGACTGCCTTCCTGGACGGTCTGACCGGCGTGGCCGGGTTGGAGGCCCGGCTTGCGGCTGTGAAGGTGCAGCTTGCCACCGGATAGGTCACGGCGGACGCGGCTATGGCGGCGCCGGCTGCAGGCCCGCAGGATGCGACCATCCGGCGGATGTCCGTGAGGGCGGAGGTTGCCGGCGCGCTGACCATCAGCGAAGGCGCTGCCGAACGGTTGCTGGTTGAATCGAGCATGCTGGCCACGGAACGGCCCATAACACTTGCCGCCCTGCAGCTGGGCCGCATTTCGTGGCAGCACGCCCGGATCATGTGCGATGAGACCGACGGGCTGTCACCGGAAGCCGTAGCCGCTTTCGAGGCGCATTTCCTGGATCCGGCTGCTCCCAACGCGGCGCGTGGTTGCCCGGCCGGGGAACTGGCACCGGCGAGGTTCCGCGCCAGGGCCCGGTACTGGCGCGAACGGCACCACCAGGACAGCATCGAAAAGCGGCACTCCAAGAGCGTGAAGGACCGGCGGCTGGAATTCCAGCCGGACCGGGACGGCATGGCCTGGATCTCGGCGTACCTGCCCGCGGACCAGGCCGCCGGGATCTGGAACCGCACCACTGCCGGGGCGCGTGCCCTCCAGGGGCCTCACGAAAAACGAACCCTCAGCCAACTCAGGACCGATGTCTTTTCCACCCGGCTGCTCACACCAAGCGACGGGGCCGACACAATAGACGGAACAGACGGTCCCCGGTCGGCTCCGGACACGCAAACTCCCGACCAGCAGCATCCCTGCCGCCAGGCAGTGCAACAGCGGATGATGTGACAACCGGCTCCGACCTCGCTGGAGATCCGCTGGCTGGTGATGTGCCGTCCCCGTCGGCCCAGGTCCTGGTCACGGTGCCGGTGTTCTCGCTGCTCGGCCACACCGACGAACCTGCCACACTCGACGGGTACGGGCCGATTCCGGTCTCCATGGCCCGCCGGCTCGTCGCCAACGGCGCAACATCGTTCTTCCGGGTACTGACCGACCCGCGGGACGGGGCGCCACTGGAGATCGGACGCACCAGCTACCGGCTCACCAAGCCGATGCGCCAATGGATACGCCTCAGAGACGCCAAATGCAGCTTCCCCAACTGCAACAACCACTCCCTCGACAACGACGCCGACCACATCCTCGCCTGGGCCGACGGCGGCGGCACCGGCGTCGCCAATCTTGGCCAGCCCTGCCCCAAACACCACCGACTCAAACACTGTGAGGATTGGAGACCGGTCGGCGCCACCCGGGACCATCCGCCTGGCTGGATCTCGCCTGCTGGTCGTCACTACTCGGCTGAATACCAGGACTGGGAACCACCCGTCTGGCCGAATAACTTTGAGCCGGACAACTTCAATTTGGGCAACTTTGGGCCGGAGGCCTTTGACGCGGAGAGCTTTGAACTGGGCAACTCCGAGCCCGATAGCTTCGAGCCGGACGTAGCCGAGGACCTTGGCCCGCCCCTGCCTCTCGATCCTGTCCTTGAATGGCCCGACTGGCCTCCGCCCGCCGCAGCCTAGGCGGGTGCCGCCGGTTCTGCTGGCTGCTTATCAGCGGCTTTCAGCAAGCCCTGCCGCGCCAGCAGCTTACCGGCGCCAGTCTTCTACTGTGCCAGCTTCCCGGCGTCAGCCTTTCTCCTTCTTCGCCAGCCTTCTTCGCCGTCCGGTTCCTACGGCGTCAGCGTCCGGATCGGGGAGCCGTCCAGCCATGCCGCCACGTCCTCGAGAGCGCCACCGAAGAACGCCCGGTAGCTGGCGTCGGTGACGTATCCCAAGTGTGGCGCCAGCAGGGTGCGAGGAGCGCTAAGGAGAGGATGGCCGGAGGGCAGTGGTTCCTGGTCGAACACGTCGAGTGCCGCACCGCGGATCCATCCTTCATGAAGCGCAGTGACCAGCGCCTGCTGGTCCACCAAAGGACCGCGGGCGGTGTTCACCAGCACGCCGTCGGGCCCGAGCAGCCGCAGTTCACGTTCCCCGACTGTTCCCTCCGAACGCGGCGACAACCGCAAGTGGAGGGACACGACGTCGGACTCCCGGAACAACTCTTCCTTGGTGACCTTCCGGGCGCCTGCCGCCGCAGCCGTTTCCTCGGTCAGGTTCTGGCTCCAGGCCAGCACGTCCATCCCGAAGGCGCGTCCATAGCCGGCGATGCGCGTGCCGATCTTCCCCAGCCCCACGATCCCGAGGGTCTTGCCGGACAGTTCGAAGCCGACGCCGGTCTGCCACCTACCGTCGCGCAGTGCGGTTTCCTCCTGCGTCAGGTTCCGGGCGAAGGCCAGCAGCAGCGCCCAGGTCAGCTCGGGCGCGGCGGTGGGGGAGCCGCCCGTTCCACAGACGGGGATCCCCAGCCCGGATGCTGCCTCCACATCGATCGAGGCATTGGCGGCACCGGTGGTGACCAGCAGTTTCAGCCGGGGCAGCTTTTCGAGGACCCGGCCGGGAAACGGCGTCCGCTCCCGCATGGCAACAATGATGTCAACGTCCTGCAGCGCTTCCACAACGTCGGATTCCGAGGCGAGATGCCGGTCGAAAACGGTGACTGCTACGCCACGCTCTTCGAGGGAGCTCCAGTCGGCGTAGCTGTGGGCCACGTGCTGGTAATCGTCGAGTATCGCGAGCTGGTGCATGCTGTCCTTCTGCCGTGACATGAGGCCGGGCTTAAACGAAAGAGGTAGGAACCCGCCGGAGCGGGCCCCTACCTCCTGAGGCTAGTCGAATGGTGCGGCGGGCGGTTGCCTGGCCGCGCTTAGCCAGCCGGGCAAACTGGCCGGGTGAGCTCAGCTCGCCTTGACGGCCAGCACCGGGCAGGATGCCTCCAGCAAAATCTGCTGGGCCGTGCTGCCCATGATCAGCTTGCCCACCGGGGTCCGCTTCCGGAGGCCGATCACGATGAGGTCGGCCCGGTATTTCTCCGCGGCCTCCAGCACCTCGTTGGCCGCATCGTTGCCGCGGACCGGCTGCAGAACCAGGTGCTCAATCCCCTCCTGGTCCAGCCGCTCCGTCACCTCGTTGATGTCCGCCGCCTGGGCGTACCGCTTGTCCACGATGGCGTCGCCCCGCGAGGAGTTGATGATGACCAGCCGGCTTTGGCTCTTCTGCGCCTCCGTGATGGCCCGGTCCAGGGCTGCTGTGCCCTCGGCCGTGGGAACGTAACCGACGACGATGCTCACGGGTTCTCCTGTCCGTGGTTGGCGTGTGTGGCATCTGAGCGGCGGCGGCCGGCATCGGCACGTCGCACAGCTGCAGGTGCCTCAACAGCGGGTGAAAGATAGGATCCGGCGTCGGGTTCCTCATCCGAGGGTCCGGCAGAGGGTCCATCGGCAGGGCCGCCGGCCATGGCCAGTCCGGCGGGCTGCGGCCGCAGACGGCGCCAGAGCTTGGCCAGGAGCGGCCAGGCCAGGACAACAGCAATGATGATGTAGACGACGACGGCGATCGGCTCGCTCCAGAGGCCGGACACGTCGCCCGCGCTCAGCTGCAGGGTCTTCCGAAGCTGGCCTTCGGCGCGCGGCCCGAGGATGAGGCCGAGGATCAGCGGCAGGACGGGCAGGCCGTAGCGGCGCATCATGAAGCCGAGCGCGCCAAGGACCAGCAGGATCGCCAGGTCGAAGGCCTGCAGGTTCACTGCGTAGGCGCCCAGCGTGGCGAAGAACAGGATGCCGGCGTACAGGTAGGGGCGCGGCAGGCGGAGCAGCTTGGCCCACAGTGGTGCCAACGGCAGGTTGACCAGCAGGAGCAGCGTGTTGCCGATGAAGAGGCTGGCGATCAGCGCCCACACCAGGGGACCTTCGTTCTGGAACAGCAGCGGACCGGGCTGGATGCCGAACTGCACGAACGCGGCCAGCATCACGGCGGCCGTCGCGTTCGTCGGCAGGCCCAGGGCCAGCATCGGGGTCAGCGTGCCGGCGGCGGCGGCGTTGTTGGCAGCTTCGGGCCCGGCAACGCCTTCGATGGCGCCCTTGCCGAACTCCTCAGGGTGCTTGGAGAGCCGCTTCTCCGTGACGTAGGAGAGGAACGTGGGGATCTCGGCGCCGCCGGCCGGCAGCGCGCCGAAAGGGAATCCGAAGGCGGTGCCGCGCAGCCACGGCTTCCAGGACCGCTTCCAGTCCTGCTTGCCCATCCAGGGCCGGCCGACCGGGATGATCTGCAGCGGTGTGCGGCGCAGGTGCGCCGCGACCCAGAGGGCTTCACCGACGGCGAAAATCGCCACCGCGACAACGACGACGTCGAGGCCGTCAGCCAGCAGGGGCTGGCCGAAGGTCAGGCGACGCTGGCCTGTCACGGAGTCGATGCCCACCAGGCCGATGGCCAGGCCGAGGCCGAGGGAAGCAAAGCCGCGCAGCCGGGAGGCACCCAGCACGGCGGTGACCGCCAGCAGGGCGAGCATCATGATGGCGAAGTAGCTCGGCGATCCGAGGCTGACGGCGAACTGGACGACGATCGGCGCGAAGACCACCAAGAGGGTGGTGCCGATGGTGCCGGCCACGAACGAGCCGATGGCCGCCGTCGCGAGGGCCTGGGCGGCTTTGCCCGCCTTGGCCATCTTGTTGCCTTCAATGGCCGTGATCACCGAGGACGATTCGCCGGGGGTGTTGAGCAGGATCGACGTCGTCGAACCGCCGTACATGCCGCCGTAGTAGATGCCCGCGAACATGATGAATGCGCTGGTGGGTTCCAGGACGGTTGTCACGGGAAGCAGCAGGGCCACGGTCATGGCCGGGCCGATGCCGGGCAGCACACCGACGGCGGTGCCCAGCAGGACGCCGATGAAGGCGTACAGGAGGTTCATGGGGGTCAGCGCCGTCGCGAACCCGTCCATGAGTGAGGACCAGATGTCCATCTAGAGAATCCCTTCAAGGAGCCCGGCGGGAAGTGCGATGCCAAGGCCGAGGTAGAAGCCGTAGAAGGTCAGCAGGGACAGCACCAGGGAAATCAGTCCGTCGCGGACGTAGTGGCGGCTTCCGAGGGCCCAGACGCTGCCCCAGAAGAGCACTGTTCCGGAGATGACCCAGCCGGCCCAGTCGATGAGCAGGATGTTGGCGATGAACGCGCCGGCCAGTGGGAGGACGGTCTTCCAATCGGCGGGGTGGGTCAGGTCGACGTCCTCGCCGGCCTCGGCCTCACCGCGTCCGCCGCGCAAGACATTCACTGCCAGCATCACTGCGCAGACCAGCAGGAGAGCTCCCACGATGATGGGCAGTGTCTTGGGGCCGACCGGGTCTGACTGGGAGTAGGGCACAACCAGGCGCGCTGCGTCCAGGAGGACCAGGGCGCCGACCGCCCCGAGCAGGGCTGCAACGCCCAGCTCGGAGCGGCCTTTAAGGCGGGTGGACAGAGAGGTCACGCCAGGCCGAGCTTCGTCAGGACGTCGGCAACGCGCTTGTCCTGGTCGGTCAGGAAGGACTTGAACTCGTCGCCCGTGATGAAGGCGTCGGTCCAGCTGTGCGTCTTCAAGGCTTCCTTCCAGGCGGCCGACTCGTGCATCTTTGACAGCGTGGCGATCAGGGCGTCGCGGTCGGCGTCACTGATGCCGGGAGGGGCCACGATGCCGCGCCAGTTGCTGAAGACCAGGTCGATGCCTGATTCCTTGAGGGTGGGGGCGTCCACGCCTTCCAACCGCTTCTCGCCGCTCGTGGCGAGGACGCGGACATCTCCGGACTTGATCTGCTGCAGGTATTCACCGGCGCCGGAAGCCGCGAAGCCCAGCTTGTTGCCGATGATTGCCGGGAGCAGGTCGCCGCCGCCGTCGTAGGAAACGAAGTTGACCTTGGTGGCGTCGATGCCCACCGCGCCTGCGAGCTGCATGGGCAGGAGGTGGTCCGGGCCGCCCGGCGAGGAGCCGCCGCCGACGCTGACCTTGGACGGGTCCTTCTTCCAGGCGGCCACCAGATCGTCGATGGTCTTGTACGGGGAATCCTTGGACACCATGATGGCGCCGGGCTCTTCGATGAGGCGGGCCAGCGGGGTGGTGTCGGTCAGCTTCGACTCGGACTTGTTGGTGTAGCTGGCGCCGACGACGCCCAGGCCCATGAGCATGGCCAGGTCGCCGTTGCCCTTTTCGTTCACGATGCGGGCCAGGCCAACGGTGCCGCCTGCGCCGGCCAGGTTGAAGACTTCGGTGTTGGGGGCGAGTTTCTCGTCGTCGAGAACCTTCGCGGCGGCACGGGCGGTGGTGTCGTAGCCGCCGCCGGCCGTGTTCGGCACCATGATCCGCAGACCGGTAAGCGGTGCGACGCTGGCTCCGCTCGTGGAGGGGCCGGCGGCAGTCTTGCCGGTAGCTCCGCAGCCGGACGCCATCAGGGCAATGCCTGCGGCTACTGCGGCCACGCGCAGTGCGCTCATTCCGCGCATGTTGTTCCTCTTCTCGTTTTGATCCGTTTGATCGGGGTGCTTCCGATGCTAGGGCCGAACGTGACGGGGCTCACTCTTGTGTAAGCAGAGAAAGTTAAGTTCATTTCGTTCACGTTTCCGCCGCCGCACAGGGCGGCGAACGAAGGGGTTGGCCGGTACCGTGTCAGGTATAGTTCACCCCACCCACGGACCCACAGGAAGAACAGCAGCACATGACTCGACGGCGAGGAATGTCCCTTGCGGGGCAGTATCTTCGGCTGCAACTCCTGATTGTGCTGGCCGTGCTGGTGGCCGTCGTGGCAATCTCGCTCGCCCAGTCGGCCGCGGCATTTGAACGGGTCGAGGGCCGCCGGGCGCTCTCCGCTGCGGAGACGCTGGCAGCGAACCCTGCCGTCCGCAGCCTCCTGCCCGATGCCCAGCCGCAGGGCAGTTCGGTGCTGCCCTCGGTCGCTGAAGCGGTGCGGACGATTTCGGGTTCCTCCCAGGTTGCACTGGCGCGGTCCGACCGGACGGTGGTGACGTCGTCGGACCCGTCCCAGGAGGGCCGCCGGCTGGAACTCGGCGACAGTGCCGTGATGTCCGGCAGGGCCTGGACCGGGGTGGTGGGAACGGGCGCCGCCGAGGCGGTCGCCGCACACGTGCCCGTGCTGGACAACGCCGGAAAAATGGTGGGGATTGCCGTCGTCGGCAGGAACTACCCGTCGGTGCTGGAGCGGCTGGTCGATGCGGTCCCCAACCTGCTGACGTACCTGGGGGTGGCGAGCGTCCTGGGCGTGGCCGGCTCGCTCCTGCTGGCGCGCCGAGTCAAGCGCCAGACGCTGGGCATGGAGCCGGACGAGATCACCGGCCTCGTGGAGAACCGGGAGGCGATGCTGCACGGGCTCAAGGAAGGCGTGGTGGCGCTGGACCCGCAGCAGCGGATCACGGTGGTCAACGACAGTGCGCGGAGCCTGCTGAACCTGCCGCACGACTGCGTGGGCAAGGACCTGGGCAGCCCTGCGGTGCCGCCGGTGCTGCGCGAGGTCCTCACCGAGGACCAGCCGGGCCCGGACCGGCTGGTCCTCGTGGGTGAGAGGCTGGTGGTGCTGAACCGGATGCCGATGCGCTCGCACGGACGGGTGATTGGCTCGGTGACCACCCTGCGCGACCGGACGGAGCTTGCCTCCCTGGAACGTGAACTGGGCACGACGCGGACGGCCACCGACACCCTCCGGGCGCAGGCGCACGAGTTCGCCAACCAGCTGCACACGATCTCCGGCCTGATCCAGATCGGCGAGTATGACGCAGTCGTGCAGTTCGTCAACGGCACCACGTCGAACCGGACCCGCCTGAATGACGAGGTGACCAGCAGGATCGAGGACCCCGCCCTCGCCGCGCTCCTCATCGCCAAGTCGAGCCTCGCCGCTGAGCGCGGGGTGTCCCTGCAGCTCGCGGAGGAATCCCGGCTGGGCAAGGTGGATGAGGAACTGTCCCGTGACCTGACCACCGTGGTGGGCAACCTGGTGGACAACGCACTCGACGCCGTCACCAACACCGCCGAAGCGAAGGTCGAGGTACTGATCGGGGAGGACGACGGCGGCGTGCGGGTTGACGTGCGGGACTCCGGACCGGGGGTCCCGGTGGAGGTCATGGACGACATTTTCCGGCAGGGGTTCAGTACCAAGAATTCGCCCGACGGCGGCCGCGGCTATGGTTTGGCGCTCGCCAGGGTGGTCTGCCAGCGCCGCGGCGGGCGGCTTGCCGTGCGGAACGACCACGGCGCAGTGTTTACGGCAGTGCTGATGCATAAGGGCAACGCCGATGCTTAAAGAGGAGCTGACTTGATCAACGTACTGATCGTCGACGACGACTTCATGGTGGCCAAAGTCCATGCCGGCTTCATCCAGCGCACGCCGGGTTTCGCCGTCGTCGGCGTTGCGCACACCGGCGCGCAGGCAGTGCTGGAGACCGAACGGCTGCAGCCGGACCTGGTGCTGCTGGACATCCACCTGCCGGACATCAACGGCCTGGACCTGATGCACCGGCTGCGGGACGTGGCCCCGGAACTGGACGTGCTGGTGATCAGTGCCGCGCGCGAGGTGGAGACGGTGCGGAAGGCGCTTCGTGGCGGGATCGTGCACTACCTCATCAAGCCGTTCTCCCAGACCGATCTGCAGGAGCGCCTCGAGCACTACCGCACCACCTACCAGAGCCTGGCCTCGTCCAAGGACGTGGCGGAGCAGTCGGACGTCAACCGTGTTTTCGGGCTGGAGCGCGCGGACCGTCCGCTGCCCAAGGGCTGCAGCTCCGAGACGCTTCAGATGGTGGAGAAGGCGCTGCGCGGCGCCGACGGCGACGTGTCGGCCGCCGAGCTGGCGGTGCAGGTGGGGACGTCGCGGGTCAGCGCGAGGCGCTATCTGGAGTACCTCAACGACGAGGGGCTGGTGGATGTGAGCCTCAAGTACGGCGTCGGACGTCCCGAGCGGCGGTACGTGTGGAAGGCGGGGTGACCGGCGTCCCCCGGGCCACAGTCTTCACGAACGCGAGCCTTAGGGCCGCGCCCTGACTTCTTCGATGCCCTGCAGCGCACTGACCGTGACCGCGTCGATATCCGCCGTGCCGTCAACGCGCACCAGCAGGGCGCGGCGGCCGTAGCGTTCGATGACGGGCTCGGTTTCCTGCCGGTACAGCTCCAGCCGGTGGCGGATGACGTCCTCGGTGTCATCGCTTCGCCCCTCGGCCTCGGAGCGGAGCAGCAGCCGCCGGACGATCTCGTCGTCGCCGGCGGCAATTTCCACCACGGCATCGAGGCTGGTCCCAGTGGCGTCCAGGATGGCGTCGAGGTCGTCCATCTGGCTCACGGTGCGCGGGTAGCCGTCCAGGAGGAAGCCGCTCCTCGCGTCGCGTTCCTGCAGTCTCTCCCGCAGCATGGCGGTGGTGAGATTGTCCGGGACGAGGTTGCCGGCGTCGAGAAATTCCTTGATTTCCCGGCCCAGGGGCGAGCCGTTGGCCAGATGGCTGCGGAACATGTCCCCGGTGGAGATCTCCGGGATGTGCAGCTGTCCGCTGAGGCGGCGCGCCTGGGTGCCTTTGCCGGAGCCGGGCGGGCCGATGAGCAGGATGCGGGTCATGCTTTTGGTCCGATCTGCCGAGAAAGCATGCTGCGCCCATTCTCCCGTGCGTCCGCTCCGCCTGCAATGGGTGATCCCGACGGAGGGCTGTTCCCAAGGGCGTTGCCGGCTCCTAGGCTGGGTTCCACCACATCACCGGATACCGCACGCCGGACGCCGCCCACCGGCAAAGGAGACCGCCATGACCACACTGCCGGACCGGCCCCACACCGCGCTGATGGTGCTTGATATGCAGAACGGGGTGGTGGCCGAAGCGCATGGGCGGGACGCCGTGGTGTCCAACATCGCCGTGCTGGTGGACCGGGCCCGCGAAGCAGGGGTCCAGGTGGTCTGGGTGCAGCATTCCGACGGCCGGCTGGAGAGGGGGAGTGAGGCCTGGGAGTACGTGCCTGAGCTGGGGCGCCGCGAGCAGGAGCCGCTGGTTCACAAGTCGTTCAGCGACGCCTTCGAGGGCACCGATCTGGAGCAGGTGCTGGCGGCCGCGGGGGTGGGCCGGCTGCTGGTCGCCGGAGCGCAGACAGACGAATGCATCAGGTCCACCATCCACGGCGCGTTCGTCCGCGGCTACGACGTGACGCTGGTCGGCGACGCCCACACTACGGAGGACCTGACGGAATGGGGTGCTCCTCCGCCGGACCAGGTCATCGCCCACACGAACCTCTACTGGAAATACCACGCAGGGCCTGGCCGGACGGCTGCGGTGGCAGACGCAAAGGACGTCACGTTCAGCGGCTGAACTGACGGGTGGCTGAACTGACGGGTGGTTGAACTGACGGGCGGCTGGGGTGCCGGCTATATTCCGGCGGCGCGCTCCTCCAGGAGTTCCCGCGTGCGCTGGTTCCTGGCCAGCCCGGCCGCCGCAACGAATTCGGAGCGGGCCTCGTCGGTCCGACCGAGCCGGACCAGCAGTTCACCGCGGACGCTGGGCAGCAGATGCGTTCCGCGCAGCGCGCCTCCGGAGGCGAGGCCGTCCACGATCACCAGCGCGGCTGCCGGTCCGGTCGCCATGGACACCGCCACGGCCCGGTTCAGTTCCACTACTGGGCTGGGAGCGATCCTGCCCAGCGCCTCGTAGAGCAGGACAATGCGCTGCCAGTCGGTCTCGTCGACGCTTGGCGCTGTCGAATGGCATTCGGCAATCGCGGCCTGCAGCGCGTAGTTGCCGCGGCCCCGGCCCAGCGCATCGCACCGCCGCAGGGCGGCACGGCCCCGGCCGATCTGCGCCCGGTCCCACCGGGTCCGGTCCTGGTCCGCCAGGAGGACCGGAGAACCGTCCGGAGCAGTGCGGGCAGGGAAGCGGGAGGCCTGGAACTCCATCAGGGCCACCAGTCCGTGGGCCTCGGGCTCGCGGGGAACCAGCCCGGCCAAAATGCGGCCGATCCGCAGGGCCTCCCGGGCCAGGTCGGGTCTGATCCACGCGTATCCCGTGGTGGCGGCATAGCCTTCCGTAAACATCAGATAGACGACGCCGAGGACCGCTCCCAGCCGCGCTCCCCACTCGTTCGGCTCGGGAACCTCGAAGGGCACCTGGGCCGCAGCGAGCGTTTTCTTGGCCCGCACGATGCGCTGCTGCACGGTGGCGACGGGAACCAGGAACAGCCGCGCGATCTCCTCGGTGGTGAGGCCGCCCACTACCCGCAGCGTCAGCGCCATCTGGGCTTCCCGGGCGAGGACCGGATGGCAGGCGGTGAAGACGAGCCGGAGGACGTCGTCCTCCAGCGGAACCCAGGCCACGCCGTCGTCGTCTTCCAGGTCCCGCGCCATGCCCCGGTAACGCTCCCCGAGGCGCTCGGAACGCCGCCATGCGTCGATGGCTTTGCGCTTGGCGACGGCGGTGAGCCAGGCGGCAGGGTTGGCCGGCGTCCCGGATTCCGGCCATTGCACCAGTGCCTCGGCCAGGGCTTCCTGGGCCAGGTCCTCGGCGAAACCGACATCCCGGGTGGCACGGGCGAGGGCCGCGACGATGCGTGCGCCCTCGATGCGCCAGAGGGCATCAAGCCGGCGCCGGACCGCGGCTGCCGCGTCCTGATTCCCCGCCTGCCCGCTCACCGCCTTGCTCCGCTTCCCTTACCGCCGGCTCAGGGCTGGTTCAGCTCCTGGCGCCACACCGCTTCCTTCTTGATGTACTCGTTGTCCGCGAAGTCGGCGAAGTCGTCGGCCTCAGCGATCCGGCGGACTTCAAGTTTCGATCCGGGGCCCAGCGGGCAGCGGCTGGCCCACTCCTTCGCCTCATCCTTGGAAGCCACCTGGACAATCCAGAAGCCGTTGAACAGCTCATGCGTTTCGCCGTAGGGGCCGTCCGTCACCACGGGCGGTTCGTCGGAGAAATCGACCACGAAGGCCGAACCTTCGGACAGGTCGGTCAGGCCCTCTCCGGCGAGCATCACGCCTGCCTTGATGAGCTGCTCGTTGTAGGCACCCATCTGGTTGAGGATCTCCTCGAACGGAACCTGCTTTGACGCTTCGATGGCTTCGTCCGTGGCGCGCATGATGAACATGTACTTCATGGTTCTCTCCTTGCCTTGACGTGGACGCCGTGTGCGTCCGTCTACTATTCCGTCGAACGGGGTTTGCGGAAATCGACAGGCTGCCGGAAGTTTTTTTGCGGGCAGGCTTAGGCGCGCCGGCGGACCTCAATCTGGCCCTCGTTCGTCCTGGCTTCGTAGCTGGGCTGGGGCGTGGTTGCCGGCCCGCGGACTATGTGGCCGTCGTCGAGCCGGAACGTGCTGCCGTGCCAGGGGCAGGTGACGCAGCCGTCGGCGATCGTGCCTTCGTCCAGCGGACCGCCCATGTGGCTGCACACGCTGTCCAGCGCCTGGATTCCGGAGCCGGAGCGGTACAGCAGGACCGAGACCTTCCCGGCATCGACCTTGCGGAGCGCACCGTCCGCGAGCTCGGACTCGGCAAGAACAGGCGTCCACTGCCGGGGTCCTGTCCTGGCTGCCGTCTTGTTGACGTTGACCGCGTTGCCGAACACGAGGTGGCCGCCGAGGAAGCCGCCAAACATCAGCACCCCGAAGCCGGCCAGGCCAAGAACCTTTCCCGCCGGCCGGTTGCCGCAGGCCCGTGCCACGGCCGACGACGAGAACAGGCAGAGCGCCGTGCCGTTGGCGACCGCATGGACGAGTCCCACCCGCCGCGACTTCCCCTGGGTGTCGGACCAGTCGTTGAGGCCTGCGGCAGCGGTTGGAACGGCCGTTGCTATTCCCGCGGCGACCAGAATGTCGGCCGCCGGTTCGGAGACAGGCCCTCCCACGGCGTCGAGGAGTGTTGCCATGGTCCAGGCCCCGATGGGGAAGTCCGTCAGAACCGGATGCAGCGGGTGGCCCAGCGACGTGCCGCTGAGGGTGTTGCGGACAGCCCGCGGCCGGACGGCTTTTCCCACAACCGTGGAGATGGCCGAGGCCACCCCGTCCAGCCGGTCAAAGTGTTCAATGGCATCAACTAGCGCATGCAACGGGTTCATGGCGGACTCCTTCGGCCTGGGGGTCAGGGCAGGTGCTGCACCAGTCTGCATCGCTGTGCACACCATGACAAGGTGCCGGGACGGCAGTCTCCGGTAACGTGATTTCACATGCCGCTGTCATCGCCCCGTATATCCCGCGACCCTGCCGCCCCGGTTTCCGAAGGGCTGGTGAAGCCGGTCATGGCGGGCATCGTGACGGCGCTTGTCGGCTTCACCTCCACCTTCGCCGTGGTCCTCTCCGGCCTCCGCGCCGTGGGGGCCAGCCCCCAGCAGGCGTCGAGCGGCCTCCTGGCCCTGTGCCTGGTGGTCGGGGCCGGGGTGGTGCTCCTCGCCTGGCGGAGCCGGCTTCCGGTGACCCTCGCCTGGTCAACTCCTGGGGCCGCCCTGCTGGCGGTTGCGGGAGTTCCCGACGGCGGGTGGCAGGCCGCCGTCGGCGCCTTCCTGGTGACCGGGGTCCTGATCGCTGTGACCGGGTTGGTGCGGCCCTTGGGCAGACTCATCAGCAGTATCCCGACGCCCCTCGCGCAAGCCATGCTGGCGGGGGTTCTGCTGCCGCTGTGCCTTGCCCCGGTGAAGGCGCTGCAGACCGCTCCGCTGCTGGTGGTTCCGGTCCTTCTGTGCTGGCTGCTGCTGTCAAAGTTCGCGCCACGCTGGTCGGTCCCCGGCGCTCTGGCCGTGGCGCTCGCCGGCATCGTGGTGCGGCTGGCTGCTGACGGCGGGGCCGTGCCGACGGACGGCCTGCTGCCGGGCGTGGAGTGGACCGCACCTTCCTGGTCGCTGGGCGCTGTGGCGGGCATCGCGCTGCCGCTGTACATCGTCACCATGGCGTCCCAGAACGTACCCGGGGTGGCGGTACTGGGGTCCTTCGGGTATCAGGCGCCGTGGCGCGCCTCCATGCTGGTCACCGGCGCCGGAACCCTGCTGGCCGCGCCGTTCGGCGGGCACGCCATCAACCTTGCCGCGCTCAGCGCTGCGCTGGCCGCCGGTGAGGAAGCAGGCGCAGACCGGGGCCGGCGCTGGGTGGCCGGTCTCGTGTCAGGATTCGCGTACCTGCTCCTGGGCGCCTTCTCCGCCGGACTCGCCGCCCTGGTGGCTGCCGCTCCTGCGGGGGTGCTGGAAGCCGTCGCCGGGCTCGCCCTGCTGGGCACACTCGCCGGGTCCGCCGCCTCGGCTCTTGCGGAACCGGGTGAACGGACGGGCGCTGTGGTGACCTTCCTCGTCGCCGCGTCGGGGCTGAGCTTCATGGGTGTCGGGGCGGCGTTCTGGGCCCTGCTTGCGGGCCTCCTGGTCCGGGAGGTTCTCAAGAACCGGAACAAGCCGCACGGCAAAACTGCGGGTTAATTGCTGGCGGCCCGCTGTGTCCTGTGTTCGGCGGCCGGGTAGACGCCAAGGATCCACACCTCGGTGGTGAAGAAGTCCAGTTCCTCCAGGGCCCGGCTGAGCGGCAGGTCCTCGGGGTGCCCTTCGACGTCGACCATGAACATGGTGGCGGCAAACTCGTTGCCCACCATGTAGCTTTCAAGCCGTGTCATGTTCACGCCGTTCGTGGCGAAGCCACCCAGCGCCTTGTAGAGGGCGGAGGGGACGTTCCGCACACGGAACACGAAGCTGGTGACAGCCGGGCCGGGCAGTGCTTCCCGGGCCGGCAGTTCCGTTTCCCGGGCCAGGACCACAAAGCGGGTGGTGTTGGAGGGGTCGTCCTCGACCGCAGAGGCCAGGACTTCCAAGCCGTAGAGTTCGGCAGCGAGCGGCGGTGCGAGGGACAGCTTGGTGGGATCGTTCCATTCGCGCACCTCGCGGGCCGATCCGGCGGTGTCGCCCGCGATCACGGGTTTGAGCCCGGCCTCGCGGATCAGCTTCCGGCACTGGCCCAGGGCATGAATGTGGCTGTGGACCTCGGTGGCACCGTCGATGGTGCTGCCCGGGATGCCGAGCAGGTCGAAGTGGATGGGCAGGAAGAACTCTCCCACGATCTGCAGGCCCGAGTGCGGCAGCAGCAGGTGGATGTCGGCCACCCGGCCTGCGATGGAGTTCTCGATCGGGATCATGGCCAGATCCGTCGCGCCGCTGGACACCAGCTCGAAGGCGTCCTCGAAGCTGGCGCAGGGAACGCTCTCCATGTCCGGGAACATCTGCTTGCAGGCGATATCGGAGTTGGCGCCGGGCTCACCCTGGAACGCAATTTTCTGGGCCATGTTCCGTATGATGTCACGCCCGGCGCCAGCAATTCCAAACGGCGCCGCCCAATGGAAACAGCGCTGCCTGATCCAGGCAGTGCCGCCTGACCTGAACGGTGACTACCTCTTCGCGTAGTCAGTGAACCCCTGCCAGTCGATCACCACGCAGGCTTCATCGCCAACGGTCCAGGCATCATGCCCGGGCGGGATGACCGCGAAGTCGCCGGGCCCGTACTCCATCTCCTCGCCGTCATCCATGACCACCTTCATCCGGCCGGAGACGAAGTATCCCTTGTGGGCCGCCTGGCAACGGTCCGTCTTGGCGATCGGTTTCACGTGCTCTGACCACCGCCAGCCTGCCTCGAACGTGGCCCGGCCCACGCCGCCGCCCTCCATGTGGACCAGCTGGAGCTGGCCCTTGCCGTCCTCAAACGGCCGGGTTTCCTCGGGGGAGTCGAAACTCTTGCGGATTAGACCTGGCATCTTTGCCTCCTGCTGTGGGTGTTCCTGCTTCTGGGATGAACGCTCGGAATGCAGATGTTGCTGCCCGATAGGCACGTTGTAGGCCCGCTTTACTGGCCTGTCAAGGCCCTGCCAGGTCTAGGTGCGGGCCAGCCGCTCGATGTCCTCCCGGAATTCGCTGACCATGGATTCGGTGACCGTTGCCTTTGTCTGGCTGACGGCCTCGAGGTAGCTGCCAGTGGTCAACGTGCCCTCGGCCGGCTGCCCGGCGCCGCCCGCTGACTCCCGCACCGCGACCTCCAGTGCTCGCTGCGACGCCTTCCGCGCAGCGAATTCGATGTCCGCGGGCGAAAAGCGTTCCGTTTTCCGGGCCAGAGCGGCCACATCCACGTGCCGGGCGGCAGCCTCCGGAATGTACTTGGTCCAGATGGCTTCCCGTGCGGCCGGATCGGGCAGCCCGATCGGAATCACGTAGTCGAAGCGTCCGTGCCGCAGGAACGCCGTGTCCAAGGCCCGGATGAAATTGGTGGCGCAGATGAGGATCCGCCCTTCCTGTTCACGGAAGGCGGGAATGATTTTCAGCAGCTCATTCGTGACGCCCTGCAGGGGTGAGGGCGGCTTTCCTCCGCGCTGCGCGGCGATCTCCTCCACCTCATCGATGAAGACAACTGCGTGGTCGAGGTGGGAGATGTCCTGAAAGGTCTGCCGGAGCGCGGCCGCGAGTCCTCTCGGATCCGACGCGAGGCGGGACGGGGAAACCTCGACGAAGGGCCATTCCAGCCGGGAAGCCACAGCCTTCGCGAAGGTGGTCTTACCTGTCCCCGGAGGCCCGAACAGCATGACGGCGCGCGGCGGAACGACGCCGAGGGAGGCGGCAAGATCCGTCCGTGCGAGGGGGAGGATCAGCCGCTGCTCAATGAGTTCCTTCTCCTTGTGCATGCCCGCCATCAACTCCCACAGTCCGCGGGGGAGCACGCGGCCGCCAAGCTGGCTCAGCGGCCCGATCTCCTGGCGCTGGACCGGGACCACGCGCTCATAGTAGAGGAGGCCGTCCTCCACTCCGTACTTGCTGTTGGAAAAGGCTCTGACTGGTGACTCGCTTGAGCGGACCAGCGCGGATATCCGAAGTACCCCGCGGGCCATGAGCCGGGACTCCAGGCCGGCAAGAAGTGCGCTGCCCAGGCCCTGGTCCCGCCAGTCCGCGGCCTGGGCGAGCATGATCACCCAGGCGCGGTCCTCTTCGATGGTGGCCGCGGCGGCGCCGATCAGACGGTCGCCGGCGATGGCCACGACGGCCTGCTGTTCCGTGCAGGCGGCAAGGACCTCGGACAGGCTGTAGACGGCCGGCTTCCCAGGATTCCGGGACTCCTGCCAAACCTCCACCAGCTGGTCAAGGTCCTCCGGGTGGAACTCGCGAAGGCGCCAGGGTTTCATGTGTCCTGTCCGTCGCATGGGTGCAGGCGCGGGGAGGGGCATCAGTCGGTTTCCGGCCCGTTGCAGTAAAAGCAGTAGGCGGAGTCGTCGCACATGTCATTCACTGCGGCGTCATTGCCTGAATTCGTGCGGTAGTCGGTGGCGGTGCGTGTCATGGCAGTCTCGTTCTCTTCCGGGGGTCGTCTCAAAAGTATGAGCCGGAAATCACATGAGATAAAGCGACCTTTTCCGCGCTATACAGGTTAGGAAAACCGTTGATTTTTCCAGGCTGCCAGTAGCGCTCAACGAGGAGCTCTAAGGGGTCTGTGCGTCCTGCTCCAGGAGCCGCCGCAGGGTTCTCAGGGCTGCGAGCGCCCGGTGGCTGACCAGCGCCGGGGAAATGCCGAACTGTGTTGCCGCCTCGGCCACCGTGAGCCGGCCGTAGTGGAGGGCGAGCAGAACGTCGCGCTGCTCCACGTCGAGCATCATCAGGGCCTCGCTGACGCGGGAGGCGGCCGGCTCGCTCTGCGCGTTGACCATGGCAACAGGCTGTCGCCCCGGCCTTCGGGATTCCTGACGGCGGGCACCCCCAAACAGGGCGCCCCACACCCCTACTGGGCTGCGTCGAATCCTGCGAGCAGGCGGCGTGATGCGGTCTGCATGTGGGAGCGCATCGTCGCTGTGACGGCAGCGGGGTCGTGGGCTTCGAGTGCTGCGAAGATTTCGCGGTGTTCCTTCAGCGCCGCGGCGGCGTGGCCTTCATCGGTGAGGGCCCGGTCAACCCAGATGCGAAGCAGGGAGCGGATGCTTTGCAGCAGCTCACGGAGCACATCGTTGCCTGAACCGACGGCGATCTCGCGGTGGAAGGCGGCGTCCGCCTCGACGAAAGCGGCCAGGTCCTCGAGGTTCTCCTCCATGGACTGCAGGTTGGCGCGCATGCGCTCCAGCGCCGCATCGTCGATGCGTTCGGCGGCCAGCTGTGCGGCCTGTACCTCGAGTCCGCTCCGGAGCTCCACCAGCTCGCGGGTGCGCGGGGCGCCCAGCATCAGGCCCCAGCTCAGGGTCCGGGGCAGGAGTTCCGAGACGCCGTCCCGCAGATAGGTGCCGGAGCCGGGCCGCACAATCACGATGCCCAGGATCTCCAAGGCCGCCAAGGCTTCGCGGACTGCTGACCTGCCCACGCCGAGGGATGCCGCAAGCGTGCGTTCGGCAGGAAGCCTCGTGCCCGCTGCGATGTCTCCGCTGGTGAAGTAGGCCAGCAGGCGCTCGGCGACTTCGGACACCACCGATCCCTGTTCCATGGGGCCAAGGGCTGCGCTGATAGCGGCTGTGGAGTTTTCGGGCATCTTCAAAGGGTAGCAACCGGCTGACCAATTTTTGGGGGCAACCCGGCACGAGTACGGAGAATTCGTCAACCGGTTGACCAATTTGCCTTTCCGGTCGTATGGTTGATCTCACACGCTTAGCCAATGCCGGTCTCCTCCCGGCGGTCGGCATTGAGACAACCCCCAAGCCTCCAGAGCAGGGCGCGGCCGGGGATACCAACATCTAGGAGTCAATGTGGACACCACACAATCGGTGGTCGAACGATCTGCAATCAGGAAAGTGGCAATCCGGCTGGTGCCGTTCGTCGCTTTGATGTTCTTCATCAACTACCTGGACCGCACGGCCATTTCCTTTGCCGGCCCCAACGGCATGAACACGGACCTGGCCCTCGGTGCGGCGCAGTTCGGCTTCGCCTCCGGCGTCTTCTTCATCGGCTACATCCTGCTCGAGGTCCCCAGCAACCTGGCACTGCACAAGTTCGGCGCGCGGCGCTGGCTGGCCCGCATCATGGTCAGCTGGGGCATCGTCTCGCTCCTGTTCACCTGGGTCGGCAACGTTGAGCAGCTCTACATCCTGCGCTTCATCCTCGGCGTTGCCGAGGCCGGCTTCTTCCCCGGCGCCATTCTCTTCCTGAGCCTCTGGGTTCCGGCCCGGCACCGCAGCAAGATCCTCGCCCTCTTCTACCTGGCCCAGCCGCTGACCACCGTGATCGGTGCACCGCTGGCCGGCCTCCTCATCCAGCAGCACGGACTCTTTGGCCTCGCCGGCTGGCGCGTCATGTTCTTCGGTGTCGCGCTCCCGGCGATCATCATCGGTGTCATCGCGTGGTTCTACCTGGCAGACTCCCCGGCCAAGGCCAAGTGGCTCACCGCCGACGAGAAGACCTGGCTGACCGGCGCCCTGGAGAAGGAAAAGAACGAAACCGTCGCCAGCAACAAGCACGTCAGCGTCCGCACCGTCTTCGGCAACGGCCGCGTCTGGGTGCTCTCGGCGATCTACTTCGGCTTCATCTACGGCCTCTACGCCCTCGGATTCTTCCTGCCTACCATCATCTCCGGCTTCGAAGGCATCTACGGCACCAAGTTCGATGTCTTCCAGAAGGGGCTCATCACCGCGATCCCGTACCTGCCCGCGGCCTTCGCCCTGTACTTCTGGTCCAAGGACGCCACCAAGCGGGGCGTCAAGACCTGGCACATCGCGATCCCTGCCCTGGTGGGCGGCCTGAGCATCCCGCTGGCCCTGTTTGCCGGATCGCCGGCAGCCACCATCGCCGTCATCACCATCACGGCCATGTCCATCTTCGCGGCGCTGCCCAACTTCTGGACCGTCCCCACCCAGTTCCTCACCGGTGCGGCCGCCGCGGCCGGCATCGCCCTCATCAACACCATGGGCAACCTGGCAGGCTTCAGCGCCGGCTACATCACCGGCTGGCTCAAGGACTGGACCGGCAGCTACGCCGTCCCGATGTTCGTCGTCGGTGGCTTCATGCTCTTGTCCTGCATCCTGATGGTGGCACTTAGCCGCTCGGGCAAGGTCAGCGAGGGCGTGCCCGCCGAGGCACTGGACCCCACAGGCGCCGGGCACCACTCCGAACCCTGAGTGCGGGCCTGCCCGACTGCCAGTCAGTTGGGTCACCACCACCCCGACGCGGCTTCAACCGCGGCTTCCCCACGATTTCCACTGAAAGGCCCCAGGAGCTCCCAATGACCCGCCTGTTCAATGAACCCGCAGCGTTTGCTGATGAGATGATCGAAGGCTTTGTTGCCTCGCACGACCGGTGGGTGCGGCGCGTCAACGGCGGCGTGGCCCGCAGCACCAGAAGCACTCCGGAGACGGTGGCTTTGGTGATCGGCGGCGGTTCCGGCCACTACCCGGCCTTCGCCGGACTGGTGGGCCAGGGCCTGGCGCACGGCGCGGCGATGGGCAACCTCTTCGCGTCCCCGTCCGCGCAGCAGGTCTACAGTGTGGCCAAGGCCGCGAACAACGGCGGCGGTGTCCTGCTGGGCTACGGCAACTACGCCGGCGACGTCCTGCACTTCACCCAGGCCCAGGACAGGCTCCGCGCGGAGGGCATCGACTGCCGCAGCATGGCCGTGACCGACGACGTTTCCTCCGCCCCGCTGGCCGAACGGCACAAGCGCCGCGGCATCGCCGGTGACCTGACGGTCTTCAAGGTCGCAGCCGCAGCCGCCGAGGCCGGCTACTCCATGGACGAGGTCGTCGAAATCGCGGGGCGCGCCAACGACCGCACCCGCTCCTTCGGCGTCGCATTCACCGGCTGCACCCTCCCGGGCGCCGAGAACCCGCTGTTCACCGTTCCGGAGGGCCGGATGGCGGTGGGCATGGGCATCCACGGCGAGCCCGGCATCGATGAAACTGACATTCCGACGGCGGACCAGCTCGCCGAGCTGCTCGTGGGCAAGCTCCTCACTGAGGTCCCGGACGGACTCGAAGCCAAGGGCGCGCGGGTGGTGCCGATCCTCAACGGCCTGGGCAGCGTGAAGTACGAGGAGCTGTTCGTGGTGTACCGCCGGGTCGCGCAGCTCCTCGCCGAGGCCGGCGTGGAGGCCGTGGACCCGCAGGTCGGCGAGCTGGTCACCAGCTTCGACATGGCGGGCACCTCGCTGACCCTGTTCTGGCTCGATTCCGAGCTTGAAGAACTTTGGAACGCCCCGTGCGACGCCCCGGCCTTCCGCCGCGGCGCGATCACCGCCGCTGCCCTGAGCGCGGACGAACCGGCCGCCACCGATACCGAAACCACGGCGATCCCGGACGCCACCGACGAATCCCGCGCCGCTGCCGTGCGGGTCCTGGCCGCGCTTGGCGCCGCCAAGGACGTCGTTGATGCCAACGTCGAGGAACTGGGCCGCATCGATGCGGTCGCCGGCGACGGCGACCACGGCATCGGCATGGAACGCGGTGTCCGGGCAGCGGTCGAGGCCGCAACGGACGCCGTCGAACGCGGTGCCGGCGCTGCCACCACCCTGCACCTGGCCGCCGACGCCTGGGCCGACCGGGCCGGCGGCACCTCCGGTGCGCTCTGGGGCATGGCCCTGCGGGCCGTCGGTGACGCGGTCGGGGACAGCACCACGCCCGACGCCGGCGCTGTCGCCACTGGTGTAGCCGGCGCTGCGGCCGCGATCATGGGCTTTGGCAAGGCCAAGGTGGGCGACAAGACCCTCGTGGACGTCCTCGTTCCGTTCCGCGACGCCCTGTCCGCCGCTGTCGGCACCGGGCAGTCGCTCACCGACGCCTGGGGTGCGGCGGCCACCGTGGCCCAGCAGGCCGCCGAGGAAACCGCCAACCTGCTGCCCCTGATGGGCCGTGCCCGCCCGCACGCCGAGAAGAGCCTGGGCACCCCGGACGCCGGAGCCGTGTCCATGGCGCTGATCGTCCGCGCCATCCACAACACCCTCACAGAAAACGTCCAGAAGACAACCCTTAAGGAGAACGCATGAGCGCCAAACTGCGCCTGGTCATCGGTTCCGACGACGCCGGATTCGAGTACAAGGAAGCCCTGAAGGCGGACCTGGAAGCGTCCGAACTGGTCGAATCCGTGCAGGACGTCGGGGTGGATGCCACCAGCCACACCCCCTACCCGTCCGTGGCCATCGCCGCCGCCGAACTCATCGCCGCCGGCAAGGCCGACCGTGCCCTGCTGGTCTGCGGCACCGGCCTCGGCGTCGCGATCGCGGCGAACAAGGTTCCCGGCGTCCGCGCCGTCACCGCCCACGACTCCTTCTCGGTTGAGCGTTCCATCCTCTCCAACAACGCCCAGGTCCTCACCATGGGCCAGCGCGTCATCGGCCTGGAACTCGCCCGGCGCCTGGCCAAGGAATGGCTCACCTACACCTTTGACGAATCCTCGGCCTCCGCCGGGAAGGTCACCCTGATTAAGGACTACGAGGGTGTCACTTCCTGCTAACAAGCCTTCCCAGCCCGGCGCGATCATCGGCGTCAGCCTGAAGATGTACTTCGGCTACGAGCGCACCCTGGACTGGTGCCGGGACGTGGCCCGGATCGCCTCGGCCCACCCGGCCGTTCGCAGCGGCGACATTGAACTGTTCGCCCTGCCGGCCCACCCGGTGCTGCCCGAGTGCGCGCGGATCCTGTCGGCCGCCGGGGCAGCCGCGGGCGCCCAGGACATCTTCTGGGAGGACGAGGGCGCCTTCACCGGCGAGGTCAGCGGCAAGATGGTGGCCGAAACCGGCGGCCGGTACGCCGAGGTGGGCCACGCCGAACGGCGCCGCATCTTCGGCGAGGACGACGACGTGATCGGGCTCAAGACCGCCGCCGCTTACCGCAACGGCCTCACCCCCGTGCTCTGTGCGGGCGAACCCGGGCGCGGCACCGCGGCGGACGCCATCAAGCACTGCATCCGCGAAATCGACGGCGTCCTGAACCGCGCCGGAAGCCTCGGCGCCCTGGGACGGACCATCGTGGCCTACGAGCCGCAGTGGGCCATCGGCGCGGCCGAACCCGCATCCCCGGAGTTCATCAGCGACGTCATCACCGGGCTGGACGCCCACCTCCGCACCCGCGAAGGCCAGGAAGACAGCCGGGTCATCTACGGCGGCAGCGCCGGCCCCGGCCTCATCAGCCAGCTCGGCCCCGCCGTCACCGGACTCTTCCTGGGGCGCTTCGCCCACAACCCCGCAGCAGTGCAGGACATCCTCGACGAAGCCGCAGCCCGCCTCGGGCTCATGGAACCTGTTGGAGGCAGGGCATGAGCCGGGCCGGGGGATCAAGGATCGGCCTGAGCAGCTACGCGTTCTTCTGGCAGCTCTCGGACCAGGTCAGCAAACCGCTGAGCATCCACGAGGCGCTGGAACGGACCGCGGCGCTGGGTGTGGACCTGTTCCAGATCTGCGACTACGCGCCGGTCGAAACCATGACCGACGACGAACTGCAGGCCGTGCGGGCCACCGCGGATTCCCTGGGGATCAGCCTGGAGTTGGGCACCAAGGGTATCCGGCCCGGGCACCTGCGCCGGTTCCTGCATATCGCCAGGATCCTCGGCGCACCCCTGCTGCGGACCATGTTCAACACCCCGGGCCACACCCCGACGGCGGACGAGGCGGTGGAGATCTTCACCGCGGTCCTGCCAGAGTTCAAGGCAGCCGGAGTGAAAATCGCCATCGAGACGTATGAGCAGGTCCCCACGTCCCGGGTCCTGGAGGTCGTGGAGCGCGTCGGCAGCCTGTACCTGGGCGTGTGCAGCGACCCGGCCAACACCGTGGCGGCCCTGGAGTCGCCGCGTGAGGTGATTGACGCCGTCGCACCCCATGTCCTGAACATGCACATCAAAGACTTTGCGTTCAGCCGCAAGGAGGGGTGGGTCGGGTTCACATACTCCGGCGCGCCGCTCGGGGAAGGCCTCCTGGACTACGACTACATGGTCCGGAAGCTTCAGCCCAAAGAAAGAAACATCAACCAGATCGTCGAACACTGGCTGCCGTGGCAGGACTCCGAGGACGAAACCATCCGCCTCGAAAACCAGTGGACCCAGCAAAGCCTCGATTTCCTAAGGAGCAAATGAAATGTCTGCAGAACAGTTGACCGTCGCCGTTATCGGAGCCGGAGGCAAGATGGGGATGCGCGTTTCCCGCAACCTCCAGAAGTCCAGCCACACCGTGTTCTACTCCGACAACTCACCCGCCGGCCAGGACCGCGTCCGCGCCGAAGGCCGCGAGATCACCGCCACCGACGACGCCGTCAAGGGCGCCGACGTCGTGATCCTCGCCGTTCCGGACACTGTCCTGGGCGTTGTCTCCGAGGGCGTCGTCCCGCAGATGAAGTCCGGCGCCATCGTGCTCACCCTGGACCCGGCCGCCGCCTACGCCGGCCTGCTCGCCCAGCGCGAGGACGTCGTCCAGGCCGTGGCCCACCCCTGCCACCCGTCAGTGTTCCTGGAGCGCACCACCAAGGAAGAATGGGCCGACACCTTCGGCGGCGAGGGCGCCCCGCAGAACGTGGTCGCCGCGATCGACGAGGACGCCACGGAGGCCGCCCGCGCCGCGGCCGAGGCGACCATCAAGGTCATCTACGCCCCCGTGATCGACGTCCACTGGGTCACCGTGAAGCAGCTCGCCATCCTCGAGCCCACCCTCGTGGAGACCGTCGCCTGCATGATCGGCACCCTGCTCAACGAAGCCCTGCACGAGACCGTCCACACCGCCGGCGTACCCGAGGAAGCTGCCAAGGCCATGCTGTTCGGCCACGTGCAGATCGCCCTCACCAACGCCCTGCGCGGCTCCAACCCGTTCTCCGAGGCCTGCGAGATCGCCATCCAGTACGGCAAGGACACCATCATCAAGGACGACTGGAAGAAGATCTTCGACGACTCCGAACTCGACAGCGTCATCGCCAAGATGCTCAAGCTGGACGCCGTCAAGCGCTAACCACCGGCTGCCGGTACCGGCCCCACAGCAGTGGACCCACCCCCTGGGATGGGTCCACTGCTGTTTTTAACAAAAAGTTTTCCTGCGCCCGCCGCGCCGGCACCCCTGAGCGGACCCATGTGACTTGAACGGAGGCCGGTTTTCCTTCCCGGCGGGAAGCCCTTGCGGCGCGGGAAACAGCTCCTGGCGGGGCAGTGCGGCGTTTATGCAAACGAATGGATTAGTCTCCTAGTTTTCGCTTTATGTCGGGCCTGACCTCGTGTTTCTTCTCACGGGCGGTACCCTTGCGGCCCCCGTTGCGCCGTCAATAGCGTGGATAAGGACCCTTCGAACGAGCTAAGGACTTATATGCCCTCGCCAGCCGCCACGGATCCAGACCCCATCCACCCCGGCAGAAGCCGGATACCAGCCCTTGCCCGCCTGGCATCGGGCCTCCGCTGGGACCTGCCAGCTTCCCTCGTGGTGTTCCTCGTTGCCGTCCCGCTGTCACTCGGCATCGCCGCGGCGTCGGGCGCGCCGGTCATGGCCGGACTGATCGCGGCCGCGGTCGGCGGCATCGTGGCAGGCAGCCTGGGCGGTGCACCGCTGCAGGTCAGCGGCCCGGCGGCCGGCCTGACGGTCATCGTCGCGGGCCTCATTGAGCAGTTCGGCTGGCCCGTCACCTGCGCCATCACCGTGGCTGCCGGGGTCCTCCAGGTGCTGCTTGGCATGGCCAGGGTGGGCCGGGTGGCCCTGGCCATCGCCCCGGTGGTGGTGCACGCGATGCTTGCCGGAATCGGCATCATCATCGTCCTGCAGCAGCTGCACGTCATGCTCGGCGCCGAAGCAGGCGAAGCGGCACTTCACAACATCCTGGCGCTGCCGGACACCCTCGCCACGCTGGATCCGCAGGCCGCGTTCCTCGGCGCTGTCGTGATCGCGCTGCTCGTCGGGTGGAAATACATGCCCGCGGCTGTCCGCCGCGTTCCCGGGCCGCTGGTGGCCGTCGTGGCAGCGACGCTGCTGTCGCTGCCGTTCAATTCCGACGTCGACCGGATCACCTTCGACGGTTCGCTGCTGGACGCGCTCTCCCTGCCGCACCTGCCGCAGGGGGAGTGGACCGCCATCGCGGTCGGCGTCGTCACCATCGCCCTGGTGGCGAGCGTCGAGTCGCTGCTGTCCGCCGTCGCCGTCGACAAGATGCACCACGGCGACCGCACCGACTTCAACCGCGAGCTCCTCGGCCAGGGCGCCGCCAACGTGACCTCGGGCATGCTGGGCGGGCTTCCCGTCACCGGCGTGATCGTGCGCAGTGCCACCAACGTGGAGGCCGGGGCCCGGACCCGGAAGTCCGCAATCCTGCACGGCATCTGGGTCCTCGTCTTTTCCCTGCTGCTGGCGGGCGTCATCCAGCTGGTGCCGGACGCTGTGCTTGCCGGGCTGCTCATCATGATCGGCATCCGTCTCGTGAAGGTTGCCGACTTCCAGACCGCACGCGTCACGGGTGACCTGGCCGTCTACGCCGCCACGCTGCTCACGGTGGTGCTCGTGAACCTTCTGGCCGGGGTGCTGATCGGGCTTGCCCTGGCCGTGCTGCTGGTCCTGTGGCGCGTGGTCCGCGCCAGCATCCACGCCGAACCCCTCGGCGGCGCGGCCGAAAACCGCTGGCGGGTGGTCATCGACGGTTCCTGCACGTTCCTGTCGCTTCCGCGCCTGAGCAAGGTGCTGGCGGCTGTCCCGCCGGCCGCCCATGTCACCGTGGAACTCGACGTCGACTACCTTGACCACCCCGTCCACGACACCCTGGAGGCCTGGCGCCTGCGGCATGTGAACAACGGCGGCAGCGTCGAGATCGAGGAAACGGGCACCGCCACGCTCCACGCCGCCCTGGCGGGAACTCCCGCGCGCGGCTCGTCCCGGTCGGCGCTGCGCGGCGGGTTCGCCCCGTGGCGGAGCTGGCAGCGGGACGGCCTGCCGGAGGGGGCAGAGGCAGCCGGTGCCATCCCGGCGCCCGTGCGTTCGGTGCTCAACGGCGTCGACAGCTACCACCGCCGCCACGCCCACCTGCTGCGTCCGCATGTCCAGGAGCTGTCCACCTTCCAGGATCCGGACACGCTTTTCCTCACGTGCGCCGACTCGCGTCTGGTGCCGAACCTGATCACCAGCAGCGGCCCCGGGGACCTCTTCACGGTCCGGAATGTGGGCAACGTGGTGGGAGGCGACCGGCTTGAACCGTCGGTGGAAGCATCCCTGAAATTCGCGGTCAATGAGCTCTCGGTCAAGAACGTGGTCATCTGCGGCCACTCCGGCTGCGGCGCCATGACGGCCCTGCTCGCCGGACCTGCTTCAGACGGGAACCCGGCAGACCGGAACCCGGAAGGGCAGGAGGAGCGGTGCCCCGTCGAGTCCTGGCTGGACCACGGGCGGCCGAGCCTGGAGTCGTTCCATGCAGGCCATCCCGTCCAGGTTGCCGCCGAGCAGGCCGGGTACGGCGCAGTGGACCAGCTGGCCATGGTCAACGTCGCGGTCCAGCTTGAGCGGCTGCAGCGGCACGCCAGCCTGCAGGGCGCCGTCCGGAGCGGTGACCTCCACGTGACGGGCCTGTTCTACGACATCGCCACGGCCAGGGTCCTGCAGATCACGCCCACCGGCATCAGCCACCTGGATCCGCTGCCGCGGGCCGGGGAACTGGCGCCCGCCTGACCGGACGTGAGCCATAAACAGGCCAGGCCCTAACAGCAGATGGTCCCGGGCAGGAAACCTGCCCGGGACCATCTGTCTTTGCTGACTCTTACTTGCCGGACGCAATCAGCGCATCGACTTCGTTCTTTTCACGGTTGCTCCAGGTCTCCCTGGTTGCCAGCGCCGCGATGAGGCCGATCGCGCCGCAGGCGATGTAGACGATGGACACCCCGCTCCAGCCCCAGGCCGCCGCGGTGGCTGCGGCGATCAGCGGGATGAAGCCGGAGATGGCCGCGGAGAACTGGTAGCCGATGGATGCCCCGGAGGTGCGGGTGTTGGCATTGAACAGTTCGGAGAACCAGGCGCCCTGGGCGCCGGCCAGCATGTCGTGGAGTACCGGCAGGCCGACGACGTAGACGAGGACGATCAGGAACGGGACTGCGGTGTTGACCATGAGGAACATGGGGAAGCCGAACAGGATGATGCCCGCGCAGCCGGCGATGTAGAGCTTGCGGCGTCCGATGCGGTCGGTGGCCCGCCCCCAAAGTATGGTGGCGGCGACGCCGACGGCGGCTGCCAGCACCAGGCCGGTCAGGCCAACCTGCCGGTCAACGATCTTGTTGGTGCTGATGTAGGAGAGCAGGTAGGTGACAATGACGTAGAAGCCGCCGGATTCGGCCAGGCGCAGCCCGATGACGCGGAGGATGTTCCGCCAGTCGTCCCTGATGACCGTCAGCAGCGGGTTCTTGACGAGTTCACCGCGGGCCTTGGTTTCTTCGAACTCGGGGGATTCGCTGACCTTCATGCGGATGATGATGCCGGCGATGATCAGGATGGAGCTGGCAAGGAACGGCACGCGCCAGGACCACTCGTTGTTCCAGCCCGTGGTGCCGAGGAACACCAGGTTGGCCAGCAGCAGCCCGAGCGGAACGCCTGCCTGCGGGATGCCGGTGTACTGCCCGCGCTTGCGCCAGGGGGCGTGTTCGAAGGTCATCATGATCGCGCCGCCCCACTCGGCGCCGAACGCCAGGCCCTGGATGATGCGGATGGCCACGAGCAGCACCGGTGCCAGAACGCCCACCTGCTGGTACGTGGGAAGGACCCCGATGAGGAACGTCGCCGCGCCCATCACCAGCAGCGCACCCACCAGGACCGGCTTCCGGCCATACTTGTCGCCGAGGTAGCCGCCGATCAGGCCGCCCAGGGGACGCATGGCAAAGCCAACGGCCAGGGTTGCGAACGCGAGGAGGGTCGCGGCCAGGGGATCCTGGCCCGGGAAGAAGGCGCTGCCGAAGTAGAGGGCGG
The DNA here is from genome assembly GCF_042790555.1 of Arthrobacter sp. NPDC056727. NCBI lineage: Bacteria > Bacillati > Actinomycetota > Actinomycetes > Micrococcales > Micrococcaceae > Arthrobacter > Arthrobacter sp. NPDC056727. The sequence continues at coordinate 9,646 of NZ_JBHTZA010000030.1, read as the reverse complement.
CGGCCGTTCCGTAGGCGAGGAAGTCGTAGTTTTCGATGGTCGTTCCAACTGCGCTGCCGATGGCGACCTTCAGTTTGTCCGGTGATCCGTTCTTGGCCTGCTGGGCGTGCGTTTGCGTGAGGGTGCTCATCGCGTTCATATCTCCTTCGATATGGGACAGGATTTCCTGCCCCTGCGGTCGCCGCAGGCGCTGTCCCCGTGGACACCGGCCCCGGCGTCACCTGGGCTGTTTCAGAGCCTTGGCGTTGTCAATGTTGTAAAAGCTGCGGATGTGGTCGCCCACGGCCCGCCGTGCCTCATCGGCTTTCCTTCGGCGAAGCGCCGCAAGGATCGCGCGGTGTTCGCTGCGGACCACCTTGGCCGTTTCCCGCCAGTTCTCAAGCCGGGCGTAGGCCTCGATCATCTGGCGGTTGATGGCCGTCCGGAGGGAGCCCATCAGGTGTGCCGTGAGTGAGTTGCCGGTGGATTCGGCGATCCGAACATGGAACGCCGCATCCAGCCGGTTGAACTCGGGGGTGGTGATCTCCGGATCGTCCATCCGGTCGAGGATCTGCTCCAGTTCGGCCAGGTCCTCCTCGGTGGCCCGCTGGGCGGCCTCCTCGCAGCACCAGGTTTCGAGGGCGATCCGGGTTTCGAGTACCTCGTTGTGGTCAAACTGGCCGAGCGCAAGCTGGAGCTTCAGGAGGTTGATGAACCCGGAACCCGGCTCCTCAACCAGGACCGCCCCACCGTCGGCTCCTCCGCCGGGGCGGATGTCGACGATGCCCAGCGCCTCCAGGACCCTGAGCGATTCCCGCAGGGAGGGGCGGGAAACGTTCAGGAGGGCGGACAGGTCACGCTCGCTGGGCAGCTTGTCCCCGGCCTTGAGCCTGCCGTCCAGGATGCGTTCCTCGATCTGGGCCATCACCTGTTCGTAGGTACGGACCCGCTGTACCGGTTCCCATGCTTCTGCGCTCATGCCGATCACCTCTTTGATTTTCCTGCCGGCGGCAGGGGGCCGCGGCACTTTCATCGTAGTTGCTCGGCCTGACCGTCTTACCGCTGCAGCTGCAGGAGCTCTGCGCGGGCCTCGCTCTCCAGCTGGCGCCGGATCTGGACGGCAAGCAGGCTCTCGTCGGCGTCGACGTCGTCCCAGGAAACCGTGCGGTCCTTGGGCACGTCGCGCTTGAGCTTCATGCCGTGGGCCAGGCCCAGGGGCAGGGCGTTGCGCTCGAGCGAAATGTGCGCCGGGGCCAGTTTGCCGAACGCGGTGTAGCCGCCTTCGCCGTCGAGGATTTCACCGGCCTTGAGGTCCTTCTTGGCGGTGGTCACGACGTCGCCGCGGAAGCCGGTGGGGGCGCCGGTGGCTTCCCCGCGGAGCACGGCGGAGGCGATGCTGACACCGAGCTCCAGCCCGATCATGTGGTACGGCCGGTAGAGCGAGCCGTAGCGGCCGGTGGAGTCCGTCTTGACGCCGTATTCCGCGAAGCACTGCACGGCGTAGTCGGTCTTGGCCTCGAAGGTGACGTAGACGCCCCAGCGGAGGTCGCGGTCCACCTCGGTGCCGTCCCGGTTCAGGCTGGAGGCTATTTCCACGGTGCCGCGGCGGGTAAGGACGCCGCCGACGGACTGTTCGCGGTAAACGTGCGGAAGGTCGTCGACGCCGGCCGGCGGGAAGAACAGTCCCTCGTCCTGGGGCGTGAGGCCGGTGCCGTTGGCGACGGCGGCCATCTCGATGGCAGATTTGGTGCCGTCCAGGAACGAGTTGAACATCTTCGGGTTGAAGTCCCCGCTGGCGAGCTGCTCGTCGGTGAAACCGTAGTAGTTCCAGACGGTGTCCGGCGTGGAGTAGTTGTATTCGGGGAGGTATTTGGTGCCCTTGCCGGCGGCCACGATGTCGAACCCGACGGTGCGGCACCAGTCGACCATTTCGCAGATCAGGGCCGGCTGGTCGCCGTAGGCCATGGAGTAGACAACGCCGGCGGCCTCGGCGCGCCGCTGCAGGAGCGGGCCCACCATGCAGTCGGCCTCGACGTTGACCATGATGATGTGCTTGCCGTTGTCGATGCTCTGCACGGCGTGGGCGGTGCCGACGATCGGGTTGCCCGTCACCTCGAGGATGACTTCGATCTGCGGCTGCTGGATCAGGGCGGCGGAACTGTCGGTCACGAAGGTGCTGCCGTTGCGCAGTGCCTCGGCAAAGCTGCCGGCGGCATAGCGCTCCGCCGGCCAGCCCGTCCGCTGCAGGGCGCCCTTCGCCTTCGGGACATCGATATCGGCGACGCCCACCACGTGGATGCCCTCTGAGTTGAGGGCCTGGGTCAGGAACATGGAGGCGAACTTGCCCGCGCCGATGACGCCCACCCGGATGGGGCCCTGGGTGGCGGTTCGTTTTTGGAGAAGAGAGTGGAGGTTCATGGAGTACTTCCTCGTAGCGGCAATGCTGGCGGACGGTCAGTTGGTCTGACCATCTGATGTTGCAACCATGACATGAGGGTGGAGGGTGTGTCAAGCGTCACGTCGCCCGGCAGTGGCTTCGTTCTGCGTACCGCGTCGCCAAGGCGCGTAGCCCGTGCACCAAAGACGGGTATTCGGCCCCCGTGACTTGATTGGACCGCAAGCGTTGAATGGTCTGACACCCAAGGGGTACGGGGGAGAGGCGCAGGGCGGGCGGCGAAACAGGGCAAGCAAGGAAGGAAACGAACATGGACGGATGCAGGCCATGAGTTCCGGACTGGCGTCAGCGATGGAGTTTGCCGGGTCCCTCCCGGGGTCCATCCTGCTCATGCTGGGGCAGGCAGTGGTGGTGGTGTGCGCCTGTTCGGACATGGTCCGGCTGCTGTCCGTGCCGCGCTCCCACCGAAGGTATCTGGCCAACACCGTCTTCCGTACCGTGGCGCCGCCGGCGATCCTGGCCACGGCGGTCAGGGCGCTGCTCGATGCCGCCGCCGGCGTCTGGCCTAACGTCACGGCCGGCATGTTCGTGCTGGTGGTCCTGATCTACCGGTGGCGGACCGACACCGACGAGGACAGCTGGTGGAAGGGCAAAGGCAAAGCCCTGGGCCGGTGGTTCAGCAGGCGGACCGCCTTCGGGGTCCGGTCCGCCCCGGCCGCAGCGATGCAGGCATCAGCCGGGAACGGGTCAGTCCTTGAACAGACCCGCCAGGTCCTCCGCCGTGAGCGCACCACCCGAGAGGGCATCACCCTCCATGACGTCAGCGAACAGCTGCGACTTCTTGGCCTTGAGCGCCATGACCTTCTCCTCGATGGTGTCCTTGGCCACCAGCCGGTACACCATGACGTTCCTGGCCTGGCCGATGCGGTGCGTGCGGTCCACCGCCTGCGCCTCTGACGCCGGGTTCCACCAGGGGTCGAGCAGGAACACGTAGTCGGCCTCGGTCAGGTTGAGGCCGAAGCCGCCGGCCTTGAGGCTGATCAGGAACACCGGGGCGGTGCCGTTCTTGAACTCGTTGACGACGTCGGAACGGTTCCGGGTGCCGCCGTCGAGATAGCAGAACTCGATGTTCTCCTCGGTGAGGCGCTCGCGGACCTTGCCCAGGAATCCGGTGAACTGGCTGAAAATGAGGGCACGGTGGCCTTCGGCCACGAGGTCCTCCAGCTGCTCGAACAATACGTCCAGCTTGCTCGAGCGCACGCCGGACAGGGACTCGTCCACGAGCGTTGCGTCCAGGCTGAGCTGCCGCAGCAGCGTGAGCGACTGGAAGATGGTGAAGCGGTTCTTGTTCACGTCCTCGATCAGGCCCAGGATTTTTTGCCGCTCGCGCTGCAGGTGCGTCTGGTAGACCTTCTGGTGCCGCGGATTGAGCACCACCTCCAGGATCTGTTCCTGCTTGGGCGGCAGGTCCTTGATGACCTGCTCCTTGGTGCGGCGCATCATGAGCGGACGGACCCGACGGCGGAGCTTGTCCAGCTGCCCCTTGTCGCCGTTTTTCTCCACCGGCTTCTGGTAGTACTCGGCGAAGCGTGAAGGGCTCGCGAACAGCCCCGGCGCCACGATGGAGGTCAGGGCCCAGAACTCCATGAGGTTGTTCTCCAGCGGCGTGCCCGTGATGGCCAGCTTGAACGCCGCCGGAAGCTTGCGGGCGCACTGGTACGCCTTGGACTGGTGGTTCTTCACGAACTGGGCCTCGTCCAGCACCAGCCCGGCCCAGCGCCGTCCAGCGTAGGACTCGTAATCGATCCGGAACAGCGCGTAGGACGTGATGACGACGTCGGCCCCGGCCAAGGCCTCGGCGGGGTCCGCGCCGCTCTTGGCGAAGGTCTCGCCGACGGCGCGCACCGTCAGGCCGGGCGCGAAGCGGGCGGCCTCGGCCTCCCAGTTGCCCACGACGCTGGTCGGCGCCACCACCAAAAAGGGCGTGCCGCCGTCGTCCGCTGCTTTGGCTGGTTCCGTTTTGGCGTCCGCTGCCGCAGCGTCCGGCGACGATGCGGCATGCTCTTTGGCCGCACACATCAGCGCCAGCGCTTGGACCGTCTTTCCCAGGCCCATGTCGTCGGCGAGCACGCCGCCGAGGCTGTGGCGGTACAGGAAGCTCAGCCAGTTGTAGCCCTCCAGCTGGTACGGGCGCAGTTCGGCGTTGAGCGTGGCCGGCAGCGGCAGGCCCTGCACGCCGTCCTCCAGCAGCCCGCCCACCGCCGCGCGCCAGGCGGCCGCCTGCTCGTCCACGATCCCCAGCTGGGCAAGCTCATCCCACAGGCCGGCCTGGAAGCGGCTGATCTGCAATGGGGCGTCCTTGTTGTCCTGCAGCGAACGGGCCTCATCGATCAGGGCCCGCAGCTGGTGCAGCTCCGGAAGGTCGAGGGAGAAGTACGCGCCGCTGGGCAGCAGCATCCGTGTCTGGCCGGCGGCGAGGGCGGAGAAGAGGGCCGCGAAGGACACCGGCTGGCCCTCGAGGGTGATCACGATGCCGAGGTCGAACCAGTCGCGCTGGTCGGTGGCCTTGGTGGAGATGGCCACCACCGGCGCCTCCTCGGCCTCCCGGTAGTCCGCGATGTCGCCGGAAGTGTCCACGTCGACGCCGGGCGTGGCCTTCAGCTTGGGGAGGACCTCCTCCGTGAAGGCGAGTGTGTCCAGCCCGCTCAGCTCTGCGGTGGCCGCGAGGCGCGGCGTGCCCCAGCCTCCGGCGGCCGACTCGCCGAGCTTCGGCACCACGTCCCATGGCTGGCCGACGGCCTCCAGGATCCGGGCTTCGGCCGGATCGTCGCGGTAGCCGTGGTCGCCGGGATGACGCCACAGCGGCTGCGCTGTGACGATGGTGCCGGACTTGTAGTGCCATTCCCAGTGCAGCCGCACGCGGTGATCGGTGCCGTAGTTGGCCAGCAGCGACAGCGTCGGGAGGGCGAGCTCGGGCAGCTCGACGGAGTCGTCCGCTGCCGTCACCCGTGCCGTTTGCTTGAGCTTGGGGTAGAAGCCGGTGAGGAAGCGGCCCTCGTCCCGGGCCGGGATGTGCAGCGTGCTGCCCGCCGTGACGAACGCGAGCAGCTCCTCGCTCAGCCCGCTCTCCAACGGGGCCAGGGTGATGATCCCGTCCGCGGCGACCCCCGGCAGCGAGTCCCCGCCGGAGGTGAGGAATATGCCGTGCGCCGGGCGCCCGATGGTGCCCACCGACGCCGGATCAACCTCGGTGCCGTCGACCGTAATCGTGGACGCGAGCTCCAGGCCCCCGTCTTGGGCGTCACTTCCGTAGCGGCCCAGGTTGAGGCCCACCGCCGCGGGCTCCGCCGCCACGTTGACGGGCTCCTGGCCGCGGCTGTGCACCAGCGCGACGCCGATCTGCCGGGCTTCCTCCAGCAGGCCCCAGAGATTCTTTCCGGCGAAGGTGTTCAGCCCCAGCCAGAGGGCCGCGGACGACGACGAATACGCCCGGTTCGCGCCGGCGGTATGCGCGGCGAGGAAGGCCTGCATCCACTCCACATGTGCCTGGTTACACTCGCGCTTGAAGCTCAGGTAGCTCAGGGTGTTCCACGAAACGTCGCCGCGGATCCATTTGCCCTTGGCGCCCATGATCACCGGGCGGGCCTTGAGCTGGCGGACGCTGCGGAGCGGATCCCGGCGGCCAGTGTAGGAGAAGTGCGGGGCCGGTTCCTCCACCTCGAACTGCAGGGCCAGGGGAGTGCCGCCGCTTGGCTGGGCAGGGCCGGCCTGCGAAATCAGGGGGCTAAGCGCCTGCTCCCAGTCCGAGAGCGCCGGCACCGACTGTTCCCGCGACACCCTCGAGACGTCAGCGGGGGACAGGAGCTGCACCCTGACGGCCGGGTTGTCCTCGGCGGCGAACAGGAGCGCGGCCACGTGCTTGCAGTCCTTGCGGACCGGGCAGCTGCAGACGCCCACCGTGCAGCTCCAGCCGCCGCCCTTCCGGACCAGCTTGGCCGTGGTGGAATAGGGTACTTCGGAACCGCCCCGGACCTTGCCAAGCATCAGGCCGGTGGCGGCGTCGAACGAGATGCCGGAGACGCGGCCGCCCATGGCGTAGGCGAGCCCGGCCGCGAGCGAGCGGTCGTTGATCGCGGGGGTCTGGATTGCCAATGCCGCACTGTCGTCCGGTTGGGAAGGCATGGGTGCGCGCTACTTTCGGCAGGTCGAGAATCTGCAGGTTATCTGATCCATCTTAGTCGGGCGGAGGAGGCTCTCAAATTTGCCGCCGCCCGCCGTCGGGCCCTTCTGGTGCGCTCCCCACAATGGGGCCGGCGGGCGCAAACTTCGCCTGACGTTCACTTGGCCCTAAACCTGCGACTGCCCGCGGCACGTACGTTGAAGGAGTCCTGAGCACCACCGGCTTTCAGCAGTAAGGATTCCCATGACTTCCAACGAATACCCCGTTGTCCTGACCGTCGAGGGCGCCGCAGGCGGCGACAGCGGCAGCGATGCAGAGACGGTTGATTCCAATGTCGCCGTGGTGAACACCATGTACCAGGAGCTGCTCGGCGCGGGAGAGATTGCGCCCAACGCCCTGCGCAGCTTCTTTGTGGACTTCTACCTGACCCAGTCCCTGGGCGGCGGCTTTGCGCAGTACGTGTTCACCGCCCCGGACCGTGAGGAGCTTGACGCATACATCCGCGAGGGCCTGGAAGGCATGGGCGCCGCCGGGCATGTTAACCTTTTCGGCCGCACCGTGGAGGCATTCGACGCTCTGTCGGAGGAGGAGGCGGACGTCTACCTGGACGGCGTGGCCGATGCCAGTGGCGATGGCGCGCTCCCCGAACGCGTGCAGGCCATGGAGGACCTCGACGCCGAATTCGAGTCCCTCCTCGAAACGGAGGACATCGTTGCCCTCAACGCGGCGTGGCTGCGCGGACAGGAAGGCCTGCTGGTCCTGAACGACGACGAGCTCACCGCCCACATCGCCAAGCGAGTGGCGGCGCTGCCCGACCTCGAAGAGCGCCGCGCCGAGGCCGAGGAAGAGGCCCTGGAGAACGCCCCGGAATTTGAGGTCATCATCCGGGAACTGTGCGACATCGCCGGGTATGAACTGCAGAAAATCATCATGGGCGATCCGAGCTACGACCACAACGGCGAGACGGTGCTCGCCTGGCGCTTCAGCACCGACCACGGCGACTTCCTCATGATTGAGGACGACGACGAGGCCTTCATGCTCACCCCGGACACCAAGGAAATTGTGGCTGCGGTGGAGTTTGAGGAGCTGGACGAGGACCTCGTGGAGGCATAGCCCCGCGCGGGGCAGCGGCATTTCCTTGTGCCGGCTGCCCCCTTGCGGCGGCTCCGTTGAGGGGGCGGCCTGCCGGATGGTCAAGGTTTCCTCAGGGTCGCGTCCAGATACTGGCTTTCTCTTCAGATCATGGACCTGGAGAGGATCACCTCGCTGGGTCTCAGCCGGGTGAAGTCTGGGGCCTTTGAGGGGAGCTTTCCATGAAATCTGCAAGAATCCGTCCACGTCTGGCAGCTGCCGTCACGGCTGGCGCACTGTTGGCACTGGCCGTCCCGACGGCGGCTGTTCCGGCTTTTGCCGTCATCAGCGACCCGGGGACGCACATCATCACCGTTTTCCCGGAGCGCGACATGGTCTCCGCCGAGGGGTACGCGGCCAGTGACCGTCCCACCATCCAGGTGCTTCGAGGCGGCGCGGTCATCGGCACGGCGTCCAACCTGGTACCGGTCGCCGGAATCGTGGAGGTCAACCACCCCGGCGGAGGATGCTGGGAAGGAACCACCCCGGACATCCGCTCGGGTGACGTGATCCGTGTCCTGACGGCGCCCGACGTCGGCGACCAGACCTTCGTAGGAAACGTCACCGTCACACAGCCCGCCACGAAGATCAACGCCACCACCGTGGTGATGAAGGGTACCGCTGCTGCGCCCGGCGGCGGGCAGCTCCCGGCGGACCAGCTGGAAGCCAGGGTTGTGGCAGCCAATCAGTCGTTCGCCCTGAACGGACGCCGCACGCTGCGTGCCGGCGCACCGGGTTCAGGCGAGGACGGCGTGGTGGTTTACGACGGGCCGGGCCTCACCACCTGGACGGCCACCTGGACGGGTCTCGGCGGCGTCGGCGCCGACGGCGTGTCCGACGCAGACCGCGCGTCATCACCGACCACCTCCGAAAGCCGGGGGATGTGGCTGGGACGCAACGCCGCGACCGGCAATGAAGTCACGATATTCGAGTACGCGGCGATCGGCGGCCCGGCGGCCCCGTGCACGGCGCCGCTCGCCAAGGGGCCGAGCACCCCTGACCTGACGGCTGCGACCGACACCGGACGCTTCAACACGGACAACATCACGCGCAGCACCACCCCCGCCTTCACAGGTGCCACCGCATTGCCGGATGCCGCGAGCGTCAACCTCTACATTGACGGCGTGGCAAGCGGTTCGGCGTCGGTGGCAGCGAACGGCAGCTACTCGATCACGTCCAGCCGTGTGCTGGCCAACGGCCGGCACACCGTGACCGCCGGCGAGGTCAGCCCGGGCGGCGTCGAAACCCGGTCCACCGGGTCCCTGGCCGTCACCGTCGACACCGTGGCGCCCGTGGTCACCGCCAAGGCGCCGGCCATCAACTCGATGATGGCCAGCCAGACGGCCAACGTCACGGCAACCTTTAACGAGCCGATCGCAGGGCTGGGAACGGCATCCTTCACCCTGAAGAACTCGGCCGGAGCGCTGATCGCGTCTCCGGTGACGTGGAACGCCACCACACGGGTTGCCACGCTGAACCCGAACGCCACGCTGGCGGCTGACCGCAAGCACACGGCAACGCTGACGGCCGGCATCACGGACATCGCCGGCAACCCGATCGCTGCGAACTCCTGGGCGTTCACCACCGGTCCGCGGCCGGTAGTGACGGCCAAGTCTCCGGGCACGAACGCCACCGCCGTGAGCCGCACTGCCAACGTCACCGCAACCATCAGTGAGCGAGTGACCGGCGTCGCCAACGGAACGTTTGCCCTCCGGAACGCCTCTACCGGCGCCCTGGTGAGCTACGCCGTCAGCTACAACGCCACCACCCGGGTGGCAACCCTGAACCCGAACGTGACCCTGGCGGCCAACACGAGGTACACGGCCACCATCTCCAGCAGCATCAAGGACGCCGCCGGCAACCCGCTCAGCGGCCTCTCCTGGAGCTTCACCACAGGAAGGTAACTGCGCAGCTTCACAAGGACCTCCGGCCCGGCGCCGCCCGAAAGGGCAGCGCCGGGC
>NZ_JBHTZA010000029.1:0-61850 GCF_042790555.1 Arthrobacter sp. NPDC056727 | reverse complement strand
GCTTAAGACGCGGTGCGCGACATCTGTAGCGGACCGGCCACCGCGCTCTCAACAGGCAAAACGACAGTAGGGTGGCACTGAGCACCGACAGAATATCTCGATAAATTCCTTCCCTGACGAGACCAAAGCTCCGTGCCATGAGAGCCGCGGAACAAGGCAATGCGGTATCCGTCCCACTTCGGCTCAAAGCACATCGTCCCGGGCAGCGCCTTTGGTCCCGGGAAGGCATTCACGGCCTTCGCTAACGCTAGTGCGGGCCCAGTTCGGCAGGGATCTCGCTAAAGGGACCTGACATGGCCTCAGCATAGGCCCCTTTGCGAGTCGGTCACCTACTTCAATGGACGGTCAGCACGAGACACAAGAGAATGCCTTTCCGTCATACGCCCCGCTGGCTGGATGGCGCTTCTTCCCGTGAACTATCTGAACCATGCGTATGGGAAGGGGTCCTCGTCTCGCAGCTCTAGGGATTCGAGACGTTGAGGGTTTCGAGAAAGAGGGAACCTTGCAAGGAGCCGAACCAGGCGGGCCGCAGGCGAGGGCGCCGAATCTGAGGTTGCAGCAGGTCGTCAAAATTCAGCTCGGATTGAAATCGGACACGTCCACGCTGTCCGTACACAGCCAGTGATTCGGGCGGTCCACGAGTGCGGACACAAGCTTGTTGGCGTGTTTGTGTCGTCACTGCCATAGGCGGAGAGGGCCGGGAAGATGGCGACCGCTTACCCTGACGTCACATGCACAGCCCAGAATTTGTTGGTGTCGAGGTTACGGTTCGTCGTTGTTTCGGGCGTCTTCGTCCGCGCAGCTCATGCCTGAGCGGATCCGATCCATGCGTTTGCTCCAGGCGTTCTCTTCTCGTTGGATGAGGGCCGCACCCGACTCGCCGCTTTTGAACCAGGTTAGAGCAACGTCGAGAGCGATCTTGGATGTGGACTCCGCGTAGTTGCGGATGCTGTTTAGGGTTGTCGCATCCAACGGCAGGCCATGGTTGACCGCGTTTCGAACCCGGCGATGCCGAGCACGGAGCAAGCTTGTTTCGCGCCACGTCTGGTCAAGGATCTGCCGCTCCCGATCGGGAACAGTGCAGATTGCAATTGCATCTTCCAAGTCTGCGCGCTTGAGTTCGGACATCGGAAGTGCCCGGATTTCATCTTGGAGTGCAACAGCTTTCCCGACGGACACTAAGCGGAGTCCACCTCTGCTGTACTCGGAAATTTTCCGTTCGAGCTCATCTCGGCCTGCATTTGGTCCGCGTGACCATGCTTCGTCCAATGGAGCCATCAGTTGGCCGGCGATCCGACCGTCGGCGCGCCTGAGGGCTTCTCGACGCTGGACGGCGGTGGCTAACTCTGACGCAGGCACGTTGAGTACGGAAGCGAAGAGTTCCATCGCGTGGTCCTCGAGCGCTGTCGCTACCCGCGGTGTGACGCGGCGGGCCCCGTAAAAGGAAACGTCTCGATGATCGGTCATCCGTGCCTCACGTAGCGACGTCAGCGCCTCAACTAACTGCTCCGGCATGGGCCCTTTGGCTAGGGCATCGACAAACTGGTCTGCAACGGTACTGAGGATCTTGCCTGTGCCACCGATCCCGTAACTGTCATCGTCGGGCGACCGAGACTGACGGACGGTGAGTCCGCCCGATGAGCTGCGAGCCTTTCCATCAAGGAGGACGGCAGTTGCACCGGCATTTTGCCACGAGACGCCACCTGCTTCGACAGCGATACTTATTAACGCCTCAATTCGCCGCTTGGCTTCCTCCGCCGCGCCGGCCACCTGCCGTTCGCCGAGGTCGACGCGTACAAGGGTGAGCCTGTTTTCCGGTTGCAGCCCTTCACTATGGAGGTCGTCGAGCCAGCGGACGTTCTCGCGAAGACCGCGCAACTCTTCGCGTTCCGGAAAGTCGTGCCATTTCTGCTCAAAAGCGTTCGGAAGCGCCCAATCGGCTCGCAGGAACGTCATCGGTCCAATAACCTCCCGCATCCCCCAGAGAAGAGCGCGGGAATAGACCGTCCATACGACGACCTGACCCGCCGGTGGGGCAACCAGGATGTCTCTCGCCATTTCAAGCCGGTGCTCTTCAGTCAGCGGCTCAGGAAGCTGCACGTCGCGCTCCCAAGCCAGTTGTTCCTCGGTGTTGACGAGTGCATCGGCTGCGGAACTGAGCAACGAGAACGCGCCGTGCGCCGCAGGGCCAACTTGGGAAGCAACGATAGCCGCCAGCTTGCGCAGTGCATCGCTGGTCTTTCCAGGGACCTTCGCTGCTACGCAAAGATCGCAGAACCCCTCCGCGATGGCTGCTTCTGAATGCCAAATTTCGTTGAACTGGTCGGCCGCGGCGATTATGGCCTCTTGGCTATCGTCGAGGCGCAGATCGTGCAGCAAAGGGGCAACTAAACTACTAAGCCGTCCTCCGACGGCTTCAGACTGTGCCTTGATCTCAGTTCGCAGAGAAGCGCGATGGCTTGTCGAGGACCTCGAATTCCACTTCGAGACATCGCTAGCTTGAGCGTAATCGCCAAGTTCGGTGACAGCTTCCCCCAGCGTGTACGGGCGGGCAGTCCTATGGGGAAGTGGAAGGACTTCCGCCACCGATAGAAGCCAGTCACTGACCGTTGCCGTCGGCTGAACACGCACCACTTCATCTCCGATCGTTGAATGGGTTCATCTTGGCATCGATTCGGCTGCATAAACCAACGACGATCCAATTGGCCACGACCGCAGCGTGCCTGCCTAACTGCGAGACACTAGAAAGAACCCGGTGCCCGATCACAAGCACTGCCAGCGCGTTGTCGCGTTCAGTCTCCTGAGCAGGCTCGGCCCTGTCCCACAAACTCTGTCTTTGTGAGGGCTGCAAAGCCTCGCCTACTACCCGTTAGAGATTGATCGCACGTACTCTGGCCATTTGTCAGAGATTTCAACTTGCCAGGTCCAGCTGGGGTCATTTTCCAGACGAATCATGAGTTCGTCTTTTGGGAACCCGCACTCGAGCAAAAGCCTCAGGAAGATCACGTTCCTCGAGGTGTTCAGCACGTTCACGAGCAAGACATGGTTCTCCGATTGGCTTTCGGGCATCGCCAAGCCATGCCCGAGTCGGTTGCGCACCGTGGAAGAAACCTCAGCCCATGCATTGATGTGTCCCCGGAGGAACCATTCAAAGAAGTCGCCTGCCTCTCCGTCGACGAGAAGGTGCTCCAGCCTATCCTGGAGCCGAAATTCCGATAGTTTCACCGAATTAACAATCCTTCTCCTTGCAGCTGAGTTGAGCCCAAGTACCCCTCGGTGCTCGTCGAGGATGCGTTTGAGCGAATCCGCGAAGGTTGTTGGACGGCTCTCCGTCAACTCCCGTTGAACCTGCTCTACTGCACTTACTGCTGCGAAGGTCTCCATCTGTAGATAGCCCCGATTCTGCCGGGGTGCGGCAATCACCATCGGATTCAGAATTTTCTCTGAAAGTTCAAGCCATCGAATCAGGACTTCTTGGAAGAAGACATCGTCTAGGCTCATGAGCGATGCTCGGTATTTCTCCTCGGAATCACGTGAAGTCCACGGATTAATCTCCGCCAAAGCTGGGCGAGTTCCCGTCGAATCGTCACCTCGGACAAGAAACCTTCCGACGCGGAGATGGGAGATTTCTGACTCACTGCCAGTCACACAAGCGGTAAAGGCGCGAAGCGGAAGCTCAAAGTTCCGCTCCAGTTCACCCAAGGTCATGCCTTCTTCCGCTGTGACCTCGATGACGATGTGATCCTTGTATGAACCGCGGCCGACGCCGGATTCTCTGGAGCGGCGACGGACAACTTTGACTTTACCCCCGCGTATTTCAGGCAGTGCTGCCCTAATCTCGCGAGGTTCGTCGGGATGGCCTTCGGGGACCGTCCCCCATCGTCCCCAAAGCCACATCAATCCTGTGCACCGAAAGGAGGCCGATTCGAAACGGGCATCGGGGAAAAGATGGGCTCCGCGAATCATGACGAACGACAACCATGTCTCTGCCGTGGCAGTTTCCGCCCCTCGATGTTGCTGGTTTGTCATGACTGCACGCAAAAGCGTGTATTCGGTTCCTCCACAGACTCCGAAGACTGTGACATCGGCCAACGTTCCCGGATCATTGAAGGATTCGCCTAAGGAACCGATGGTAGTTAGCTCGTAGTGTTTCCCCGTGGCTAAGCGGACCACACCCGGAACACGATTCTCTGGAGTGGCGGCGCTCCACCAGTAACCTGCAGCTTCGGTCACATTTGCTTCGCTCATCCCCCGAGCGTATCGGGGTCGTGGCAAACGTCTGGACCGTAGGGCGTAACCGGGTGTCGTCGCTTCCTCGCTGCCATCGGGCCGGGCATTCAGCTACAAGTCATCTTGCTGTCAATGCAGGACCTGCCAGCTTAGTCGGCTGGGGTGGACTCGCCGTAGATCCGTCGCGCAGTTGCTTGCGTCGGTGCGGGAAGTCGCAGCGCTCGAGGCGCTGCGCGCAAACGCGAAGGCCGTTGAAAGCCGTTCCCTGTCCCGTGACTTCAGCGAAGACCTCTTGTCCGCTGTGATGCACTGCGGTAGGTGGCGAAGTTTTTATGGGAATCCTCGCCAGGATGCATTGGCAGTCCGCCAACCCCCTGCGGGCTACCCGTCTCGAAACGCTTGGGCTACGAGACGTCTCACTGGCGACTAGGTGCTGCCACGGCATAGGTCCGACTTCCGGGGAACCCTGCAAGTTCCATGGCGATCAGGAAATTCTCGCAACTATGTCTCGCAACTTTCAGATGAAATCGCCGTAATCATTGTTAGTTATGAGACAGGTGACGGCGGCCTGGCCAGGGGCCTATCCCGGCGACGCGACATGACCTCAGCATGGGCCCTACCATTCAAGGTGACCACGCGAGTCCCAAGTTTTGGAACAGTGTGAAATTCTTGGACGCTTTGTTCCGGACCTCGATGCGCGCCATGAAAACTAGATCGCTGACCCCCTGACGTCACACCCTAGAGTTTGCTGCTGCCCTTCCACTCTTCCGGCGTCACCCGCTTGATGCTTGATGAGTGGGCCCATCCCAGATGGTATTTGCCCGAGGGGTCAAGCCACTCGATCAGACCGTACGTGTGCGTCCAGGCCACGGCCTTACCGTAGATGCCGCTTACGTACACGAGTGGCCGGCCATACTTCGGGAAGTCCCTGATTGGGGCCGGGTCATCTATCGGCCGGCTCTTGTCGGCGTCCATGCGGGCCATCATTCGCTCGAGGTCGTCGGGGGAACCACTCTTGATCACAGAACAATCTTAGAACATATATTCGAATAGTAGGGTCGACTCTCGACTGACCAGGCCTCTAGCACCGGTGGCTGAGAAACGATTTGAATCTGAACCTGCCAAATCTACGTCTAGTCATGTTGCGCCGCTCCACCAGCTCCATGAAGTCGTGAGCCAATCTGCTCATCCCCATGGAAGTCGACAGACGGAGCACGCAATGTTTCTCGCAGCGGTTGATCCTGGCATCACCCCAAACGCTGATTTTCCCTTTCTGGAGTCGCTCAAACAGATCGGCGGCGGCATCCTGGTTGGAGCCTTCGTTGTCATCGCGATCGTAGCGATCATCGGAGCTGCAATGCTCCTCGCCGGCAAGCTGAGTCAATCCTCCCGCTTGGCGTCCGGCGGCGGCATGATCCTGCTCTGGACTGGACCCGTAGCTGCCATTTTGGGCGGAATCAACGGCTACATCCTTTGGTCCCAGACAGCGTTCCCGCTCGGGTTCTAGGCAACATCGGTCATGCCGGTTGAGTGCGATCTGAACGGTTGGTGGCCGCCCGGCTGCGGTCTCGTCTCGCAGGCGAACGACGGTGTCCAGAGTTCCCTCACGGCGTTCTTTGCGGACATTCTCGAGAACGTCGCTTCCTGGATCTGGTCGTTCATCACTGGTGCGTTCGGCGCCTCTGACATTGACGATTCCCAATGGGACTCCGTCAAGGGGCTGACGAACTGGTGGGTGGTCGTCATGATGACCCCGCTCGTCATTGCCATGATCCTCCAGCTGTTGTCCGGCCTCATCAGCCAGCAACCCCGCCGGCTGATCCGAGCCTTGGTTGGCGGTGCCGCCGCGGTTCCCATGGTGGCCGGCGCCGTTTACCTAGTCCGGGAGCTCACCAAAGTCGGGGATTCTGCTGCTACGGCGCTCTTGGACTCCTTGGCCACGGACCCCTATGTCCTGTTTATGCGGCTCTTCGGCTTTGAGAAAGCTCCGGCGGACTCGGGTAGAAAGTGGAACGTTGTCTCGTTGGCCCCTGGGACAAGTGGGGGCGCGGGGGGTGCCGTGGTCGTGACGGCGATGGCCGTTATCGTTGTTTGGATTCTGGCCTTCATCCTGATGTGTTCGATGATCTTTCGCTCCTTCGCTCTCATCCTGCTCGCGGCCGTCGCCCCCGTGGCTCTCATGCTGATGCCCTGGGAGAAGACGCAATCGTGGGCCCGGCGGTGGGGCGAGATTGTGGTGGCATTGCTCATCGCAAAGCCGCTCGCCGCGACGGTGCTTGCCGTGGCCATCAAGCTTTTCGCCGAGTCGAAGTCGTTCGCCGGCCTTGCCGCCGGCGTCGTTGGCATGGCCCTGGCCTGCGGCGCACCGCTAATGGCTCTGCGCCTCGTGAGTTTCGCTGGTGGCGAGTTGGCAGCTGCTGCGCAAACTGCTGGTGGCGGCCACGTCCTTTCCCGAAGCTCCGGTTTTGCTGCCCGGCAGATCAGCCGCCAGACAGGCGGTCGCTTCACGCTGGCTGCGTTGGCCAGCCGCTCGGCCATCACTCGGCCGGTTCAGTCGAGCCGGCCACAGTTTCCCACTCGGGCGCTGCCGCCAAGAGTGCCATTGCCGGAACAACTGCTGGGCACTACGCCGTCCCGCGCTTCCGGCGGGAAGACCACGGCTCTAATGCTCGACGGCGGTACGTCGGCTCAGGGTGCATCGTTTCGGCGAGCGCGAAGCGGCGTCAGCGAGCCGGACTGGAACCCGAGAGCGTCCGGTAATGGAACGCCGCCAGGTGCCATAAGGGAAGGGCCGCAGTCCCCGGCTTCGAAGGCACCTACCGCTGCCACTGCTTCTCCGGATGCGGCTACGCCGCCTTCCCCCATCCGTCCTCAAACCACCGCCAAACCTCCGATTGACAGTGATTCCCATGTCTGAAAACTCGCGAACTCTTGAGCCCGTCAAATTCCCGCGGTACGAACGACGCGGCTTGTTCATGGGCCTGAAATGGTACCAACTGCTCCTGCTCGCGGCCGGTGTTCTGGTGGGCAGTGTGGCTTCGGCAGTGCGCGGACCCGTAGGCCTTTTCACGTCCGGGCCACTATGGCTTGTTCTGATACTTCTGGGATTGCTGCAGTACTCACGGATTCCCTACCCAGTGTGGATCAGCCATGCCGTGCTGTTCTTCTACAGGTTGGCCGCAAAACAGACCCGCTACTTGATGCGGCCGGAGCGGCCTGTTCTTGCCGGGCGGCTGGCGCTTCCGGGCGGGTTGGGGAACCTGGAGCTGCGCCGCGCATCCCGCGGGGAGTTGTTCATATTGGACTCCCGCGGCAAAGAGGCAATAGCCGTCCTGCGCTGCAGCACCAAGTCGTTCGCACTTATGGACGGCGACGATAAAGCCTGGGCTGTGCAGGCTTGGTCCAGGGTACAGGCAGGATTGGCGCAGCGGGGCTGCGTGGCCAGGATCGCCGTCCAGGACTACACGGTCCCGTATCCCTCCTCGGCCCTTCGTGACTTCTACGAAGACACAGTCCGCCGGCAAACCGGTGACTCCGACGAACGAAGCTGGGGCGAGCGCTCGTACGAGGATTTGATCGCAGCGGCTGGTTCCGCCATGAGTCATGAGCTGTTGCTAACGATCGTTGTGGACATTGCCAAGGCCCGACGTCGGATACGGGAGGCAGGCGCGGGAGTCCTCGGCGTCGAACGGGTACTACGGCTGGAAGTTGAGGCTATGACTACCGCCTTGGGAACACACAGCGTCAGCGTCGAAGAGTGGCTGCCGGAGGCAGGCCTTCTCAACATCGTTCGGGCTGCCTTTGATCCAGCATCCGCAGCAACCACGGACAGGCAACAAGCCGGCGCTCTAACGGAACCGGAGGGTCAGAACGAGCCGGAGCCCATGGCTTCCATCGTCCTCGCTGGGCCCATGGCGGTCGAGGAACACTGGACATATGTGCGGACGGACACCGGCTTTCACCAAACGTTCTGGATAGCCGAATGGCCGCGGCAGAAGGTCTTTCCCGGCTTTCTCCACCCGCTTATCTACGTCGGTGAATTCCGCCACACGGTGACCGAGGTGATCCGGACCGTGCCGACAACTGAAGCACTCCGCGACATCCGTTCTGCCCAGGAAGCCCATGAGACCCGGCGGCGGATCAACACGCGCTTCGACAGACCACTTACCCGCGAGCAGAAGGCAGAGGAGGAAGAAGTCGCACAGCGCGAAGAAGAGATCGTGGCGGGCCACGGGGATGTGCGGCCAGCCGCGTACGTGACGATCACCGGATCGACGATCGAAGATCTCGCGCGGCACAGGCAAGAACTGGAGTCGGCCGCCGCGGGAGCCTTCGTTGAATTGCGGCTGCTGGCTGGCCAGCAGTGGGAAGCGTTCGTGGCCGGGGCGCTCCCGTTCGGGCGGGGTCTACGATGAAGCGCGCAACGCAGGCTGTTCAGTACATGCCATCGGGCGCGAAGCGGCGGCAGAGGGAACGGTGCCCACGGGACACCGACGCGAGCCAGGTCTCCGGATCCCTGATTAAGAACCTCAGCGAGAAGCTTGGCGCCCGGCTGGACAGGACGGAGCGCGGCGGCGACTGGGGGAGCCGAGAACCGAAGTCTCTTCGCGGTCCGCACCGCCTGCGCCTGGCACCACACCGCGCATCCACCATGACTTTCGCCGCGGCCTACCCGTTTATCACCGAATCCGGGCTGGGGCATGAGGGAACCTACATCGGTACAGACGTCTTCGGCTCGGGGGCGTTTTCCTACGACCCATGGATTCTCTACGACAAGGGCGTCATCAGCGGCCCCTCGATCGTTGTCATTGGCACTGTCGGGACCGGGAAATCCATGTGCGGAAAGTCCTTGGTTGCCAGGTCCATAACCCTTGGGCGGAAGGCCGCCGTCGCCTCCGATCCCAAGGGCGAATGGGTTGCAGTCGCCAACGCGGTCGGCGGCAAGGTCATTTCAGTCGGTCCAGGTCGGCCGGCCCGCGTCAACCCGCTCGATGCCGGTCCGCGCTCAAGTGCCCTGAGCGAGGCCCAGTGGCAGGCTGTGGTGCGTCAACGCCGCCGCTACCTGCTCGTGGCGCTGGTCTCTCTGATGCGGCAGGGCATGCCGTTACGGCCCGTGGAGCACACGGCCTTGGACATGGCATTGACAGAGACTGTTGCCCAGAACTCAAACCCTACGTTGCCGATGGTCCTCGACCGCCTCCTGAATCCGTCCAAAGATACAGTCGGGCTGGTTGGAAAGGACGGCGGACTGGCAGTTGCCCACTCTCTGCGGCGAACGGTATCGGGCGACCTGGAAGGAATGTTTGACGCTCCCTCCACCGTCGCCTTCGACGCCGATGCGCCCATGATGGTGATGGACACGTCAGCGCTTATCGGCGCCTCAGAGCAAGCATTGGCGCTCGCCGCAGCGTGCGGTGCCACCTGGCTTGAAGCAGCCGTCACCAATCCCGACGGTGGCAAGCGCCTGGTGGTCTACGACGAAGGCTGGCGCATGCTGGCAGACCCCTACATGCTCGCCAAGATGAGCGAACAGTGGCGGCTGGCACGCACGTACGGCATCGCGAACCTGCTCATCATGCACAAGGTGGCTGACCTCAATGAGATCGGCGACAGCACCAGCGGCCACCGACAGAAGGCCCTCGGCCTGCTGACCGAAGCAGACACCAGGATCATCTACCGGCAAAAGCACGATGCCATGCGCCTGACCAAGGAAGCACTTGGGCTGTCGGAGGCTGAGTGCGAGCACGTAGAGAACCTCCCCAAGGGGGTTGGACTCTGGAAAGTGGGGAACCGGTCCTTCATTGTGGCTAACCGGGTCACGACCGATGAGTTGAAAGTATTCGGCACCGATGCCCGGATGATCTGAGGCCATCCCATGAGTTCCCGTCGAGGTACCGATAACCCCCTCCTTACCGCCGGACTTGTTGCCGCGGCCGGCTACATCTGTCTCTGCTTCCTGGTCAAGGGCGCAGCAAATCTGGCTATGACTTGGCGCTGCGGCGGCGTTCGGCCGTTGCCGTTCAACCCCGCCGCCGTCGTCGGGCTTTTGGCTGGCCGGATCGATTGGATCATCCGTGAGCCGGACCAATGCGACGTCGGGGCCGGAGCCATCTGGTGGATCATCGGGCCAGTGCTTATCACCTTGGCCGCGCTCGCCGTTGGGTCTGTTGTGCTGTGGCGAAGGTGGAAGCAATCAGGCGCGTGGCTACGTCAGGACATCCTGAACCGCGATGGCATCGCACGGCGTGCGGAAATTCAGCAGGACTTCGGAAGCCGGGCTGTTCGGAGACGGGGAAAGGTCACAAGGCCAGGACTCGCCAGACCACGGATTCAGGACGTGGCGTGGACGCTGGGCCGTTCCCGGGGCGTCACGATCCATGTGTCCACGGAGGAGTCGATGGTCATCCAAGGTGCTCCCCGCTCAGGCAAGGGGCTCTACGTGATCATCAACGCAATCCTCGATGCGCCGGGTGCTGTGGTGACAACGTCCACACGTGCCGACAACCTGGCCGTGACCATGAAAGCCCGATCTACCGGTGGCCGGCCAGTTACTGTGTTCGACCCACAGGGTATGTCCGGGTTGCCGTCAACCCTCCGCTGGTCACCTGTCCGCGGATGCGAAAACCCCGACATCGCCACCCGCCGCGCCCTCGTCATCACCGCGGACACCGAGATGAAAGGCGAGAACGCCGCATGGCAGAAGCGCTCGCTGATCATCCTGCAGTGCCTTCTCCACGCCGCCGCCTTGTCCGGGGAAGGGGTCCGCGCGTTTCGCCGCTGGTCGTCCAGCCCTGTCCTCGCACGGGAAGCACTCGAAATCCTCAGCCGCAAGGAAGCAGCGCTGGGCTGGCAGGCAGATTTGATGGGCATCCTCGAGGACGACCCGAGGAACACCTCCAACTCGTGGATTGGTGTCTCGGCGGCGGTTGCGCCCCTGTCGTCGCCCAAAGTGCTTGCCGCCCTGGATCCCCAGGACGAATCTGAGGAATTCGAACCCAAGGAGTTCATTCGGGACCGCGGCACCCTCTATCTGATCGGCACCCGGGCGGGAGCCGCAGCGGCGGGGCCGTATCTTTCTGCCTTGATCGATGACATCGACAACGCTGCCCGCGAGATGGCGTTCGTTGCGCCGGGAGGCCGGCTGGACCCGCCTTTGTCCCTCATTCTGGATGAGATCGCCAACCTGGCTCCGTGGCCTGGGCTGCCCATCGTTCTTTCTGATGGCGGTGGCATCGGGATCTCCACTCTTGTTGTCCCGCAGTCGCTCTCCCAGGCACGGACCGGCTGGTCCGTCGATGAGGCGGCCACTATCTGGGACTCCGCCATCATCAAGGTGATTTTCGGAGGGGGCTCCGACGAACGTGACCTGCGGTCCCTCGCTGGACTGCTGGGGGAGCGGAGCATCACTCTCACCACCCGATCCTGGTCCGCGCAGGGGCGTCAGGACGGAGAACAAATCCGAGAAAGCCCGGTCCTGCCGCTCCATGAGATCCGTCGCCTACCGGCAGGCACGGCGCTCATGCTCGGCCGACGAAGCCGCCCGATCCTCTTGGATCTGCGGGAATGGCACAAGCGCAAAGATGCCGCCGAGCTTGGCCGCTCCAAACGGGAGGTCGAGCAGGCCCTGGCCGACGGTCATATCTTGCGACAGCAAGCGGCAGGTGAGGTGAACGATGATCAGTAGTGATGACGTCGAACACTTTGAGATCCCCTCAGTCGGAGGGGAAGACGACGAGCTGACCGCGGAGCTCTTTCGCTCTGCGTTGCGTCCACCTGGCCGGACCGCCGGTGTGACATATCGCTGGCGTGAATTGACCGGGGAGCAAGCCCGAAGCGTGTGGACCGCTCTGGCAGCATGGGTCCGCTGGCTGGTGTCCACCTATCAGCTGACAACGTCGGTAGTCCCGGATTGCTGGTGGCGCCACTCTGAGATCGTCGCTGAGCTCTATGCCCTGCAACGCGCGGAACTGGTCTCGTACGCCAGCGACGATTCTGGTTTCGGCCCCCTGGCCTTTCACGAAAGGCTGCCCCACGCCGTCGAACGTCTGCGGACTCATACCAGGACTGCCGGTTGTGTGGGGCTGCAGGCACATAAAGACCCAACGTCGAGAATCCTCCCGACGGAAGCACCGGAGTTTGTCGAGTGGAAGGTGGCGTCACACCAGCTTGGGTACGAATTCTGAGGTCATGTTGCTGGCGCAGGTGGCGACATGAATTGGTATCCGCAAAGAGGTTCCGGCGGATTCCCAAGGAGCAAGGAAGGCGGCTGTCGTGGCCCCTAAACCTGAAGACGCATGGAGCGCCGTTACGGCCGATGTCCCGGCTGACGTCAAGGAGTCCGGCGCGACGCGCATGACACCGGAAGAGCGCATCTCCACATTGACGGAGGGTCTCCACAGGATCCTGGAGAAGGCTGTGGAGTCGCCGTCGCACTGGCAGGTTCTGCTGGACGCCTCGTCAACTTTGTGGCGATACTCGGGCGGCAACGTCGCCCTGCTCATGATGCAGATGGCCCAACGCGGCACCGAGGAACCCACCCTTGTCGCTGGGTATAAGGAGTGGGCCCGCCACGGCCGTACGGTGACAAAGGGTGAACATGCACTCTGGGTGATCGCTCCTCGCACGGCGCGAGTCCAGCAGGTCGCGCTTCCCGACGGTAGCCGGCAGCGCATCCCTACGGATGGGCAGCTGCCACGCGGAGCCATCGACGAAGGAAAGAAGACGGTCATCACTGGTTGGCGCGGCCAGGCAGTCTTCGATGTGTCTCAGACGCAGGGTACTCCGCTGCTGGTGCCGCGGGGTCTCGGCTCCGGGGCCGGTGCCGCTGAACTATGGGGTTCTCTGGAAGCTGTAGCGAGGAGTCATGGATTCAACGTCGACGTCACGGATGCTCAGTATGGGCTGACCAGTGGCTTCACGGATTTCGCCGAACACCGGGTACAGGTTGGTGCTTGGCTCAGCTCTGAGGAGCGAACAGCGGTCCTCGCACATGAGCTCGGGCACGTGCTGCTCCATGGGCCCGATGACAGGCTGGGACGCCTCTACGGGAGCAGTGCCGACCACCGAGGACTGGCCGAGGTAGAGGCCGAATCCGTTGCGTACACGGTGCTGAAGGCCCATGGAATCGACCGAGGCCCCCAGTCGGCGACCTACCTGGCCGGCTGGGCTGACGCCGTCCTCGACGCGGAGAAGGATGCGATCTCCCAAGAAACGGGCAGCAAGCTTCCTGGATCCCGCGTGGACATCGCGAAGTCGGTACTGGGCCGAGTAACTGCCGCCAGCAAGGGAATTCTCGAAATCACGCATCCGCCGGGATTCGGCGGCAAAGTCACCGCCGTCGAGGTGGACCCTCGGCTGGACCCGACAGCGACTTACGTGGGGATGGGCGGGCTTATGCCGACCGACGGGCCGGTGATGGCTGGCCCCTGACCTCGACTGCGGTTATCTGTCCGGCGGGAGAGTCCCGCTGGCTCCTGAAAGGAGAAGTAAATGGGCACCAAGATCCCGATCAACATCGCCGGCAACCTAGTTGCCGACCCCGAGCTCACCGTTGGTGAAAGCGGGGTGGCCCACGCCAAGCTGAGGGTGGCTGTCAATCAGCGATTCCAAGGGGCGGACGGCACGTGGCAGGACGGAGAACCCGTCTTCCACAACGTGTCGGCGTTTCGAGCGCTGGCAGAGAACGCGGCGACATCGCTGAAGAAGGGCGACCCGGTCACCGTGGCTGGGGAGTTGGAGTTCCGTTCGTACGAGAAGGACGGCGAACGCCGCGAGGCCCGTAGGATCGTGGCGGACGCGATTGGGCCAGACCTTCGCTTCGGCACCGCCGCGTATCAGCGTACGTCGCATGCCGCAGCTGCGGTCCCGTCTCCGGAGGTGCAGGCCGGGCCCGAGGCGCCCACTGCGGAACCTGTGACACCCTCATACAACGTCTCGCTAAAGGGGCCGGTGTTCTTGCCCCCTTTAGGAGCAAAGCCGGGGAATGAGATCACCTTCTAGCTAGAACGACTGAACGCCCAACGGTTCGCCGGTCAAGTCCTCAGGGAACGAACAATGGCTAGTAGGTAGTCTTGAAAGCGATGGGAGTGCAGTCTTGGTCCGGGTCGGGCTGGACCTTCGGACCGGCGGGCAGCCTGATTGCCTGCCGGTCCACCATATTAGGGGATGACGACATTAGGGGATGACGACAAACGAGTAGATCGAGCCCTCGTCCCTGCCAGATCTCGTCCTCGGATGTAACCTATTGTGCTGCGCCCTGTATGGCTGCCGCAGCGTTCGCAGACTGACGCTGCTTTATCATCATCTCGACGGTGGCGATGATTCCCTGCATGACTTGGAGAGCTTCGGGCGTCAGTGACTGGTTGATGCTTATGGAAGCCCAACCCGCGAGATCCTTCTTCAAGGGATCGAGATCTTCGTCCTCCGCCAATCGGGACGTGCCACGGAACAGCTTCTTCATTCGGTCTGACCAAGTTGTACCCCTGTCGACTGGACCTGTGGGGGGAAGACTAAGGCCTGTGTGTTTGGTGTACGCTCGCTCAAGAAGATCGCGGTTGTACATGTCCTCAAGCACGCTCTGGCCGCGACCGGTAATTGAGAGTCTTCTGATCCGCCCGCGGTCAAGTGACGCGATTTTACTCAGTCTGTCAGTGACGCCCCTGCCGGCAGAGTCGTCATCCACTACGACGACAACGTCTGACATCATTTCCAAGGCAAATCGTGCACGGTTCGGGAGGTTGTCTGCACCTACTGCATCGCTAACCACCAGGCTTCCATCTGCCAGCGCGTCGGCACAAATTTGTGAGAGTTCACGAAGGCCTGCGGTTATGACTTGGCAGTCGGTTGGCCCCTCCGTTAAGACTAGAAATTCCGCAGAAGAAAGATTGTCGAAGGGTCGAACACCGAGACAGCTTCTAATCTGATGAATCCTGTGCACGTTGGTAACGGAGTTATTCTCCACTATGAGATTTTTGCTCAGTTGCATCCGATTAACTAGCACCGGGCTGTGCGTGGCAACAATGACTCGTTGCTCCGTGGCGATTTCGCGCAAGACCTGGGCCATCTTGTGCACTGCGTCAGGGTGCAGGTGTGCTTCCGGCTCATCTATGGCCAAAAGGACTTGAGACGCAGATCCCCGGTCGGCGAGATCGTGCAGCAGGGCCATAGTTAGAAGACTCTTAACTCCATCACCTTTCTCCAGTATCGACGTTGACACTCCATCATTGAGTTCAATGGCTTCAATGGCTCGCAATCCGCCCACACTGATACTGCCAGTCTGCATTTGAATTGATAAGTCGCTGCGTCCATGCATGTAGACGTCGAGTCGTTCGCCGATCGACTGCGACAATTCCCGTGCATGCTCTTGGTGCAAGGCATCCAAGCGAGCTACGAGGCCGACATACTCATCGTTTTTAGCCAAGGAGGCCAGTCGGTCGGTGATGAGTTCAGAAATGACCTCGACCGCCTGATCTGCAGTTCGAATGGCAGGTACGTATAGAAACGTAAAGTGATCTTCAATGAATGCACATATGTCACGTCCTGCTTTGCGATAAGAGCTCGAACCTCCCGGTTTCGGGAAATCCAGAAAGATCCCGTCCTCGGTGAAGGTTATTTCTACGGAAAGCGAACCATTATTTCTTGTGCGCGTCCTTTTCCAGAACTCTGCACGTTCGCGCTCGTCGAGACTGAAGTTGAACCTTAGGACCGATGCAGGTTTCACCCGGCCGTTATCTCGAAACTGAGCAGGAAAGTCCCGAAGCCAGTCGTACCTTGACCCTGCTTGGGGAGCCAATCGACTTCGCCAGAATGCTGATCGAGGGCGTGGAGAATGTGGCATCTCCGCAAGACCGGACTCAGAATTTATACGAAGTCGGCTCTGCGCCAGTGCAATAGTCTCCATGCCAAGCCGTATGGCCTGCAAAATATTGGACTTCCCTTGGTTGTTTGGTCCAATTAGGACCGTCAAGCCGCTGAGATCTACTTCAGTGGGGCCGAGGATACTGCGGAATTTGTTGATGCGCACCGACTCGAGTTCCATGCGCTACCGAGTCTCGGGTTCGAGCAGGCGGACGGCCTCGGTGGAGGCTTGGACGACATGGGTGAGGATCGTGCGCGGGTCGCCCAAGTGCCTGGTGAATGCGAACTTGGACGAATAGAAAACCCTGGGACCGGGCACCTTGTGTGCGGGAGTATCCAGCGGCATGTACGGGTCCATCTTTACCTCAGCCGCTTTTGCCAGTGCTTCCTTCGACCTCTCGAGGACGCAGTCGAGGCGGCGGCGGACGGACAACGGCAGACGCACGTAGTCGTCCAGGGTTGGTTTGGAGGTGCCACGCAGAATCTTTGCGATGCTCCACGCCAGATTGGCGCTGTTGTTGCCCACTGCTCTCACTTCCCTAGCTGCGGGCAGTGGAGCGTGCTTGCTGTCTAACCGGTCTTCTGACCTGCCGATGGTGGCGTCCCCAATGCCGTGCAGCGTTCATCAAATCACGCACGTACTTGCTATGCATTGTATGCGGGCGGATACGACATTGCTGACAGGCAGGACGCAAGAGAGTTCCTCGCTGCGGGCCCGGCAGCCCCGACGCTATATCCAGAGGGGTCGCCGGTTGGCTGGCGAGGCATGACTTGTTTTAGGAGGACGCTTTCAGAGCGTCCGCCGGCGCCCAGGCAAGGCAATGCGAGGCCTGGATTTGGTAGGCAGCGGGCCAGGGAGACCCCGGCGTAACTTGTGCCCGATCTGGTGAAATTAGTAGCACGGAGCCGGGCCAGATTGGTTCGTGCAGGGCCTCGAGCCAAGCGGGCTGCACGTGGTCAAAGCGGTTCCACTTGATGGTGATCCAAGATCCTGTGGGCTCAAGGGCATCGACGCTCAGCACGGTGACCTCCGCCGTCGTGCCGTGTCTGCGCTTCGCCTCATCGAAGTTCTTCCACCTCTCCCTTGCTGCCGCCGTCCAAGTACGCCGCCGCCGTACCCGGGCCAGCCAGATCGCACCAACGATGGGCGCAGCGAGAAGGAATGCAATAGCCGCCATCATTGATGGCCATTGAGACGGCCAGGTCGCGGCAATAGTTGCTAGAAGAGAGGCGGCACAGATCATCGTCACCACGCTGACGAGGATCAGCGCAGGTGTTGCAAGCTTGGGCTTCAGGACTGGGTTTACATCCACTGGTTACCCCCGCGCCCAGTTTAGAGCTGCCAGCCGACATTGATAAGGCTGTCTGCCTGAGTAACCGGTTCTCCAACCCAGCCGTGCCCCTGAGGCTGTCCGGCAAGCGGGAGAGCCAGCTGGCCAATGAGCTGCTCAATGCCCGCGCGCTGCTCCCGTTGCTCCCACTCGTACGCTGCTGGAACGGGTCCCAAAGGAAGCGGTGAATCTTCAATGCCCCATCTGTCCCTGAAAATCGCGACCCGGCCTACGACGTCGTGTGCGTGATCTGACCGGGTGTCCGGGTCCAAACTGTCCACAAGGTTCCGTTTCCATACCGCATCATGAGTGAGGGCGCCTCTGATGATGTGATCCATCCTGTGTCGCATCCGTTCCTGAACTTGGTTAATTAGGTTTGTCAGATCAGGGCGTGGGGACTGCACTGGGGCTAGCGGATCCTCTGCAACTGCGGGCATCTCAGTCAGGAAGCGCCGGAGCCGGGAATGGACCACGGCTGCCACCTCTTTGGCCGATTCGCTGGTTCCCAGGGCGGCCTTCACCACGCGCTGGGCGCTTGGACGGCTGACCTGAACAGAGCGGCGCCAGGCCGCAACAGTCGCGCCCCAGGCTGGAGACTGCTGCAGTTCAGCCACTGAGCCGGCGGAGTACGTCTCGAGGAATGCCGACAGGTCCTCGGCAGCGGCGATTTGCGCGAGATAATCGAACTCAGCACTGAGGCGCTGCAAGCTATCCGCTTTCGTCCTCTCCGCGTCGCGGACTTCGTGGGCCGTCCGTTCAGCGCCCTCGGCAGCAAGGACTTCGCCTAGGATTTGCTGCCATGTGGCTTGCAGGGCGGGATCCAGAGGTTCGTCCTCCAGCGGATCGCTCTCACTGACATAGGCATGGTTTCCCACGCGTCCACGGGTCATGCTCACATACAGCAGCTCTCGTGTGAGACGACCCTGCGTCACGACGGTATGTCCTGTGTCCACCGTCAGGCCCTGCGAACGGTGGGCAGTTGTCGCATATCCGAGCTCAACTGAACTCTCGACGTAGTCGCGGGTCAAGGAGATGGTTGCACCGGTGTCCCGGCGGACGGCGGTGAGGGAACCGTTACGCCGGTCTGCACGGACGACGTCGAGCATTGTTCCGTTCCGGATGAAGTCTCCGTTGCTGTCCACGATTATGCGGTCATTCTGGCGGGCGATGACGGCGTCACCGCGGCCTGCATGTGATCCATTCCCGATCGGCACGGCTTGCTCGGCATCTACGTCACCTTGGATTACCCGATCAGCCTGAGCGCGCTGATTGAGCATGCTTACCGTGTCATTCTCGGCAGCAATGAGAATGGAGGACTTGCCAGCTTTGATGTCGGCCTGCCAGTTGAGATACGCCTGATCAACCATGTCCAGGTACGAGCCGTGTCGAAGGCGTCCGTGACGGTTGTACTCAGCAACGGCGGAAAAATCTCCCGACCGGAGCATCAGCGATGCGCCTTGCTCCCAGGCTTGTTCGAACCGCCAAATGGTTGTCAGCCGGGACGTCTTGCCTTGACGGTCCAGCCAGCCAAGGATGCCGCCGGCATCAATGGCGTCCAATTGTCCCGGGTCGCCCACCAGCAGGACCTTCGCCCCGGCGTCTCGCGCCTGCTGTACCAAGGCGGCCAGCTGAAGAGTCGACACCATCGAGGCCTCGTCGACGACGATCAGCTGGTTCCGATGAAAACGCCACCTGTCCTGTTCGGCAGCGAGCCATGCAGCCTTCTGTGCCAGCCGGACGGTGTGGGGGTTCCTGTCGCCCTGGTGACGAGTAAGACGCTGCTCCACATCGAAGAACTGGGCAGCCCGATTGCCAGCTCCCTGGCCAGACGACTCGTAGAGCCATTTGGCGACATTCTCAGTGGTCATTGCAAGTTCTCGCCCCAGAACCTCGGCGCTTGCTGCTGCCGGTGCCAGGCCTACCACGGTACCGGTGCCGAATCCTGCTTCCCAAGCTGCCTTGACCGCACCGAGTGTGGTGGTCTTGCCAGTTCCAGCAGGGCCGACCATGGCGTCGAGCCGGTTGCCGCTGAGCAAGACAGTGGCTGCAGCCGCGCGTTGATCGGAGTGCAATTCCAGACGGCCATGGTGCTTGTAAATGGAGAGCGATTCCATGGTGACTTCTGCGCCCACGGCCGGACCGCCGTCGTCGTTCCTTGTGTCCATAACGGCATCCTCGGCGGCCAGCGTTCCTGCATCCGTGAACAGGCGGGAGCCCTGGAAATCGAAGACCGAATGTCCCGCGAAATGAAGATCAGAATGCGCATTGGCTGGGACTGTGTAACGGCGCTCGTTGAGCGCCACGGACTGGTTTTCCGCGGCCGTGGCCACGGCATCGATCATGGCGTTACGGTCCTCCGCGGTTTTGCAGCGAATTTCGGCGCAGACGCGTTCGGCTTCCGCGAGGAGGTTCCAGCGGTTCCAGGTGGCGCGTTTGATGGCAACGCGCCCCCGTGCCAGTGACCCGACGGCGTCGATCCATGACGGTGCGAAGTCGCAGGAGCGGAATGGGGTTCTGAGGGAGCGCCGAACGGTGGCGGCGAGAACATGGCTTGGGCTGAAGCCTTTGTTGATTGCCCGTTTCTGCCAGTGCGTTGAGAGTTCGTGGAGCGGTGCGATTGTTTCCGATTTGGCTGTCCGTGTTGAAAGGGTGGCCTGCTGTCGGAGCTTGATGATGGTTGTCGCGGATGGGGGAGTGCCGTGGCCGGCGGTCCATTCGGCAACGAGCCGGTCGGTTTCGAGATCGATGAGGCGGGAGCGGTTGGAGAACTCGCGAATCAGTACATCATTGACGCCGGTGAGCTGTTGGCTGGGATTGTGTGTGTCTGCGGCCGGCTTTCGGAAGTCGGTCTCGGTGCCGAGGTTCCGGCTAAGAGCGTCGAAGAGAAGGCCGTTGTAGTGCTCGCTGGCAGCGACTGCGGCTTTGTAGAGCGTCCGAGAGTCCACCGTAACCCAGGCGCCGTCGGTGATGCGCTGGATCCGGTTAGCAATGACCATGTGAGTGTGCAGCTGTGGATCCCCGGCACGTGACTCCCAGTGGTCGAAGGCGGCGGCAATCGCCCCGCGGGTGCCGATGTGGGCAACTCCATTGCGGCCCGCCCTCGTGTGGATGACGGACTCTTCGAGCCATTGCAGGGTGGCGCTGACTGCCTGGTGGTGGGTCTGGAGGATTTGGTCCTGGATGCTCCGCGGGCTGAGTGCCCAGAGGACCGTGACGGATTTGGGAACGCTGAAAGTCAGGTCGAATCCGACGACGGCGTGGCGCATTTCGGTTCGGCCCCCGCTCTTTTGGACGAGCGTTGGCTGGCCGTGGGGACGGCCGAGGGGCGTGCCGGTGTCCGGATGAGCGGCGTGGTCGAAGACGGCTTTGGCGTCCGTTTCCGTGACGACGTCCCCAGCGTCACGACTGATTCCTTGCAGGCCGGAACCTATCCAGCGGCCAGGCGGTGTTCCTGTCTTGATGTAGTAATTCGTGGCATCCACGGGAGTGACCCTTAGGTCGTCCATCATGGTGGTTTTGAACAGGTACTTCAGGCCGGACTGAGCCGAAAGCCGGGCGATGGACATGGTCATGGCTGTTGTCCTCTGCGGGCGGAACTGCTCCACCCGCGGCGTCGGAACAGCTCCTTGGACTTGAGGTCGAGTTCGACGCCGGTCGCCCGACTACTTGCCAGTAGCCTCCCGGCCAGGTGAACCAAGTCCTGGGCATCAGATTCTTGAGTGGCCTGGAGACGGTCTAGCTCTAGGCGAAGGCTTTGGGCCCTGGCCCGTTGCTCCGCGATCGCCGCTTCGAGGCGATCTATGTCTACGGCTTGAAGTCGGAGCTGGACGTGGAGCGAATCCACGATTCTGTTGCTGGGCCCTTGGACGCACGTCAGTCCGACTGATGCTCGGTCACGACCCGTGGACGGGGCGGGTTCGGAGCTGTTTCGTGATGCCGCGGAGGGTATCGGTCTGGACCCCGAGAGGCGGTGGCGACGTCGACGATCGCGCTGCCTGTTTGCGCAGCGCGTAGAGCAGAAGCGTTGAGAAGAGCGGCTCGGTTCGAAGCACTCCCGGCATTCGGCACAAATTCTTTTGCCCACGTTGGTTCATCAGCGGGGACCCACCTCGCGACATGACCTCGCGTGGGCCGGGGCCTCACGGCGACCGCCTTGGATGCCAGAGGTGTGAGGCAGTTTGAGGCCGCACCCGTGGGTAGGCAGACTGGACCGGTGCTTGGGGGGCCGACGACGCCTAACTGTACTGAGCCCCAGGCATTCTGCATCGTGGGTCTGATTCGTAGCCGAGAGGGTTCTTTTGCGAGGGGCGCACATCAGCCACAGAATGAAGCGTGCCAGTGGTAGCTCTGCGCCGTAGCGCTTGGCTGCTCACCTTGGAGCGCCACTCGTGTGGACTAGCGAAGTTCACTGATCCACACGAGCTGCGTGCGCAAATGATCGCACGTCGTGTCATACGCATATGTCAGACACGATCTGGGACATGTCACCGGGATTGCTAGACGGAGTACGGCCAGGTCCAACCGACGCTTTCATCGGGGGAGAAGGCCACAGTGCCTTTCGATGTCGACACATCGAGCACGACCAGGCCGTTGAGCTTTTCGCCTTTGCCTATGTAATCGGGCAGCAACGAAGTAGTGTCACTCAGACAGTTGCGGTGAATGCCAGTGTCGACCGTATTCATGCGCGTGCCGTTCGATGCATATCCTCGCCAGTAATATGGCATAAAGCTCACCATTCCCGGTGTTCCGTTCACCTCCAACGGTCCCTCGAATTCGGGTGTTGTTTCGATTTCCAAATTGATAGCTATGGCCTGTCCTTTGGGTGCCGTGGCATAAGGGGCATCGCAGGTGATGGCCTTGATTGACGTGACCTTGAACTTCATGGTCATGGTGTTACCGCTGTCCACATTCCCCATGCCCCCTGTTTCGCCAATTTTCTTGATGAGTTGGCCTCGATCATTCGTTTTGGGGGTAGGCGTGGGAGTGGGTGTTGGAGTGGCACTGGGCGTCGATGCCGGAGCTACTGAAACACTGGGTGCTGCCTGCGGCTGCGGGCTGGAACACGCCGAGAGCAATAAAGCGAGGAGTGCCGGTCCAAGGACGATCGGAGACCTATTCATTTTTCCCCATTGGTAAAGAAGTAAACGAGACGTCGTAATGATAGTGGCGGCCGCTGGCAATCCAGAATCGTGACGGGCACGTGCGCTATCCGTTTACTGGGGGTGGGCTAGAGTGAGGGCTGGATGTCAGGCGTGAACAACTAATTCGGCCCCGGGCCGTTGGCAAGTTTGTCAGCGCTCCACGCTACGATCCGTGAATGAACCCTGATGAGTATCTAGCGCTCGCACCTGTGCTGCTAACTGGTCTGTTTGCCTTTGCAGGTACTTGGGCCGGTAGCCGCTTCTCCCACGTCAACGAACACAACCAGTGGCTCAGGAACGAAAAACTGCAGGCGTGTTCTCATTTCGTCTCAAGGACTGAAGCCCAGACTGCCGCCAATCTGTGGGACGCAGATCCCTCTGACCTTCAAGCCTTTTCCAAAGAAGTGTCAGAGCTGAGCGAGGCCAAGATGAAATTGCTCTGTTCGCTTGAGGTTGTCGATGCTGCAAGCAAGCTGAAAGACGCCCTTGGCGATAAGGCAGCAGCGGCGCTCGCATTTCATGGCGCAGGCGCAGACAAGCAGGACGAATCGAAACTAAGGCTGCGTGACGTAATTGCCGTGGCAGAGCATAGGTACTCATATCTGATCCTTGAATCTAGCAATGACCTGATCAGCGGACGGTTCCATGGCCTCGGGCCATTCCGGCCAACCCTGATGCCAATGCTCAGACTTAGAAGCAAAGTAGAGGAACGTCGTCGCGGCAGTGTAACGGACGTCCGCTAGGCGCTCCATCAAATGCGAGACTGCATGATCGCTGCGACGGCTACGGAGACGGGAAACTGGACTCCGACTGATGCTGGATCGGCTACGGAAGAAGTATCAGGACCTGATTCAGCCATGGTGCATCTCTCGTAGTCCATCCGCAGCGATGCCCCGTGCCTATGAGCGGCACGGGCATCGCTGTAGTTGGTTGGCGCCTCTGTCGGCGCTCGGGCTACCGGCGGTGCTGTATTTAAATGGAACTGTTCCCCGCGTAGGCCCTGGCAGCAGTCTCACACACCCGCCGGCGCGTAGTTCACAGCGCGGTGGCTTCAGCTCATGGGTCGGAAGTGCAGAGGACCACTTCAGGCGCTCAGCCCTGGATCCCGGTACGCCGTACCCTTGTCCATGTTCCATCCAGCCACCATCCCCGAGCCGATCATAATGTCGCTGACCCTGGCAAGGTGATAGGTAGGGTCAGCCTCGAGGGCGAGTTGGAGGAACTGGTGCGCCTTGCTGCCCCTGCCCTCCCACCAATTGATGAAGGCCACCGCGGTGAGGATGGGGGCGGAGTGCTTGGTGCTGCTGTGCGTGTAGGCATGGAGGAGCAGCTGCTGCGCCCACTCGACTCGAGACCACTGCGGCTTGTCGTGGGTTTGGGCCAGGAGGATCCTGTCCATTCGTTCATCAATGCCTGGGATGTCGGCCATCAGCCTGTCGCGAATGACGGGGAACTGGAGATCTGCAATCAGGTTCACGATTTCATCCGGGTCCGGGTAGCTGTGCGACTCGAGCATGCCAGTCCAGCGCGCCCTGGCCTGCTCGAGCGCTTCCCCGACTTTCAGACCTCCGAGTGCGGCCACGCGGTCGCGGACGGCATCCGTGGTTTCTGTTTCCTTGGTCGAGGCCGGCAGGGTGATCCGATTTGTCGATTCGATGGTGCTGCCGCGGTAAACGAACTCAGCGTTGATTTGGCTGGACTGTGTGGCAGCCAGCGGGAGGGATCGACCGTCCTCGGGGCTCCCATCGTATTGACAGACCCGCTCATTCCCGACCAAGAGTCCATCGCGGATAGTCAGCCCGCGTTCGGCGAGGGCACCAGTCAGCGCGGCGATGGTTGCCGCCTGGGGCTTCACGGTCCCGGCCTGCTCGTCCTGGGAGGTGTACACGGCAAAGAGCACACTTTCGGCATTGGTGTCGTGGGCCAGGTAACCCGCGACCGTCTGCGCGTAGCTGATCTCAGTGCCTGGCTTCGGCAGATCAACGCGGAGTGTCGCGCCAACGTGCTTATCCGACAAGGTGATGCACACCAGGCTTTCGCGGGGCCAGAACCCCAGGGTGTGGCCGACGAAACTGAGAACGTCGGCTGGGGTGCGGATGGTGAGCTCTTCCATGATCCTTCTCCTTCATCGGCCGGCGGACCGCGGATGCGCCCGTCAGATTTCGGCGTCATTCTGATTGGAGAGCCACCGCTGGGCTTTGGAGTCCGGACGAAGGGACGGAGGAGCACCGAATGAACCCTTGGTTCGTGAAGGGCGCGCTGCCCCCAGGTGCCCAGAGGACCTGCCCAGCGATGATCGGAATCGGAATGACAAACAGCGAAGTTGCTTTTTCTCATTCATGGGCAGGTGCGGGCACCGCGGCATGACCCTAGAGGCCGCAGTTCGTCTGGGGAGGATTATTGGGTCAGCTGTGCGCCGGATCGCCTTTCGAGTGCATGTTCGGCGCGTTCGACGACGGACAGGTCGTGGGCGCGCAGCCGCCCGGAAGTTTCGGGATTGGCCATTTCACAGTCACGTATTTCTACGAGGCGCCTGTGAAGCTGGTTTTCGGCGTGCCGGCAGAAGAATGACAGCCTGCTGGCGCGTCTGTCCTGCAGGACTAACTCGTACTGGCCATACGCTATGCGGTTCCATATGGGCGTGGTCTCCCAGAGCAACAGCCTGGCTCGGAGCCCGAAGGTGCCATGCTTGAGATGTCGTGACAGCCGGGGGAGAAGTAGCCCGAGGCTGACGAGGAGCACGGCGCACGTTTCGCCGACCCAATAGAAGTTGGTGAGGAGAGCAGCCGCCGGGCTGGCGGTGCCTTCAACCTTGATGACCGCGCCGTAGAGCAGCCGGTCGAGCAGGACCAGAGCGAACAAGACGCAACCGACGGCGATGAGGGTGAACGCCGATCGAAACGCCGGCGTACGCATGTGAGGAATGTTGCTCCTGCATACCCGGGCTATGTCGACGCAGATCCACATGATGAAGGCCGAGCCGGCCCAGAGAAAAACTGCCATCCCGGGCTGATCACCGTACGTAAGCGGCAGGTTGGGGTCGGTGACATCTACGCGGCTGGTGAGAAATCCTGCAGCTACTGCCGTGCAGGCGGCACCCGCAGCCCATCGTCCCAAGGTGAGTTGCCGCCGTCGTATTTCTTTATCCGCGACCGCGGCCAGCAGGATGGCAGTTCGGAACTGCCAAAACCCAAGAAGTAGAGACAGGAGAGTGGCAAGCCCTACGCGGTTCTGGCCACCGAGCAGCGGATCGATGCCGTAGTAGATGGCGGGGACATACAGTGTGCAGGCAATCGCGGCCAGGATAGTCGCGCGAAATACGCTGCCGCGGTCAGGATCTCGGGCGATGGGCAGCCGTAGGACAGTAAGCACCCACAGCGCGGCTGCGGGGACGGCTTCCATCAGCCGAACACTCGGCGAAAGGCCAGAGGCTCGGGCAGGCTGGGAACCTCGCTGTTGATGATCCGCATTGCGAGCTGGTCGGCGAGGGTCTCGGCTGTGAATTCGGCGTCGTCGGTGTAGCTTCTGCGGCCGAGAGCGCGGAGAACCTCGACGCCGAGGTCCGGAAGGAATGCGGTGACCAAGTCTTCAGTCGGTTCCTCGATGTCGTGCTGAAGGATCATGTGGCTGAACTCGTGCAGGATGATCTGTTGCCGATGCCAACTGGATTTCACCGTTGCATGCAGGACTATGTCGCGGTCGGCGCAGATGAGCCAGACACCGCACAATTCTGATCCACACATGCCAGGGAGTTCGTCCACGATTATGGGCCGCCCGCGTTGCATTTCCAGTTTGTTCTGGATATACAGAAGCGTCGCGTCATCGGGCAGACCGAAGCCGTGCTCCGCTCGCCGGGCTATCTTTCGGGCTTCACGATAGTTCATTGCTTCGGGCCCCGGGGGAGTGGGGAACATTGACCGGACCGATCTGGTCCAGAGAATACCCGGTCGGGTATAGGGACGACCCGGCTTTGCCGGGCGTGAAATGCGGCTGCTCCTTCAGCGGCCGACGACGGCGGATTGCGTTGCGGACTATCAGTCCGGTTTTGAGGGCGGCTCGGGAAGCACTGGTGGAGTGGGGGAGGCCGAGCGCCGCGGTCAGACGGTCGTCGTCGAGCATTGTGCTGATGATCTTTTTGGCGAAGGTGCGCAGGGGAGCCGGCAACCGGCTTTGGAACACTTGGACCGTGGCGTCCATGAGATGCTGACCTTCGGCGGATGGCGCGACATGCGCAGCCTCGTAGGCGTCGAAGAACGCCTCGGCGCCAGCATAGGTAGTGGGCATGCCGGCGATGTTCATCCGGGAACCCAGCTCGGCGAAAAAGCGTGAAGCGGCCGCGAGCTCTGCAGCTGTGGGCTGGCGCCAGGCGTGCTTCTGGGTCCAACGGATCGGGACCACCAACAGTGTGAGGAGGACGTAGAGGAAATCGTCTTTGCTGCCGGGGACGTTGCGGTGCACGCGGTTGAGCAGGGCGATCATTTCGCGGCCGCGCTCGCTGTCCAATCCGCAAGCGATGAGCTCGTAGATGACGATGGCGGTGTCGTAGGAGCGCTTCATGGGGCGCTGCTGGATTTCAGCGTTGCTGTGCAGTGTTGACGCGATGCTTGGGATGGCGAAGTTGCGGTAATACGAGAGGAAGAAGCCGAGTTCCATGTCCGCCGCGAGGTCGAAGAGACCCATGTTCCGGAACGTGGCCTCCCAGTCCTCGGGGTGGGCGTTTTCCTGGCGGCGGAGGCTCGCGGCGAGAGTCTCATGAAGATTCATTGTGCCGCCTTCCCCGTGCCTGAAAGTCCGCGCTCGAAGGAGAGGCTCCAGCTCCCCAGCTCGGCTGACCGATTCCATGGTAGGACGGTTGGGTCAGTGTGACTAGTCGAATGCAGACGGGTCTACTTTGCGTCCGTCAGCGTCTGGTTTTGCCAGGGCTTTTACCAAGCCCTTTTCTCCCTGCCTCATCATGAGAGCGTGCGCGGCCGTGAAGGCCGGGGCGGCGATCGGCGTAAGCAGATTCATCCACCGTTGCGTCGGGTGCACCCGCCAGTCGATGTCCATGCGCGTTGCTTCGCCTTGCTTTTCGGGTGCGAGGACTACTCGGCCCGTGCCCTTCAAATGTCCGCCAGCGTTGAAGTCTATCTCCCGGGGTGAGACGACATCTGTTGGGTGGATGCTGATGGTGAGCGTGTAACCAAGGGCTGCTTTGAAGTTCAGGTGGGCCGTGGTTGCCTTCAGGATGTCTTCCTGGGAGTTGCTCAGTGGTTTGGTGCGAACCAGCGGCCCCGCGAAACTGCAGTGTGGCCACCAACTGGGCCAACTCATGTTTATATCGGCGATTATTGCCCACACCTTTTCTGGCGGCGCTGGGAGGTGCCAGGTGGAGCTGAGGTCGAAGAGGCGCGGGGGCATGTTGATATCTTGGCACGATCTCCGCGCCCGCAGACTTAGGTTCTCGTCTAACAGACGCAATCGAGGTTGAGGCGGCGGATAGCAGATGATCTGTCGAGGGCCGCGTCAGGGACTGCCCACAGGTGTCAGATTGAAAGCCAGGAGACTCTCAAGATGTTGTCAGAAAACAATGAACCGAACCCTGCTCTGACAGCCCGACTGCTATCTTGGCGACGTCAGGTTGGGGTGTAGTTCAAATCGGCTGGAGCCTCTTCCGGAGGAAGCCCGCTGGCCGGTCTTGGTGGCCACGGCTAGGCGTGTGGCTTCCTTGGCGGTCGGGTTGCCATCTCGAGCAGTTCGAGGATGTGCAGGTATTCCTTTCCCGTGGCTCGTTTCATTCCCAGTTCGCAGGTTCTGTTCGCGAAGCGTGAGCGGCAAATTCCGTGGCCCTTACAGACCTGGATTCTCGCTGGGTTGCTGATGCTGTCAGTTCCGGGTGTAGAAGGCCGCGGTCCCCTGCAAAAGCACAACACCCCCACCCATCCGGTATGACGACATTGCGGGAGATAGTTGATGCGATCAGGTTTAGCGCATCGTTAATTCCAAGTCGCGTTGATGAGCACGTGGGGTGCAGGGCGAGGGATCCCAGTCTGTCCTGAATTTTAAGCTTGGGCAGGACCTGCTCGGCGACGAATGCGACCGCGTCCACCACGGTACGTTTTTTGCGACGCGTTCTAGATGATTAAGTCCTATTGGTTTCAGTGGTCGTAGGCGATGAGTGAGCGTTTGCGGGGTGCGTTGATTCTCCAGTTGTGCCAGATGCCGGCCGCGAGGGCGAGTAGTCTGGCGCCGACCCGGGCGTAGACACCGTCGAGGGTGCGTCCGCCGTGATCTTCGAGGCCGAGCTGGCCTTTGAGGGTGTCAAAGACGGATTCGATCCATTGCCGGATGCCGCCGAGCCTGCCGAAGCGGGGTTTCTCGTCCTTGCGGTCCGGGCGGATCAGCGTCGCGCCCAAATCCTCGGTGATGAAGGTTCGAAGTCCCGCCCGGCGAAGCCCTTGTCGCCGAGGAGGACCTGTCCTTCGCGGATGAGGTGGTGGTCGTGCTCCAGGAGCGCCTGGGTGACTTCGCGTTCACCGATTTTCGGGTTCGCCAGGCCCCAGATGACAGGCATGCCGTCGGGAGTGCTGATCAGGTAAAGCCGGAACCCCCAAAAGTAGCGGGAGTGCGAGGCGCAGTAGCCGTAGCCTGCGTGCCCGGATAAGTCGGAGCGTTTGACGGTTTCCCGGGACATGCCGCACGGGACGGGGGTGGAATCAACCAGGCGCAGGAGCTCATGCCAGGACGGGGTATCCCTTGCCAGTGCGGTGATCGCTGCAGCGATCAGTGTCCCGGCGGCCCGGAGGCGTTTGTTGTAGCCGGACTGATGCGGGATCCCGGGAAACATCCCGGACAGGTGGACCCGGGCGTACCGGATCCACCTCGTCTCCGAGGAGAAGCCCAAGAGATGCTGGGCCACCGCCAGACACAACAGTTCCGCGTCGCCCAGCCGCGGTTTTCGCCCTCGCCGCCGGGTCCGGGACACGCCCAGATCCGGCAGGACATGGTCATCTAAATAGACGTACAGTGTGGTCAGGAGAGTGTTTAGTTGAGTGTTCACAAGCCCGGCTTAACACTCTCCGCCTTACTTTAAAAGCCTCCACGCCCGTTCCCGTCAATAGGACTTACTCATCTAGTCCTTCCGTGCAGGATACTGCGTCACAGACGACTGGGATCCTCCCGCCATCACTCGCTTCGGTCAGTGCAGGGATGAGCCTGTCGGCCATTGTGTTGTATCCCTGGGTTAGGCCCTTTGATTTCCACGGGGTGCCGCAGCACATGCCGTTGATTCCTTCGGGGATAGAGACTCGGACTCCGGCACGTTCGCAAAGTGCCAGAAACGCCTTGGTGACCCCTTCCGATCCTTCACCGGGTCCGAAGATGGAGCCGATGCACGCGGCGAAAAATACCGCGTCCGGTTCTGCTGCCTCCATGGGGTGGCGTGTGGATCCCCCTTTTGGAACGTCGGGATCCCACTGGGGAACGGTGTCCGCGCAAAGGACAGCGCGGCCCACTGACGTGGCGGCCGAGAGGGCAGGATTAGGGATTTTCTCGGCAATGTTCAGAGCGGCCGACCCGGCCTGCACCACTGTGGACCATTTTTTTGCAGCGTGGTTCCACGCGGTTTGCTCGACGGCTCCCCGCGATTCAGCCCTCAACCGTTTGACGAGTTCGCCGGTGTCGATGAGCACGGGGCACGCGGTTTGGCACATGCCATCTACGGCACAGGTGTCGAGGCCGTCGTACCGGTAGTCTTTTTTGAGTTCCGCCAGCAATTTGTGGTCCCCGGACGCTTCAGCGGCAGCCATTTCACGACGAAGGACAATCCTCTGTCGAGGGGTCAGCGTGAGGTCAGCGCTTGGGCAGACCGGTTCGCAGTAGCCGCATTCGACGCAGCGGTCTACTTCTTCCTCCACCGTGACCGCGGTCTTCAGATCGGCCACGTGCGAGGCGGGATCCTCGTTGAGCAGAACGCCAGGGTTGAGGAGGTTGGCAGGATCGAGGAGGGCTTTAATTTGTCTCATGACGTCGAAAAGTTCGTCACCGTACTGCCGGCGCACGAAGGGCGCCATGATGCGTCCCGTTCCGTGTTCAGCTTTAAGGGTTCCGGAGTTCCCCAGTACCAGTGTGACCATGTCTTGGGTGAATCGCTCGTAACGGTCAAGGTTTTCCGGATGCTCGAAATTCTCGTTGAGCAGGAAATGGACGTTGCCGTCTTTGGCATGGCCGAAGATGACGCTGTCCTGGTAGCCATGCCGGCCAAAGAGTCCGACGAGTTCCTCGCAGGTATCCAGCAGTGCGGGGACGGGGACGGCAATGTCTTCGAGCAGCGCAGTTGTGCCACTGGGTCGGTTGCCCGCAACGGTGGCGTACAGGCCTTTACGGATGTGCCATAGCCCCGCCCGAACCGTTGGGTCGGACGACAGACTCGCTGGTACCGCCAGGGGAAGCGTCTGAAGGAGCCGGGCGCTGTTGGTGGTGCGCTCGAGCAGCTCGTCCGGTGACATCTCCTGAAACTCCAGCAGCAGTGCCGCGTGCTTTTGCACTTCGATGGCCCGGAGCGTGGCATCGGCCCGGGCGTCGTTTTGGGCCACGGTTAGGGAGCGGGAGTCCAGCAGCTCGATGGTTGCAAAGCCTGCGTCCACCAGTTCCGGCAGGGCGCCTGCCGCGGCATTGAGGTTGTTGAACAGCAGCAGTCCGGTGGAGGCTTTGGGCTTCAGCGGGATGGTGCGGAAGTTGCCTCGGCGATAAAGGCCAATGTTCCTTCGCTGCCTACCGCCAAGTGCGCCAGAATGTCTGCGGGGGAGTCAAAGTCCAGGAAAGCGTTCAGGCCGTAGCCCATAGTGTTTTTGATCACGAAGAGCTTATTGATGATCCGCTGTGACTCGGCGTTGCCCCGTACCCGGTCGCGCAGCCTGAGCAGCCCGTCATGGATCTCGGGTTCCAGCTGCCTGAGCTTGCTGTCAGCGTCGCTGGCGCCGGTATCTAGGACGGTTCCTGACGGCAAGACGAGCACCAGGGACTCCAGGGTACTGTACGTGTTGTTTACCGTTCCGCAGGCCATGCCGGAGGAGTTGTTGGCAACGACTCCTCCAACGGTGCAGGCTGCCTCGCTGGCAGGGTCAGGCCCAAGTTTGCGTCCGTAGACGGCAAGGCGTGCATTGGCTTGTCTGACTGTCACGCCGGGTTGAACGCGCACTTTGTTCCCGTCGTCCAGGACTCCCAACTCCCGGAAATTCCGCCTGGTGTCCACGAGGATATGCCCGGTCGAGGACTGACCGCTCAGGCTGGTGCCGCCGGAACGGAAGGTTAGTGAAAGGCGGTGTGCACTGCTGGCCCGCAGCAGCGCACCAACCTGATCCGCTCCGGTCGGCGTCACTACAGCTTCGGGAGTCAGGAGATAGTGCGACGCGTCATGGGCCATTGCCAACCGGTCCGAGGCCCTGGATCTGACAGCCCCCGGGGCGGCCGATTCCAGAATGTCCAGGATCCTCCGGGGCGTCGGGCTGAGCCTGCGTCGGGACGTGGCGGGCATTGTCTCTGGACTGTTCCTTCGCAAGAATCGGAGCCTTCCGTGGTTGAACTTTTGTGGAGCCGTGCTTTCATGAGACCTTTAAAGGCGGCTAGTCTGGCTCGAGTCCGTGAGGATCTCTCTTTGCGCCCGTGTGAGCACCGAGTAAGAACTTGCCGCCTCTAAAGATTCGCCTCAGCCACAAACATAGGGAACTCTGCATCCGCGGCTGGTCCTTGGCTCGGCCAAACCGACGCCGAATAGGTAATCACTCCGCGGTCTGGCGGCCACCAAATATCGTAAGACTGCCCCCTCCGGACGACGCCGTTACAGCGTGACAAATCGGCATAGCGGTGCCAGGGGCGAAGGCAGTAGGAAGGATCGTCCCTTCCTACTGCCTTCGCCCCAGAATCCTACGGGCGTCCGGAGCGCCGTCCATGGGGTTGAGGCCGCCGGGGCCAACCAGTTGACTGGTTACGCTCGAGCTTGGCTACCGGGGGTCCTCATTTTGTCTATTCCTGGCGCTATACGTCGAGAACGAGTTCCGGGGTTTTTGCCCTTGACACGCAGGTCAACATAGTCGCTCCGGATTCGCGGTCGGCATCGCCAAGGAGGAAATCCCGGTGGTCGGGAATACCGGCGAGCACCTTGGTCTCGCACGTCCCGCAAATACCCTCCTTGCATGAGGTCGGCACATTGATGCCGATGCGCCTCAACGCATCCGTGACCGACTCGCCAACTGCTACCTTACAGGTCTTGCCACTGCGTTCCGCCACGACGGTGAACGCACTTGACTCCGCATCCGCACCCTCCGTTGGGCTTCCGGCAGCAAATCTTTCCAGATGCAGAGAGCCGGTTGGCCAAGTGCCGCAAAGTTGCTGAACGGCGTCCAGAAGTCCGGTAGGTCCGCAACAGAAGACCTTCGTATCGGGCTGGGGTTCACCTAGGAGTGCCTGAAGATCAATTGCCCCGAGTTCGTCCTGGGGGACTATCTGGACCCGTGACCCGTAATTTTGGAGTTGGTCAAGATAGGCCATCGACTCGCGAGACCGGCCACCATAAACGAGGCGCCATTCGATGCCTGACTCGTTGGCTGTCCTCATCATGGGCAGAATCGGGGTGATGCCGATTCCGCCGGCGATGAAAAGCACCCGTTCATCGCTGCCCACGGAGAAAGGAAAGTTGTTCCTGGGCCCGCGCACCGTAACTACATCGCCGACCTGAAGGTCATTGTGCATGTGTGCTGATCCCCCACGGCTTTCGGGGGCCAAGAGCACTGCGACCTCATAGGAGCCGGTTTCATTCGGGTCACTACAAAGCGAGTAGTGGCGGATCAGCCCATTGGGCAGGTCAAATTCGAGATGCGCACCCGCTTCCCACCTGGGGAGGGGAGCACGGTCGCCGCGGGCAAGGCGCAGCGACCGCACACCGGCGGCCACAAGGGAGCCCGCCGTGATCTCAAGAGAGATCTCCTGATCAGACCACATGGTCCGCGCCCAGGCTGATCTGTAGTGGCTTTTCCCAACGACCTGTCAGATAGGCCGTTGCGAGCTGGGCCTGGAAGGCCCGGACGCCGTCCTCGCGCTCATCGAAAGGCCCCGGGCGGTAACCGTCGGTGAGCATACCCTGATAGACGGACTCGCAGGCACCAAAGTCCTGCTTGTTGGTGATATCCCAGAAGTCTGCGGCGAAGGACGGGTCAAAGCCCGGACGTTCGGCGACCTCGCGCGGGAAGTACCAGCTGCATTCCACCCACGTCTCACCGGGGGAGAGGGGCACAAGCCGGTGCGTCATCACGTAGTCCGGTTGCAGCGTCAGCAGCAGGTTGGGCGCGAGCATGAAGTAGAGCGTCCAGCGGGCCTGTTCGTCGTCGATTCCGGCGATGCGGTCTCCGCCACTGCGGCCGTCGAGGCTGTTTGTGTCGGCATCGTCACGGAACTCCAGGCCGCCGCCCAGCCACATGCCCGTCTGGTGCAAGCCCATGGCAGATTCGGGAGGGGCGACGCGGCAAAGCTCGGGGTGGATTGAGGGGCAGTGGTAGCACTCAAGGTAATTCTCAATGACCGTCTTCCAGTTGGTCTTGAGAGTGTAATTGTGTGACTCGCCGACAACCATGTCCGTGGGATCCCAAGGGGTCACCACCTCGGTCAGATTACCGACCCACTCGCTGAATTCGGGCGCATCTCCGGAGGCATTGATGAAGATCCAGCCGAACCATTCGACGGAGCGGACTTCGATGAGCGGCCACTCCTCCTTATTGAAGTTCTCGGTGTCCATGAACTGGGTCGCCGACCGCAGCTCGCCGTTGAGGCCGAAAACCCAAGCGTGGTAGGGACACTGGACCAGCTTCTTGTTGGTGCACGCGCCCACGGGAAGTAGTTCGTGACCGCGGTGTCGACATGCGTTGTAGAAGGCGTGGAGGGCGCCGGAATCGTCGCGGGTTAGCAGGATGCCCTGTGTTCCAACGCGGACAGCCTTCTGGTCGCCAGCTTTTGCGACGTCGCTGCTGCGACCAACGCAGACCCAGGCTGCTTCGAGGAGGTGCTTGCGTTCCCAGTCAAGGATGTCTTGGGAAAGATAGGCGTCGGCCGGCAATGTGCGGGCATCCGAAAGCCGTTCTTCAAGCACGATTTCCAGGTCGGATTTGGTGAGGGGTGCCGGTGGCAGTGAAGTGTTCACTTCTCGTCTCCATTGTCGATGGTCAAGCTGACAATGATTAACGCTATTCAGGCGGGTTTCACGGGAACATAGGCATGCGCACCGCGAATCCCGACCTGGCTGTGCGGCCCGACATTCGCTACTTGGACTTACCGTGTTCGACGAGCAGATTGTCCGAAGCCGGTGTTTGTAGTCCAAAAGTAACGCCGAAGGGGTCCGCGAGCAGGGCGAAAGGACCTAACGCTGAATCTGTGACCGGCACTCGCACCCG
The DNA here is from genome assembly GCF_042790555.1 of Arthrobacter sp. NPDC056727. NCBI lineage: Bacteria > Bacillati > Actinomycetota > Actinomycetes > Micrococcales > Micrococcaceae > Arthrobacter > Arthrobacter sp. NPDC056727. The sequence goes on along the minus strand of NZ_JBHTZA010000029.1, from coordinate 26,873 downwards.
AGCCCCGAGGTCACTCAGTCGCGCGACTTCGGCCTCCAGATCAAGCACCCGCCAATAGGGGATCCAATGTGGCGGAACCGCCGCAGGAAGAACATCCAGCATGTCGACCACGCCGGCAACCGGCTCGTCGCCCCAGACCAGGAAGCGGTAATCGCCCGGGGTTGGAATGGTCTCGTGAATCACCCGGCAAGACAGAGCATTCGCGTAGTAGTTCGCAGCCTTCTCTGCCAGCGGAGTATAGAGGTCGATGAACGCCACGGCTCCGAGGATCCGTGCACGTGGTCCCCGGTCAATAAGATCAGCAAGCGCGAAAAGGCCCTGATCGGGCGCCATAAAAAGTCTCAGCTCACGCCCGTCTACGTCCAAAGTGGAAATGAGGTCGGCACCGAAATCCAAGACTTGGCGGGTCAGCGCGGTTTTGTCGCTACTTCCGAAGCACGGAACCCAAGCACCCGAATCCGGTATCGCTGAGCCGACTGCGGGTACAAAAAGCACCTGTTGGTCCGAGCCTGAACCCTGCCGGCGCATCACTAGGTTAAAAAATGCTCGTGTAGCGCCAGATTCTCCACCGACAAAAAGCACGCTCTCGATTGCCACCCGGACGCCGTCAGACATCCCGTACCCTGCCTCGTTCGAACAGCGATGACAGGTTGGCGCCGGCGGCCAGGTCCAGACCTGAAGTTGCCAGCCAAAAGTGAGCGTAGTTGCTTGGCAATGACACGTCGCGACCTGTGAGTTCCTCTACTAGTCGCAGCCTGTTGCGAAGAGTGTTTCGATGTATAAAGAGCTCAGCGGCAGTCGCGCTCATATCGCCGTCTTTTCCGAGGTAGCAGCGGAGCGAATCCACTAATGACGTGTCGTTCTTCCGGTCATACTCCAAAAGTGGCGCCAGCGCTTCGGCCGACAAGTCGCGTAGCGGTGCCCCCGCCTCCACACTGGCAATCAGAAGGGCCGTAGGTAGATCCTGGCTCCGATACACTTGAACACCGTACCCCTCAGTCAGCGCGTTACGCGCTTCGAAGTAGCTAAGTCTCAACCCACTCACGCCGATGCGGGGCTTGCTGACGCCAACCCGGGCGTTCGAGCCGATGCCGGCCAAATGTTCGTGGCAGAGCCTGGCCACAAACAGACCAGCGTGTTCTGGGACAACCAGGACCAACCTGTCGTCGACGATCGTGCGCAGGTGCGGATCGTTTTGCTGAGTAAGCAGCGTATGCAGGTTCCAGGGATACGACCGCAGCCGGCGAGGCGAACCTTCAGCGGTGCCGACGACGACCTCGTGTGGCTTTGTCACGTCCAAACCATGCTCCAGGAGCCGTCGGGAACCCTCTTGCTCGCCGAGGTAACCGGCAATCACGTCTTCAAGGACTTGGCCGAGTAGCTCTCTTCGCCCGCTCAAGATGGCGTGCCGGCGTGAAAGCTCAATACCGGCCAAGGAAGCTGCGAATGACAGGAGCTCCGGCGACGCGCCTTCCCCCCGCACGGCCAGCACCGCGACGGGTTCCCCCTCCAACTCTACGGAGCGCAGGACGCAACCAGCCACCGGGCCATCCGCAGGGGGAGAAACGGCAACGAGCTCTTTCGCCATCCATTCTGCGCGTTCGGGAACGCTCACCAGAACACCACCGCGCCGATCAATGACCGCGACCGGCGCGGAGGAGATGCGGCGCAAGGCACTCACCAGGGCATGGAGTGGCCGTTCCGCAGTAAGTGCGTCGGCCAGGGCCCTGTGGTCGGCGAAATCAGAATCGGTCGCCGTCATGACTCGAATCATACCTTCTAGGGGGTTTTGGAAAGCTAATAGGGCGGCGTCCTGGACTGGCCACAGGTGTCCCAGGTCCCGAATTAGGGGGCCGCTCAGCCTACATGTTCCGTTTGTCTGGACCATCAGGCCGGGGAATCTGGCGTGTACGGTTAGATTCCAGTTCTGCCCAGGCTGGGTCGGGTCACTCCTGAACTGCGTTCGCGCACGCTGGGCAAAGCGTTTCAGCCTCTGAAATGGCAAGATGGAAAAAAATGGGCCACGTTTGGGCGGGTGTTCCGCAGACCGTAAACGTGGAACCGACTCGGCGCATGTGGGCAACTCCGAAGGGGAGCTCCAGAGGTTCGTCATGTAATGAATGCGTTTTCGGCGCCGACTCCGGCCGTCGATTAATCTGACGGAATTTCGCAGTCAGATACAGCTGTTGCGCCGAAGCGGCGGTGCTGTGCTTGCGGTGCTGCGGCATTCGGGACTCCATGCTGGTCGTCTGGTCTTGGTGCTGCAATGGCAGGCCTGAGTCCTGGTGAAATATGGTCAGGGCTGGATGCGAAAACGCAGTATCCAGGCAACATCTTCCGAGCGCTGATCCGATTCGAGCCAACATTGCTGAGCCAACGGTCTCTGTTCGATGACATGGTGGCTGGCTACAGGACTGGCTGGCGTGCCAACGTGCCGCCATCTACCGTGAGGGTTTCACCGGTCATGTATGCCGAGGCGTCCGAGATCAGGAAGTCAACAACCGTAGCGATCTCTGTGGGTAGCCCGAACCGGCGCATCGGTGCCCAGCGTGCGACCACATCATCTGACAGGCCCGCGATCCACGGTTCTGCCATCGGTGTTCGGATCAGACCAGGAGCAATGCAGTTGACTCGGATGCCCGCATCTGCGAGCTCAATCGCAGTTGTCCTGGTCAGCGATATGAGACCTGCTTTAGAAGCGTTGTAGGCAGCGAAATTCGCCTCAGGTGCCAGTCCATTGATGGAGGCGATGTTGACGATACAGCCGCTGCCCGCATCCCTCATCACCCGGGCTGCCGCGGCGGAAGTTAGCGCTGGCCCCCGTAGGTTCGTATGCATCGTTGAGTCCCAGTCATCGGCTGTGACGTCGACAAGCGAAGTTGACTCGAAAATCCCGGCGTTGTTGACGAGGGCATCGACGCCACCAAATAGCTCCACGCACCGCCCGATCATTTTGAGGCCCACTTCCGGGTCAGCAAGATCGGCTGCCATCCCTTCGACGGATCCACCGTACTGATTGAGTTCTGAAGCTACAGCTTCCGCTTCGGAAGCGCTACGAGAACATACCAGGACCCGATCGCCGGCTCGGGCAAAGAGCTCTGCGCACGCTCGCCCAATTCCTCTGGTACCTCCCGTAACTATCACTCGCCGGCTTGCATGTTTCTCCGTATCGGCCACGCGTGCTTCCTTTCGGTTGAGTTGTTAATGTCTTGAAGATCGGTTTGGGCAGACCACATGCTGTGCGGGCCTGCCGATCGCAGTTCAGAGTTTGATCGATCCAATGTCAGCGCGGTAGGTGGCGCATGATGGATGCCAGACAACACCGGCATCAGGCTTGGCAGTGATTCCCGCGGGCCTCAAAGTCTGCTGGCCACGATTGACCACACAAAATGAGTCAGGGCATCGGGTAGAGGATAATGGGGTTGAAACTTCCGCGATTCCGCTGGTTGCATCGCTGAGCGTCGATCCGTGATTCATAGCCGTCGGTGGTTTCAATAATCGATGTGTCGTGTGTGGTGTCAGACGCGAGCAAAAGATCCGGAGAGTCTTGCAATACGGCATCTGACAACCCCGAGCTAATAGATCGGTCGTTTCTGTTATCTGTACGTATGCCCTGACAAGTCGGTGCCATGGCAGACGTTTTGCTAATGCCATGCGCGGCGTCCCTTTACGCTTGTTCTACTTCTGGAGACCAGCCAAGCCCATATCCCTGGCATTGCCTCATGGCGCCTATAACAACCGGCGTCCTTGGCAATACTTGTCGGTAAGTCCGTGAATGCTCACGGATAATTCGGGCGCGGAATTCAGGTGACCGTTCATTCCGGCTACAAGGACGGTCGAGACCTCTTCGTCCGGTACTCTAGGGCGAAAAATCGTCGCCACCTTGGGGTGCACTGGCCTTGGCGGGCTCGTCCCGATACCTTCGCAGATGCGCGGCGGATCGTCTCAGATCCCGGAATCGCTTTTGGGCATCTTGTTAAACCAGTCGCAGGCCAAGTCCATTAGATGAGGCGTATGGCTTCACCACGTCCTCTGTGGAGTATTAAGGTGAAGCCGAAGAGCGGCCTGACGGTGGCAAAAAGTTGAATAGCGTGCACGCAGATGCGGTGCTTCATACAATGCCGGCCAGGCCGCCTTTCACATGACTACGGCTTAGCTCAGGTGGCGGCCAAGCCCTCCGGCCTCAAAGTCGCTAGCGTCGCCTTGCACGCTCTGCCTTCACTTGTCGCATTTCTTCCTCGAGCGCGATCGCATCTTCGCCTTCTGGCACGGCAGGGGATGGAAGACGCCAGACTATCGGCTTCTTATCCTGGACCACGCGCCGATAGATGTAGAGCACGACCGACAGCAACAAGATCGCGACGGCTACCAGCGTGTCCCGGATATCGCCATAGCCGAGGAGCTCGGGGTTGAGGACACCAACAACGGTGATGAACGTATTGAATGCCACCAGCACCACGACTACTGGGATCCAGCCACGTCCGCGGCGGATCGGACGCGGCCACTGCGGTCTGTCCTTTCGCAGCAGAAGAAAAGCTGACAGGCCGAGGATGATTGAAAGGAGGTAGCCGAGGTTGCTGGCCAACAGGATGCTCACGGGTTCTCCAACAAGCACCATGACAGTCGCGTTGAGGACCACATCCAAGGTGAGGGACCGTCCTGGTACGCCCCAACGGTTTACCCAATGGAGCTGTTTGATTGTCATACCTTCCTCGGCCAGGCCGAAGAGCGCTCTACCCCCGTCAGCCGTCGTGGAAATGATAGCGATAAGCAGAGCGGAACCGATCACGATGGTTCCAATCCAGCTGGCCCCGCCGAAGGCCTGACCGAACGCTACAGAGACATATGTAACCGGGTTGTCGCGCACTGCATCCTCGCCGAGCGTGCCAGCTAGGACGGTCGGAACCACACAGAACAGGACGATCATGAACAACGAGATGCGAGTCATGGCCTTGGAGGTGTCGCTTGACGTGTTTTTGTATTCCGGGGCGAAGGACGCGACGATCTCGCTGGCGTAAACCGCCCATGCTGTCACGTACAAGACGACGACAACTGTGCGCCAGTCACCGTTCACGTACCAGGTCATGTTGCTGGCTGACCACTTCATTGATGGGCTAACGAGGCACCCAACTGTCACAGCCGCCAGGCCTACTATGACGAACATGCCCAGCAACTTGTTCACAGCGGAGCCGAACTTGAGGCCGTAGTAGTTGAATGCCCACGCGAACGCCATGGCCCCCAGAGCGATAAGGTGCTTAAGGCCGAGGGGGTTTCCGAGGACGCTGAAGCTAATCCCGTTGTTGGCGAACCATGTGTCCTCTACCAATTCACCGAGGACGACAGAGGCCATCGAGATCGACAGCGACCAGCCAATCCAGTAACCGAACGCAGCTATTGCACCAAGCGGTGCGAAGTACCTTTTCCAGCCCTCGATCGCGTAGCGGGCTACTCCGCCCGAATCCCGAGGGAACATGGCCGCCATTTCAGCGAAAACAAAGCACTGGAGCAGGCTGATGACAGCTCCTACGCACCACACGGTGATGGCAGTCCAAGCACCAACGACACCCATGAGGTATCCGAAGGTTACGAACAGACCAGTGGGCAAGGTCATTGCAAGCGCCATCCCGTCTCGCCAAGTAAGAGTCTTGGCGAGACGTCGACGCTCGGTACCGACGACGGTGTCGATCTCGATCATTTTTATAGTCTTTCTATGGGCTGTTTCTAAGGCGGAACGCCCTAGATTTGTTGTCCGAGCAGCTGTGCGCGGATCTCACGGCCGGCGCGGATGCCGGACTCGATGGCACCGTCGATGAAGCCGTTCCAGCCGTTCGCGATATCCGACCCTGCGAAGAACACGCGGCCTTCGGCCTGTTGGAGTTCTGACAGGTGCTCAACCGTCTGACCGGGTCGGAACATTGACCAGGTGCCTTGGGAGAACTCGTCGTTGGCCCAGTTGTGCCCGACGGTTTCTACGATTTCGAGGTCGCCAAAGATCTTGCCGAGTTCCTCACGTACCATTTCCGCGTTGTCGGCGTCTGTGTTGGCCCCGTCGGGACCGAACGCGATCAGGATTTGGCCATCGTCGAAGATCTTGTCAGTGACGACATAGTTGATCAGGTGGTTGTCGGGGGCCACTGCAAAGAATGGCTTGGGCAGGTCCCCGCGGACGCGCACCCATACCTTCGACCCACGGCCGGCCTGCCGTTCGGTACTGACTGCCTGCTTGCCCTCAGAGAGTTCGGGCGTGAATTTGATGGAACCCAGGGTGTTGATCGGAACAGCCACGACGACGCCTGAAGCAGTCAGAACTTCGCCGTCGCGGGTCACGACGCGGACGCCGTCCTCGTTCTGTTCGACTGAAGCAACGGGTGTGCTGAGCCGGATATCTGCCAGCGAATCGTTGGCGATCGCCTCAATCAGGGATCGGGTGCCGTCTTTGAACTTGTACCGTCCCACTGCGTCAAACATGGTTTCGATGTTGAAATCACTCAGGGCGTACCAGCGCATCGCGGCAACGATGCCGACCTCACTGCATGGCGCTGAACCCATGGCACCCCAGAGACCGTTGGCAAGGTCCTTGTCCTCCTGGGAGATGTCCAGCGAGTCGATGCGGTCCTGGATGGACAGCTTGTCCACCTCTGCCAGGGCTTCCGGGTGCAGGAACGGCTGGAATGGCCGGTCGAACACCTCGCGGGCGCCTTCGACCACTTTCTCCATAACCGAGTTGATGGTGTCGCCCACCTCGTCAAACTTCCGGATGCTCTGCTTACCGCCAGATACGGTAGCTGCCAGTTCCGGGGCCGACACGCCAACGGTTTCGACCAGCTCGAGACCGTAGCGGGTGATTTCGGAGTACACATGTGGTTGGAACCAGTGCACCCACGTGCCGCCCAGCTCCAGGGAGTAACCCGGAAGGGCCTCATCCTTGTACCAAGTTCGTCCACCCAGACGGTCGCGACCCTCAAGCAGGGCGACCTTGTAGCCTTGCCGCCCGAGTTCGCGTGAAGCGGTGACGCCGGCAAATCCGCCGCCAATGACAATAACGTCGTAAGACTTGTTGCTCATTTTCTTTCTTCTACCTTTATCCGCTGATTACAAAGAACTTCTTGATCGGCTCGTGAACGTGAACAACGGTCTTTGTTCCCTTTGGGAAGGATGCAACGTCGCCGGCGCTCAGGGAGACCGATTCGCCACCTATGACTTCAACGGTCATGCGGCCTTCCAACATGTAGACAGATTCGTCACCGAGGAGTTCGTCTTCGACCCCGCACGGATCGCATGTGAAAATGCCGACGTAGAGCTGGCCTTCACCCTGTGTGGACTGTCGGAGCCACTGAACTTTGGCGGCGGGTGTTCCGTAGAGAACGTTTTCCAGAGGGTAGTCCTCGGCAAGAGTGAGGTCTTCTGTTGCGACCGATAGCTCAATCATCTGTGTTTCTTACCTTCCTTATCATTCTGGTTCGCTGTGCTTTGTGTTACCAGACCGTCAGGCGAAAGACGGGGTTCTCCTGGTTGGGTCAGGTGACCGAGTTCGTTCCTTTGGCGATGTGGATGACGGAGCTGTCCGTGTACTCCAGAAGTCCGTCGATCCCGAATTCAACGCCCAGGCCCGACTGTTTGCGGCCGCCGAACGGTACATCGGGCGCGACTGCGGAGTGCGTGTTCACCCACACCGTTCCACTTTCAAGTTGCCGTGCGATGGTCGTTGCGCGCGCCACGTCGCTGCCCCACACGGAGTTGCCCAAGCCGTAGTCGGTTCGATTGGCCCGTTCAATGACCTCATCAATGTTGTCGTACTTCAGGACGCTGCGTATGGGGGCAAAGGTCTCCTCGGAGACCAGCGGGCTGGTCTCGTCGATATCGCGTACTACGGTCAGTTCGACGAAGTACCCCGGCTGATCGATTACGTTCCCGCCAGCGATGATTTTTCCGTCGCGGGCAGCAATGGCCAGGGCGGCCTTGGCTGCTTGGAGTTGGCGCACGTTCTGTAGGGGCCCGAATTCATTGTCCCGGTTCATTCCCGGACCGATCTTGGCTTTCTCAGCATGCCGGGCAAGTTCGGTGCAGAACTCGTCATACTGCGAAGCATGGACATAAATCCGTTTGATGTTGATGCACACCTGGCCTGTGTTCCAGAACGCCTTCTCGAAGATGTCCTTGGCGACTGCCGGAATGTCAGCATCGTCGAGCACGACGGCAGCGTCGTTGCCGCCAAGTTCCAGGACTACTCGCTTGACGGTGTCGCCGGTGGCCATGACTTTTCGGCCTGCAGCAGTTGAGCCGGTGAACGAAACCTTTGCAATGGTGGGGTGTGCGCTTAGGAACGGCCCAATGTCTCCGCCGTCGCCCACGACGTTGACGACGCCCGCCGGGACCAGATCATGGACAATTTCAGCAACAATCATCGCGTTAAGCGGGGTGGTTGGGGCGGGTTTAAGGACGATCGTGTTGCCGGCAAGCAGTGCTGGGGCCAGCTTGTAGATGGTCTGGAAGAAGGGGAAGTTCCATGGAATGATCCCCAGTACCACACCCAACGGCTTGCGGTGTATCTCAACGCGCGATTGCTGATCTTCGCGCAGAACCTGGGGGTCCAGTCGGAGGCTGTTGAAGTGCCGTAGCCACGTTACTGCAGCGTCGACATCACCTTCAGCCTCAGCAATCGGCTTGCCGTTCTCCAGGGTGATGATCTGGGCGATCTCCTGGCGGCGTTCTTCGATCCGCACCGCGATCTGCTCCAGGATGTGGGTGCGGTCACCGTGAGTGGTTTTTTGCCACCCTACGTATGCTCGCTCGGCCGCGAGGCAGGCTTCGTTGGCCTGGGTCTCGTTTGCGACCGGCGCGACGGCGAACGCCTCACCAGTCGCCGGATCGATGACAGGCTGGCTGGAAGCGCCCTCGAGCAGCCGCCCGTCAATGAGTTGCTTGAACGTCCTGGCGGACAGATCGATCGTGGTCAGTGCGGGATCCGTCTGGAGCGTCATCTGGGCTCCCTCTCCATTGAGTGCTGATTTGTTTGGTAGCCGATCCCCGGATCGGCGATAGCGATATCGTCCAACGATTCCGGGGTGTGTAACTGTTCAGGAACCGGACATCTTGGTATCGGTCCCTGGAAACCTAGAGAAGGGTTGAGGCCCTCACGTGGGGCATAGACCGGACTTGGAAGATGCTGCCCGTGTGAATTCGGGATCTCTCGGGACTTCTGTGCCAGGATCTGCCTCCCGCCAAAACCGAATATCTTCGGTCGCATCGGGTGGTTGCAGCTGGCACCTGCCGGGCAAGTCGACAGCTTGGTCGCCGCCTGTCCCGGGGGAGTGATTGAACGGCTCTGGTACGGTCTAGCGGATGAGCAGCCTATTTGTCATTGACCTGATTTACCTCGCGGATCTCGTAGAGGTCGAGCGGCACCTGAACGAACACCGAAATTTCCTCGAGCGACAGTACGAGGCGGGAATCTTCTTGGCATCTGGCCGTAAAGAGCCTCGGACTGGCGGTGTCATTCTGGCCGCAGGGAACCTCTCTGACGTCTTGGCTGTCCTGGAAAATGACCCCTTCAGGACGCATGGCGTGGCCGAGTACTCGATCACCGAGTTTGTGCCGACGAAGACTTCGTCTGAACTTGCGCGATACCGGAATCCAGCGTGACTGGCCTGAGCACCCGAGGACTTAAAGACTTGGTCACACCCTGAACCCGGCATCAAACATCTGGCTTGTGCTGCCGGTGCCAGGTGGCGAGCCACCCAGCTCGGCAATGCTGATCGATGCTGCGCAAATCACGTCAACGATAACCTGACGGCTTCAGCGAAATCGGGGATGTTTGGATGTGGGTCACCTTTCCGCCACGCGAGGACAACAGGTACTCGTGGCGCATCCGATAGTGTGCGGAATGCGATCTGAGGATGACTGTAAAACCGTGCAGTCGACGCCGGAGTAACACCAATCCCCCGGCCAAGGGCAATTGCTTCCATCCATTCGTCGATGTTTCTTACGCGCACGATCTTCGTAGGCATGTCGGACTCATCCCACAAGTTGACGCTGGTGGTGCCCGCGAGGACATTGATCACCAGCGTCTCGCGCGAGAGCTCCTTCAAGGCGATGGTGTCTTGTCCAGCGAGTCGATGACTGGCAGGAAGCGCCGCCATCCTGACTTCCTCAGTCAGTGCAAGAGTTTCAAGCGCGGGGTTTTTCGGAGATCCGAGAAGAATAGCCAGATGGCAGCGTCCCTCTAAGAGCCTTGCCATTGGGTCGTCATAGCGGCGAATGTCCACTTCGATGCCCGGATGCATACCTTCAAACGCCTTGACGGCCGGCCCTGTAATCTCAGCGACAACTCCCGCGAAACAGATGCGCAGAACCAGGGGCGGCCCCGTGACCGCGTCCGCGCCTTCCTGAAGCGCCGAGAGCGCGAGTTGAGCGTAAGCGAGGAGGCGTGTCCCATCCGCAGTCAGGTTCACGGACTGACGGTCACGTCGCACAAGAACCGTTCCCAGAATTTGCTCAAGGCTGGCGATGGTCCGGCTCAGGGACGGCTGAGTGGTTCGCAGACGCTCCGCCGCCCGGGTGAAGTTCAAATCTTCGGCGACCGCAACCAGAGCGCGGAGGTGGCGGAACTCAATGTTGAGCACCCGATTTTCACGATTCATCCCTTATGCGTACCACGCATAAGGGATGTAAAAGCGGCATTTCACAGCAATTTGATGCAACCGTAACGTGAGTCACCTCAGAATCCATTCGATACAGAGGACACACCAATGACACGTTCATCCCTTTCGATTTCAGGCGTCATTCCGGCGCATCTGCAGCCGTTCGCCTCCGATGGCCGCCTGGACGAGGCAAACCTCAGGAAGCATCTCCGTTCACTCCTGGATGTTCCCGGGATCTCCGGCATAACAACCAACGCTCATGCGTCGGAGACGGCAACCCTCACAGATGATGAACGTGCCCGTCAGCTGGACATTGTGCTCGAAGAAACCAACGGGCGTGTGCCGGTTATCGCCGGAATCTATGAAGACGGTTCAAAGAAAGCCGCCGCCGCCGCGGTTCGGGCACATCGGGCGGGCGCTGACGGACTGTTGATCTTCCCGTCAGCTGTGTTGGACGGCGGCGGATACCAGAGGCCAGAAATGGCCCGGGGTCACTTCGCCGAAATCGCTTCGGTTACTGATCTGCCCCTGATTGCTTTCATCTACCCCCATTTCTCGGCTCTGCGCTTCACCGTCGACGGCATCACTCAGCTTTGTTCAGAAATCGACACCATAGCTGCGGTCAAGGAGTGGTCCAACGACATCGTCATTTACGAACGCACGTGGAGGGCTCTCAAATCCCTCGACAGGGAAGTGGCCGTCCTATCCAGTTTCAGCCGATCGCTGTTCAGTTCCCTGTGCGTGGGGGCTGATGGGATCCTTTCCGGCCACGGCAGCATCGTGGCCAGTCTTCACGTCCGGCTTTGGGAAGCTGTCAACAAGCTGGACCTTGCCGAAGCCCGGCAGGTATGGGACCAAATCTGGCCGCTGGCCGAGGAATGCTACAAGGAACCTCTTCTGGACGGACACAACCGGATGAAGAACATCCTGGCACTGACCGGCAGCATCGATGAAGCCCACGTACGCTCTCCGCTCCAGCCGCTTGGCGACGCTGAAAGGGAAGCCTTGCGTGTGGCGATCGCCGAGTCTGGGCTCGTCCATGCCTGACACGCAGAACGCGGCATTGTTTGCACCGATCTCCATCGGCGGCGTCGAGATCAGGAACAGGGTGGTCATGCCGCCCATGACGACTCGATACTCCACGAATGCGGGCTTTGCTACCTCTGCCACAGTCGCCTATTACCAAGCGCGCGCCCGCGGAGGCGTAGGGCTGATTACCGTCGAAATGGCAGCCCCCGAAGTTGCCGGCCGTCACCGGTTCCACGAGCTGGGCATCTACCACGACAAGTTTCTGCCGGGACTGGAAACGATCGTAAAGGCAATCCACGAAGAAGGTGCCCGCGCGTCTATCCAGTTGGGGCACGGCGGCAGCAGGGCTCGCCGCGCGGTTTCGGGTGTGCAGCCCGTCGCCCCCTCGGCCATACCAACTCCTGTCTTCGAAATCGAAAAGGAGATAGCCCACCCGGAGGCGATGACCCAGGAGCGAATCGAGGAAACAATCGAGGCGTTCGTTTCCGCCGCCGGCCGGGCCAAAAAGGCCGGTTTCGATATGGTGGAGCTTCACGGCGCGCACGGTTACCTAATCTCTCAGTTCCTCTCCCCATCGGAGAATACTCGGACGGACGAGTTCGGCGGATCGCTACGAAACCGCGCCCGGTTTGGTCTTCGAATCATCGAAGGCATTAAAGCAGCGGTTCCAGAGCTGCCCGTAATCTACAGGCTTGGCGCAGAAGACTTCTACGCTGACGGCATACACACTGAGGACGCCTACGTCGTAGCGGAGTGGGCCGTCGAATCAGGAGCCGACGCCATCAGCGTCACGGCGGGACACTACCGGTCCCAGCCCGGTGCCGAAATCATGATTCCACCCATGAAGTGGAAGGAAGGGATATTTCTGGACATGGCCGCCGCGGTCAAGTCCCGTGTCAACGTCCCCGTCATCGGCGTCGGGAGACTGGGCGACCCCGAACTGGCCAGTAGGGCAATACGTGAGGGAAAGCTGGATATGACAGCCATCGGCCGTCCCCTCCTAGCAGACGCGGAATGGGTGAACAAAGCCCAGTCCGGGAACCCTGTGCGGAGCTGCCTGTCGTGCAATCACTGTGTGAACAACATGCGAGGCGGCGATAACCTTTCCTGCGTTGTGAACCCAACTACTGGCCGGGAACTGGAGTTCGCCGCCGGCGGCCTGGCGACCGGACGGAAAATCGTCGTCATTGGGGCCGGCCCCGCTGGTCTGTCATACGCGGCATTGACTGCAGCTGGCAATACGGTCTGCGTTCTCGACAAAAGAGACCACGCGGGAGGGAATTTTCTCCTGACCGGGAAAGCGCCGATCTTCAATGACGTTGAGGCCGCCGAACCGAGTTTTGTCGCTTACATCGCCAACCTGGAAAAAGAATGCAGACGGGCCGGCGTCAGGTTTCATCTTGGTAAGCCTGCCCACGCCAGAACCGAACTTCTGCAGGAAGCAGATCTCATCGTCATCGCCGCCGGAGCCCGATACCGCGGAGGAGTTGGACCTCTGGTGGAGAAAATCCTGAACACGCGCTTCATGAAGTCAGGAGCCGTGAAGAAGGTATTCAGCAATCATAAGGTTCGCGACTTCTTTTACTACAGGTTCCGCATCGGAAGAGGCAGTTCCCTCGTCCGTTCGCTGGGCCTGACACACCTTCCGAGCGACAGACTCATGATCATCGGGGACGCCGCCCAAGCCGGCAAGGCACGCGAAGCGATCACCAGCGCCTTCGAAGCAGCACTGAACCCGGTCGCGGCCGCAAATATTGATTCTTTTCAATTCGAACGAAACATCGGAGTACAAAAATGAGTACGTCCCTTAGCGGAAAAAGTGCCATCGTCACGGGTGCCGGTCGCGGCATCGGCAAAGCAATCGCAGCCCATCTCGTCGCCCAGGGCGCAAAAATCGCCATCATTGACATCGACGCTGCGACCGCAGCCGAAACGGCCGCCGAACTTGGAGGTTTCAGCGTCGCCGCAGACCTCACGGACCCTGTATCGGTGGAAAAAGCAGTCGACGCCGCTTCGCGCCACCTGGGTGGCCTTGATGTCTTCGTGAACAACGCGGGAGTCTGCAACCCTGGAGAATTGCTCTCGGGCGACATCGGCCTCTGGGACAAACAGTTTGCCGTGAACACACGAGCGGCCTACCTATGTAGCGCCGCTGCCGCCCGAAAAATGATCGCCCAGGAAACCCGGGGATCGATCGTGGTCATCACGTCCAACTGCGCAACCAAGCCTCGCCTCGACCTCGCCGCCTACTGCGCATCCAAAGCTGCCACCCAGATGATGGCACAGTGCCTCGCCTTGGAAGTAGCAGGCCAGGGTGTCAGAGTGAACACCGTCAATCCCGGATCCACCGAAACCGACATGCAGCGCGAACAATGGGCACGGCTGGGAGTAGGACCCGAACGCCAAATCGAGGGCGACCTCAGCGTATTCCGGACAGGAATTCCGATGGGCAGACTCGCCCAGCCCCAAGATATCGCCAACGCCGTCGGTTTCCTGGCATCCGACGCGTCCAGCTTCGTAACCGGCCAGTCCTGGTACATCGACGGTGGACAAACGATCTAGTGATCGCCACGTAAGCAGGGCACAGCTAAACGGGCCGGCGGTCACGTTGGCCGCCGGCCCGCTCGGTTCAGAGTTCTCCACAGGAGCACTTGCCGCGCCAACAGGCCACCTTGGAGTACTCACTCGCTGCTCCCAGAGCGCCGTCTTGGCTTATGGCAACCCACTTGAAGCGCGACGCAGAACAGCCTTCCCGGTTCCGTGTCCACATGCATCCAAAAATCACCTAACGAAGAGGCGCAATGACGAGCCAAAAAATAACCAGGGCAACCGGCATCGAGACGGGTGCCACCGCCCGAAGAATCAACAAACGAAACGCCATGGCCCTCGGCGGCGGCATGGCCCTGGAATGGTTTGATTTCACCGTTTACGGGCTCATGGCAGCCCTCCTCGCTCCACACTTCTTTCCAGGCAGCGACCCTGTCGCCTCAACTCTGTCCGCACTGATGGTCTTCGCTGTAGGATTCGTTGCCCGGCCGTTGGCAGGGGTCTTCATCGGTCCCATCGCGGATCGGATTGGGCATAAGAAGATCCTGGTTATTTCCATCGCTGCCATTTCTGGCAGCAGTTTGCTCATGGGAGTGCTGCCCACCTATGACCAGATCGGAGTATGGGCCGCGGCCGTGCTGGTCTGCGCACGCCTCATTCAAGGCCTCTCCACCGGCATCGAACAGGCTGTGGGGAACGCGGCGGCGGTAGAGATGGCAACGCCCGGCCAGGAAGGTCGCTTTACAACCATCGTCTCGGGTTCAATCCTTCAAGCCGGAATCATGCTCGCCTCGCTTGTGTCCTTCATCGTCAGCGCCTGCGTGGGCGGCGATGCCATGGCGGAATGGGGTTGGCGGATACCCTTCCTCTTCGGTGGGCTCGCTGGTGTCTTCGTAATCTACCTCCGTCGTTCGTTGCCCGAAACCGGAGCAGGTGTCCGATCCGGGGATGCACCGCCCACCACGGCAGAAGTATGGCGCCAGGTCTGGAAGAGTCGGCTGGGATTCCTCGCTATTCTCTTCGTGGTGGCGGGGACACAGGCCGCTAACTATGCGTGGACAGTTGGCCTTCCCGGCCTTGCACGTGCCGCCTACAACGAAGACCCGACGCATATCTTCGCCGTCACAACAATGCTGGGCATCCTGATGGTTGTCGCTGGAACATACGTGGGGGCCTTGTGCGACAAGTACGGGAATCTGAAAGTGTTCACGATCGTCCGCTTCACTCTGGTTCCTGCTGTGTTCCTGATCGTCTTGTACAACCAGCGTGGCATCTTGACGTTCGCAGCTGTGATGCTCATCGGCGGAATCGCCATAGCCCTCAACCAGACGCTGTTCAACTTCATCATCTCCACTCTCATGCCGCCCGAGTGCAGAACCACAGGCATGGCCGTCGCCTACGGCTTGGGAGTTGCTGTCTTTGGCGGAACCTCCTCGTACATTCTGGTGTGGGCCCAACAACAGGACATGGTTTGGGCCTTCTCAATCTATGCGGCAGTTCTTTCCCTCATCAGCCTCTGGCTCTACAGCCTTGCCGTCAGAAAAGGGCAAGTGCACTTTGGAAGGTAACCACAAAGAACTCCTAGGTGTGAGCTCTTTTATCAAGGAGCCAGGCCTGGCCCACGGTGACCGTCTTCGGCTTCCTGGGCTCAGAAAACGCGCGCCGAGGTGTCCGGCCGCTCATTTATCAGAAACCAGGGACCGGCGAGGCTGCCAGACGGTTGCCACGCTGGACCACCCGGCAATAGACCCGAACGGAGACCGATGAGTCTTCATATTCAGCCTGACTGGCTGCCCTTAGTGGGTGAAGTCGTCGAGCTGCGCCTCCACAACGAGTTCGTTCGACAGGGAATTGTCGATGCCGTCACCGACGACAACTCGATTCTGTGGCTTGCCGTCGACGGCGTAAATACACGCACGATGGTGCAAAGGTGGGACGGCTATGAGATCTGGATCGACTACAAATGGGAAAAGACCGCAAAGTCCCCAGTAAGTCTTCCGTCACCGTAACGGACCCGCTGCGGCTCCTTGAGGCCAACCCGATGTCAGGGAGGTCGGCACTTTTGGGCAGATGGGTCGCGAAAGCGCGACTAGTAATGCGGCATGCACAGTCGTGATCACTCAAACGGTGCGCGTGCATATGTTGCTATGCCAGACGCTTGACTAGCGTTGATCTCACCATCAGTTCGCACTCAGCGGTGGCGCTCCGTGCGGAATCGTCGCCTGGAAGTTGAGCCCTAATGTTCATCCGTGACCTCGCCGGAAGTCGCATGACTGAAAAGGATACGCCCTTAGACCCGGATATCCGACAGTCGTGGCATCGATCGACGCTAGCTGGGCTAAACCCCGGCAGCGGGATCGTCATTGATCAGCTCGCTGAAATGAATCTCCAGTCGCGGCTCATGCGGGCAGCCACACCGATTCTCGAAGGTCTTGAGAATCAACTGCACGACTCGAATTTTGGGCTCTTGCTTGCCGACAACGAGGGCTACATCCTGCACCGTACATTTGGCACTACGCGTCTGGCTGCCGCGTCGGATCGCCTTGGCGTCGTGATCGGCGCCCAATTCACAGAACAAACAAGCGGCACCAATGCGATCTCAACGCCAATCGAGACCAGACGCGGTGTTTTTGTGCTCGGCGAAGAGCATTTTCTAGAATGCCTGCGCGACCAGATTTGTTTCGGCCTCCCGATTTTCCAGCTTGGCACACGGCGACTGGAAGGCGTGATCAACATAATGGGCCCGGGACGGGAAAGCCCGGCCCTCATGAAGCCCGTGCTGACCTCAGCTGTCCGGGAAATCCAGCAGAGGCTCCTAAACACCTATTCGGACGCGCAAGTTGCGCTCCTGCTCGCATTTCGCGCCGCATGTGAAGGGCACCGCCGAATGCCCGTGGTGGCGGTCGAGCCAAGCGAGACCTTCACGAACGGAGCGGCGGCCACGGAGCTAGGGAACAATGACCTCGCTTTGCTCAAGGAGTTTGCCGCGCAGCGTACTACAGTCTTCGGGGACCGAGTGCAAATGGACCTGAGCATGGGACAGCGAACGGTCCTTATAGAGCGGGTTTCGGATCAGGGCGCGGTGTTCCGCGTTCTGCGAGACGAAGAAGGTACGCCAGCCGTGCCGCGCGCTACGGTCCGCTACCGAACCGTAGGCGACGATCTTGCCGAGAAGCTCCTGCGGGCACGCAATGCCTCTGGACATGTCCTCATCTCCGGCGAACCGGGATCGGGCCGTACTGCGGCAGCTTTCAGCGTAACGGCTGACGATTCCGTCCAGGTGATTGACGCCAGCGACGCTGTAGTCGACGGCTCAAAGAAATGGGCAGCAAGTCTTCAGAGCCTGGCAGAGCAGTCTCTGACCAGCTTCGTTGTAGAGTCAGTCCACCTTCTTGATGCGCGGCTCCTCCGGGTGCTGTTAGATGCAATGGAGCAAACGAGCGCACGCGTCGTGCTGACGACTGATACCGGCATGGACTCAATCGCCCCGATCGCGACGCATTGTCGGTCAATTATCGAGCTACCAGCATTGCGGCAACGGCGACCCGAACTGGCTTCGATAGTAGCGTCACTACTGGCGGACCGTGGCGTCAAGAACGTTAGATTCACGTCCCCGGCTCTGGCCGCCTTGTTAGCTCACGACTGGCCACGTAACTACAAGGAGTTACAGAGTGTGCTGGACGAGGTACTTGCTGCCAGGTCCGTCGGCGATGTGACTCTCAGCGACATTCCGGAGCGTTACCGCACCCGTGGCCGCCGCCGGAACCTAGGACTCCTGGAGCAAGCTGAGTTCGACACAATCCGCAAGGTATTGGCGCAGGTGAGGGGCAATAAGGTTCAGGCTGCTGAACTGCTCGGGATCAGCCGCTCCACCCTGTATTCGCGGATGAAAGCACTCGGGCTCCCCTAGCTAAAAGGGGTGGAGAGGCCCCCGAGACAGGAAACTCCGCCAGATCTGTGAGCGATGTTACACAAGAACTAAGGATGGGACCGGTTCCACGTGCCGGTGAGGATCAATGTCGATTGGAGAACTGAGTTGACACGCGAAGAAGCATTTTCCCGTTGCCCGTCAGACTCCTATGTGGAGTACTACGGAAACCGGTGGGTCATAGTTCCTCTCGCCCCGGTCGAACAACCGCATTTCTTCACATGCCTGCCGGCGGCCGAAATCACAGTCGCATAGCCCTCGCAGCCTTCTGCGCGAAGGAGGCCTTCCCGCAATCTATGCCGCATCCAGACGTACGGTCATGCGTGGACTCTGGATTGGTCCACAAGGGGCAAACCATCGACCAAACGACAAAAATTGAGGAAAACCCAGAGCTCAGGATGACTGCCCCGTCGGGCAAGCATGGAGTGCTGCGACGTCGTTGATCGTGCTTGTCCCGCCGTCGCCGGCCATGATGTGATCGGCTGTCCCCGCCGACGCGACACGCCAACACATGCTGAACGCCGGTCACTCTGGCGCCCATCAACCTGTCAGATTGTTTTCTAGGGACTTCCCAGAAAAACGTCAGGACACCAGGCCGGAGAGATCGGGTTGGGGTGTACTCCAACCTGACGAACGTCCAGACTGGTGCTACGACTATCCGACCTCCAGGTTTTTCGACGGATTGGACTTGGCGCCGCCCGCCCATCACCCGCCCGATCAAGCGTCCCAGGCTCGCCTTCAGGGTCTCGCAGGCCTGGAGCCACCACCCGCTCTGAAGAACGGCCGAGCGGAGGCGAGATCGGGCTTTGCGTGGCAGCGGAAACAGACCCAAGAGCGTCAGCTGGATGAGGAAAGCGCGGCCCGGGAGGTGCTAGCCGCGGCCCGCGGCCGCCTCCTTGATCAGTGAAGTCACGGCCTGCGGCTGTGAGACGTACACGGAGTGACTGGCTGGGACCTCGGTGACGGAGGAACCGGCGCGTTCGGACATCGCGTGTTGCGCGGGCGGGGGGATCATCCGGTCATCGGTGGCGATCAGGTACCAGCTGGGCTTCTCCCGCCAGGCGGGCTTGGTGACCGCGCCCTGGAGGGCTTCGACGCCCCAGGGGACCTGTGAATCGGCCATGAATGCCGCCTGCCCGGGCGGCACGTCGGCGGCGAAGGAATCGGCGAACTTTTCACGGTCCAGGAAGAGGAACCCGTCCCGGGGCGGAAGGATCGGGGGGACCGGGGCGCCTGGCGGCGGGTCGGCGATGAGCGTGTTCACGGATTCGCCCGCGTCGGGTGCGAACGCGGCGATATAGACGAGGGAAGCGATTTTTTGGTCGGTGCCTGCTTCGGTAACGACCACGCCTCCATAGGAGTGGCCAACGAGCACGACGGGACCATCGCAGTCGGCGATCGCCCGCTTGGTCACCGCGACATCGTCGTCGAGGGACACTGTGGGGTTCTGCACGATCCGGACGTTGTAGCCGTCTGCGGTCAGCAGGTCGTACACACCCTGCCAGCCGGATCCGTCGACGAATCCGCCATGCACCAGCACGACATTCTTCACTGAGTCTTCTGGCATCGGGATTCCTCCTGGTCTCGAGATGGGATTACAACCGGATGCTAGACCCGGGGACCGCTGCGCGGCCAGAGCCAAATGCTTACGACCTGCCTGAAGGCGTGGGAAACAACCGGTTCAGCCGTTACCCACGTGTCAAATGCCGTTCCTCACGTCATTAAGGGGTTTCCTAGTAATCGCCCTTTTCCAGATCAGGGCTGATTGTCGCACTGACCAACGCCGTTGCTTGGCCGTCTGGCGGAAACGGTCCCCGTTCATGCTCGGGGCGTGTCAAAGGAGTTCGTGGAGCGTCTCGACGATCGACGCTCCTGACCGGCGGGAACACCGACCAGTGCGGATTCCACCTCGACTACTGGCACCGAAGCGGCCTGACAGAGGATGACGGGCTGGCTTGCCGCTATTTTCAGGGGGTCTGGGTGTCGGATGCTTTGTTTTGGAGCGTGCGTGCCGGTTCCCGCGTGGGGGCCTGTTCTGCGCCGTAGCTGCCCAGCAGTGTGAGGGAATCCGCCGAGGGGGAGCCCGGTTTGGCTGTGTACATCCGCAGCACCTGGTCGGGGTCATCGGGCAGGGACAGGTTTTCGACGTTCAGTTCCAGGTCTCCGACAACGGGGTGATGGAATCGCACGCTGCCTGCGGATGCGGCAGCTACTCGGTGTCCGGCCCACCAGTGGCGGAAGTGTTCGCTGTTTACTGCGAGTTCGCCGACGAGCTGGTTGGCCTGGACGTCGTTGGGGTGCCGTCCGATATCGGCGCGCAGGGTTCCGACAGCTTCGGAGGCGACCGTTTTCCAATCGCGGAAGAGTTCGCGTGCCTGCGAGTCGAGGTAGATCCAGCGGGTGAGGTTGCGTTCGGCCGCGGGCATGGCGGGGAAGTCGGCGAGCAGGAGGAAGGCCAGACGGTTTCCGGCCAGGACGTCGGTGCGGCGGCCCAGGATCAGGGCAGGCACGTTCCCGACGGCGCCCAGGAGTTGGTGGAGCGCGGGGCGCACGGTCTGGGACAGATCGGGGGAGCGCCGGGTGCTGGCGCAGTTTTCCAGGAGGGCGAGCATGTGCGCATGTTCTCCGGGGTCCAGGTTCAGTGCACTGCCCACTGAATCGAGCACGGCACGGGAGGGGTGGATGTTGCGGCCCTGTTCCAGCCGGGTGTAGTAGTCGGTGCTGACATCGGCCAGCCGGGCGATCTCTTCACGCCGCAGCCCGGGGACCCGCCGCGTTGTGGGGCTGGGCGGCAGCCCCGCCATCTCCGGCGTCATGCGTGACCGCATGGCCTTCAAAAACTTACCGAACTCTGCACTTTGACCCATGTCTACCATTCTCCATGCCCGCGCTTCCTCGTTCCATGGCCGAGGGTAGGACTGGAAGTCCTAGGAAAAGCAGGCCGTGGCGTAGCTGCTGACAGGGCGCATGGAGGCGAATAGCGTTTAGTGCGTGGCCGGCCATGTAACCCGGCGCCCCGCCGGGCCTATCGGCCGTGCGGGTTTCCCACGAGAACAGTCACGCCCCTGTAGCTGACAGACCCATGCATGTGAGATGACAAGAAGACACCATGGACTTTTCCCTTGCGATGGCGGCCTTCGCCGTCAACGCCATAAACTACGAGGCCCTCAGCGCCCTCCCGGACGCGCCTGTTGTGGCGCCGCCACCATCACGGCGGCCGCGCCGGAGCGCCGAGTCCGCACGCCGGCGGCTCGCTACGCTGCGGGGCTGGCTTGCAAGTTCTCTGCACCGGGCCGCCTGGGCACTTGAGCCTGACGCGCACGCTGTAACAAGTCGGGAATATTCGGGCGTGTCCGCCATCTGCCCGGATGACCGGCAATGTGACACCACGGCCGGCACCCGGTGACGGAGGAGGCCCCAACCACCGCGAACGCCGTTCAGGGGCAGGCTCAAAGGCCGCCGGTCGGGCGGACCGAAATCCTCAGCTCCTCGCTGTTGGTCCAGCTCCTAGTGGGCAGTTACGTAGGCCTCGTCAGCCGGGGTCAGGTTATTGCCAGGGGCTGGGCGGACATGATGGCAGCAGACGGGAATACCGCCTGGGTCCGGCTCGACGGCGGACGTGGGCGCCGGAACGTGCAGGGCGGGGAAGGGATCGGCCTCACCGTCATGGACGAAGAACTCCGGGCCGACCACATCCACACCGCGGGTACCCAAAGCCCCGGAACCGGGACAACAACCGAAGGACACTGAAATACATGAGCTATACCCCAGCGCAGGACCGCTACGATTCCCTGCCGTACCGCAGGGTCGGCCGCAGCGGACTGAAGCTTCCGGCCGTTTCGCTCGGCCTCTGGCACAACTTTGGCGATGACAAGGCCTTCGAAACGCAACGGACCATCCTCCGGCGGGCGTTCGACCTGGGCGTCACGCACTTTGACCTCGCCAACAACTACGGTCCGCCGGACGGGTCCGCGGAAACGAATTTCGGCCTGCACCTGGCGGATGACTTCAAACCGCACCGGGACGAACTCGTCATCTCCACGAAAGCGGGATACCGCATGTGGCCGGGGCTCTACGGTGAGTGGGGATCTCGGAAGTACCTGCTGGCCAGCCTGGACCAGTCACTGGAGCGCATGGGCCTGGACTACGTGGACATCTTTTACAGCCACCGCCCGGACCCGGACACACCCCTGGAGGAGACCATGGGCGCGCTGGAGACGGCGGTCCGCTCCGGCAGGGCACTGTACGCCGGGATCTCCTCCTACTCGCCCGAAAAAACCCTCGAGGCCGCGGTCATCCTCGCCGATCTGGGCACGCCCCTGCTGATCCACCAGCCGTCGTACTCCATGCTGAACCGGTGGACCGAGCACGGGGACCCCAACCTGTTCCAGGTCCTCGAACAGGTCGGGGCAGGGGCGATCGCCTTCTCACCCCTGGCCCAGGGACTGCTGACCGCCCGCTACCTGAACGGTGTCCCGGGTGACTCCCGGGCAGCGGCGGGCAAGTCCCTGGCGAACACCCACCTCTCGCCCGAGAACCTGAGCCGGATCCGCGGCCTGAACGAGATCGCCGCCGGGCGCGGGCAGACCCTGGCCCAGATGGCCGTCGCCTGGACACTGCGCCCGCAGAAGAAGGGGATACCCGTAACGTCAGCACTGATCGGCGCCAGCAGCGTGCAGCAACTCGAAGACAACCTCAGGGCAGTCTCCGGCCCGGAGTTCACCACCGATGAGCTCGACAAAATCGATGAATTCGCGGTCGAATCCGACATCAACCTCTGGGCCAGAGCGCTCCAAGCCTAGGCCCACGCACGCGCCCAGAGCATGAAGCCACCACAACCGCGCGTCAACAACCCGACGCATCAACGGGGGACGCCGTGCCGTCCCGGGCGCCCTGAATCCCCTCGCGCCCGGTTACCTCCGACACCTCACCGAAGAAAGTACAGATGATGTCCCAGACACAGGCAACAATGATCCCCACGGTCACCCTGAACAACGGCGTGAAGATCCCGCAGCTCGGCTTCGGCGTCTTCCAGGTCCCTGAAGAGGACACCCAGCGCATTGTTGAAGACGCCCTGGAAACCGGCTACCGCCACATCGACACAGCGGCCGCCTATCGGAACGAAACCGGCGTGGGCGCCGCGATCGCTGCATCAGGGATCGCTCGAGAGGAAATCTTCATCACGACCAAGCTCCGCAACGGCGAGCAGGGGCTGGTCTACGAAGCCTTCCAAAACAGCCGTAATGCATTGGGCCTGGACTACGTCGACTTGTACCTGATCCACTGGCCGGTACCGTCCCAAGGGCTCTTCACCAAGGCCTGGAACGCCATGGAAAACCTGTACGCCGACGGACTGGCACATGCCATCGGAGTGTCCAACTTCCTCGAACCGCACCTGGGCGCCCTCCGCGCGGCGTCAGGCATCACCCCGGCCGTCAACCAGATCGAAATCCACCCCACCTTCCAACAGCGCGATCTCGTCGACACGAGCCGCTCCCGGGGCATCGCCGTGGAGGCATACAGCCCCCTGGGCCAAGGCGCGGACCTGGACGCCGGCCCCGTGAAGTACCTTGCCGCCAAGCACGGAGTCACGCCCGCCCAGGTTGTCCTCGCCTGGCACCTTCACACCGGAAACATCGCCATCCCCAAAACCTCATCGCCCAAGCGCATGCGGGAAAACTTCGACGCCGCAGCGATCACCCTGACCGCGGCCGAACTGATCTCCATCAACGCACTTGAACAGGGCAACCGGATCGGCGCGGACCCCGCCACAGCAGCGTTCACCCAGTTCTAACCCACCTGGGTGGGGTGCAGGAGAAGAGGACCCCGCGACGCGGCCTGCCGCAGCACCGCGGGTCCTCGCGGCCTGACCGGCCTCGGCGGGGGCGATCAGCGTCCGGCCATACGTTTGCTGCTCTGCTTCTCACCCTCAGCAGGGCCCTCTCACTCAACATTTGGGCAGCATGTTGCCCAAATGGGTAGGCTGCCGCTGAGCTATCCGCGGTCATGGCCCACTCGGCTGGACTTGAAGATGGCGGGTTGCTTCGGGAGCGCGTGACGGCTGTACCAGGAACACCCAAGGCGGCCGGGGGAGTCCTGGTCTGTCGATCGGAGCAGGTGCCGCTTGTCCGCTCACTCCGCCGGCGGCTTCTTGCCCGCAATGAGTTGCTTGCCACCGTCCGGCCGCCGGTGGTGGCCTTCCATGGAGCACTGTCCCCAGGTCGTAGCGCTGGACAGTGCTCGTCGGGCACATGGCACGCTACAGCACGGGTGCCTGGTGACCACCCCCCACGGACCTTGCGATGCCTTGTGCCCGGCCCTAAAGGTAGGACTCAGCGTCCTAGGAAAAGCAGGGATAGGAAAACCTGCTGACAATGCCGCACGTGGTACGTAGCGTCAATGGAGTAATGAAAGACGCCTGGTGCAACGTATGCAGCTGCCGCGAGGAACAGCCGTCCGTGTGGAAAGTGCGGCTTACCGGTTCATTGGAGTTCCAGAACATGATGAGGACCCTGGATTGGCTGCTGATGGCATGCGGCCCATCAAACAACCAATCACTTGCTCCGTAGCGCTGCCGCGCCGGCTGACGAGCGTTTGGCACCGCGTCGCGTGAACAATTCCGTCCGCCGTGCCGCTGTGCCGAGACCCGATGAGAGAAAGCCGCCGAGGCCCTGGCCGCGGCACGTCGAATTAATGGATATAGCAAAGGAGTACCCATGAGAATTGCAGTGACAGGTGGCAGCGGAAAGCTGGGGCAGAATGTGGTCCGCAGGCTGGTGGCTGACGGGCATTCTGTCCTGAACCTGGACCGGACAGGCAACCGCAGTCCCGGCTTTGCCACCGTGGACCTGCGCAATTACGGGCAGGTTGTGGACGTCATCCTGGGCCTGGATGACCGGCACCAGGGGTTCGACGCGGTGGTGCATCTGGGCGCCATCCCGGCGCCGGGCCTCGTGCCGGACGCCGCCACCTTCGAAAACAACATGCTGTCCACCTACAACGTGTTCCAGGCGGCCCGCAGGGCCGGCATCAAGAAAATCGTGTACGCCTCCAGTGAGACGGTGCTGGGACTGCCGTTCGACGTCGACCCTCCCTACATCCCGGTAGACGAGGAGTATCCGGCCCGCCCGGAGAGCAC
Source organism: Arthrobacter sp. NPDC056727 (assembly GCF_042790555.1). Classification (NCBI taxonomy): domain Bacteria; kingdom Bacillati; phylum Actinomycetota; class Actinomycetes; order Micrococcales; family Micrococcaceae; genus Arthrobacter; species Arthrobacter sp. NPDC056727. Next base: position 1,591 of record NZ_JBHTZA010000029.1, on the reverse strand, counting down.
CTACTCGCTGGTCAAGCATCTGGAGGAGCAGATGGCCATCCAGATGACGCGCTGGGATCCGGAGCTGAGCATCGTTGGCCTCCGGTTCTCCAACGTCATGGACCCGGAGGACTACGAGGAGTTCCCGTCCTTCGACTCGGACGCCGCCCTGCGCAAATGGAACCTCTGGGGCTACATCGACGCGCGCGACGGCGCCCAAGCGGTGGCCCGCGCTCTGGACTACCGCACGCCGGGGTTCGAGGCCTTCATCGTCGCCAACGAGGACACCGTCATGAGCCGCTCCAGTGCCAGCCTGGCCGCCGAAGTGTTTCCCGACGTCAAGATGCTCAAGGAGCTGAGCGAGCACGAGACCCTGCTGTCCATCGAGAAGGCCAGGCGGCTGCTGGGTTTCGAACCCGCACACAGCTGGCGCGACTACCACTCCAACAAGACGACACCCACCGAGAACTGAGGAGCATCATGCAGTACCGCACACTGGGCAACAGCGGCGCCGTGGTATCGAACTACGCGCTGGGAACCATGACGTTCGGGGCCGAGGCCACCGAGGAAACGTCCCACGCCATCCTGGATAACTATGTTGCCGCCGGCGGCAACTTCATCGACACCGCCGATGTTTACAGCGCCGGCCTATCGGAAGAGATCATCGGACGCTGGCTGGCGCGGCGGCCCGAAGTCAAGGACCGCGTGGTACTGGCCACGAAGGGACGCTTCCCCATGGGTGAGGCCCCGAACAGCGTAGGCACGTCCCGCCGCCACCTGACCCGGGCCTTGGATGATTCCCTCCGCCGCCTCGGGGTGGAACAGATTGACCTCTACCAAATGCACGCGTGGGACCCCATCACACCCCTTGAGGAGACCCTGCGCTTCCTGCACGACTCGGTCAGCAATGGCAAGATCGCCTATTACGGTTTCTCGAACTTCCTGGGGTGGCAGCTGACCAAGGCTGTCCACCTGGCTAAGGCCCACGGCTGGAGCGCCCCCGTAACCCTGCAGCCGCAGTACAGCCTGCTGGTCCGCGAGATCGAGTCGGAGATCGTCCCGGCCTCCCTTGATGCGAACATCGGCCTGCTTCCGTGGTCGCCCCTGGGCGGCGGCTGGCTATCCGGCAAGTACAAGCGCGACGAGCCGCCCGCCGGTGCTACCCGGCTCGGCGATAATCCGAACCGAGGCATGGAAGCGTGGCGGGCCCGCAACGACGACCCACGCACCTGGGACATCATCGGAACAGTGGAAAAAACAGCCGCCGACCATGGCGTGAGCGCCTCGCAAGTAGCCCTGGCCTGGCTGGCGGACCGGCCCGCGGTGACGTCAGTGATCCTCGGCGCCAGGAACATCGAGCAACTGGCAGACAACCTAGCCGCCGCGGACCTCGAACTGACCCCCGAGGAATCAGAGCGGCTGACCCAGGCCAGCCAACCGCGCGTCGGCGTATATCCCTACGGCCCCATGGCACAGGAACAACGCAGCCGGAAGATCGAAGGCGGCAGGTAACCCAAACCCCCAGGAGAGGCGGGGGCGGGCCGGCCGGGCGGGCCCCCGCCCCCCGACCCCCCCCACCAACCAGAAGTATACCAGCACCCCCCCGCCTGGG
>NZ_JBHTZA010000028.1:0-62906 GCF_042790555.1 Arthrobacter sp. NPDC056727 | reverse complement strand
GTTGTGGCCCCTGACTCCGCGGAGTGAGGGGCCACAACTGTACGTTCGCGCTCAGCCTGCGGGAGGTTTAGGCCTGGAACCAGATCTTGATTTCGCGTTCGGCCGAGTCCACCGAGTCGGAGCCGTGGACCAGGTTCTGCTGGACCTTCAGGCCCCAGTCCCGGCCGAAGTCGCCGCGGATGGTTCCGGGGGCCGCCGTCGTGGGGTCGGTGGTGCCGGCCAGGGAGCGGAAGCCCTCGATGACGCGGTGGCCTTCGAAGATTGCTGCCACCACGGGGCCGCTCAGCATGAACTCCACGAGGGGCTCGTAGAACGGCTTGCCCACGTGCTCCTCGTAGTGCTGCTCGAGCAGCTCACGGCTGGCGTTGGTCTTCTTGAGTTCGGCCAGGGTGTAGCCCTTGGCTTCGATCCTCTTGAGGATTTCGCCCGTCAGGTTGCGGGTGACACCGTCCGGCTTGATCAGGACAAGGGTGCGCTCAATGCTCACAGTCGCTCCAATGAGGTTGGTTGTGGGTTTCGACGGTAAGTCTACGGGGTCTGGCCTGTGCCTTGAGTGCCGGTGCCTTCGTTGCCGGCGGCCTCGGGGTGCGCGGCATCCCATTCGGCCTGCTCGCGGGCGCGCTGGGCGGATTCGCGGTCAATCCGGATGCCGGTCCGGATGCCGTACCACCAGGAGAGGGCGAACAGCGCTCCGACGAGGAACATCATGGGCTCCACGAAACCCAAGAGAATGAGCACCAGCTGAAGGGCCCAGCCGAGCGCCACACCCCACGGCCTGGACAGTACGGCGCAGGCCAGAATGAGAACGACGCTCAACCCAATGCCCACGGACAGGATCAGCGCCGGGGAGATCTCCGCGCGGCGCAGGCCGAACACGGCCAGCGCCGCGAAGAAGACCACGAACGCTTCCAGCAGCAGCACCGTCGAGGCGAACATGACCTTGGTGGAGCGCCGTTTCTTGGGCATGCCCGGGCGCCACTCGCGCTGGGCCTTGGTCAGGCGGGCCATCAGGTGGCCGCCTTTCCAAGCAGGATGCGGGCGTCCGCCACCAGCGTGATGGAGCCGGTCACCAGCACGCCGCCGGCGAGGTCGTCGTTGGCTTCAGCGCGCTCCACGGCCCACTCGATCGCATCGTCCAGTTTCTCGGCGATGTGCACGTTTTCTTCGCCGAAGCCGAGGTCGACGGCGAGCTCCGCCAGTTCCGCTGCAGGCACGGCCCGCGGGGAGTTGGACTGGGTGAAGCAGAACTCCTCCGCGAGGTCGCCCAGAGACTCCTTGAGCTGGCGCAGGATCTCCTCGGCGTCCTTTTCCTTGAGCACGCCCACCACGGCGACGAGCTTGCTGAAGCTGAAGGCCTCCTGGATCGCCTCTGCGGAGGCACGGATGCCGTCCGGGTTGTGCGCGGCGTCCACGATGATGGTGGGTGCCGTCCGCACGACTTCGAGGCGCCCCGGGGACGAGACGGTGGCGAAAGCCTCCTGCAGGACCTCCAGGGACAGCTCCTTCTCCCCTCCGCCGAGGAAGGCCTCCAGCGCAGCCACGGCCACGGCGGCGTTCTCGGCCTGGTGGGCACCGTGCAGGGGGACCATGAGGTCCGGGTAGCGGCCGGCGATGCCCTGGACGGTCACCACCTGCCCGCCGACGGCGACCTGCCGTGACTCGACGCCGAATTCGACGCCTTCGAAGCGGAACGGGACCTGCAACTCCTTGGCCTTCTCCAACAGGACCTGCGCGGCGTCCAGGGGCTGGGCCGCGCTGACGAGGAACCCGCCGGGCTTGATGATGCCGGCTTTCTCGTAGGCGATGTCCTCGGTGGTGTCGCCAAGCAGGTCGGTGTGGTCCAGGGAGATGGGTGTCACCACGGACACCTGGCCGTCGCCAACGTTGGTGGCGTCGGTGATGCCGCCGAGTCCCACCTCCATGATTGCGACGTTGACCGGCTGGTCCGCGAACACGGCGAAGGCCAGGATGGTCAGGCACTCGAAGTACGTCAGCCGCGGCTGGCCGTCGGCCGTGAGCTCGTCATCCACGATCTGCAGGTAGGGGCGGATCTCGTCCCAGATCCGCACGAACGTCTCATCGGAGACGGGCGCACCGTCCAGGCTGATCCGTTCCGTCACCTTGGACAGGTGCGGGCTGGTGTAGCGGCCGGTGCTGAGGCCGTGGGCACGCAGGCCCGCCTCGATCATCCGGGCCGTCGACGTCTTGCCGTTGGTGCCGGTGATGTGGATGATCGGGTAGGCCTTGTTCGGCTCCCCCAGCACGTCCATGGCGCGGAACAGCGGCGCAAGCCGCGGCTCCATCTTGTTTTCCGGCGCCCGGCCCAGCAGCTCGGCGTAGACGCTCTCCACGGAGAATTCGTCGGTCATGTTTCAGGCCCCCACTTTTTCGACAGTGATGTGCGGCTCCGCGGTGTCGGCCGGCACGGCCTCCAGCTCCAGCGTCAGCGTTTCGGTCTTCACCAGCTCGGCGTTGGCCAGCAGCGCGTCGATGACATTCTGCGCAGCGTTCACGGTGGTCCGGATCCGGTCGCTCACGTTCAGCGCGGCGTCCTTGCGCGCCTGCTGGATGGCGCGGACCATGTCCCGGGCCAGGCCTTCGGCCTCGAGTTCCGGGGTCACCTCGGTGTTCAGCACGACGAAGCCCCCACCTGGAAGCACCGCAACGGAGGCCGAACCGCCGTCGGACTCTGCCACCACCGTCTCCAGCGTGTATTCCTGCGGTTCCAGCTCAAGGCCGCCAGCCGTGACCACTCCGGAATCGGAAACAGACCAGTCGCCGGACTTGGAGCCCTTGATGGCCAGCTGGACGTTCTTGCCGAGGCGCGGACCGGCGGCGCGGGCGTTGACCACGAGTTTCTGCTCGATGCCGAACTCCTCCGGGGAGGCGCTTGCGGCGTCCAGCAGGCGGACCGAGCGCAGGTTCAGTTCGTCGGCGACGACGGCGGCAAAGCCTTCCAGCGCATCTGCGCCCGGTGCCACGACGGTGAGTTCCTGCAGCGGCAGGCGGACACGCAGGTTGGCGGCCTTCCGTAGCGAGGAGCCGGTGGAGCAGATCTGCTGCACGCGGTCCATCGCCCCGACCAGGGCGGCGTTGGACGGGAACAGCTCCGGGTCCGGCCAGTCGGCCAGGTGCACGGAGCGGCCGCCGGTGAGGCCGCGCCAGATCTCCTCGGACACCAGCGGCAGCAGCGGGGCGGCCACGCGGCACACAGCCTCCAGGGCGGTGTACAGGGCGTCGAAGGCGTCGGCGTTCTCGTCGAAGAAGCGCTGGCGGCTGCGCCGGACGTACCAGTTGGTGAGCATGTCCAGGTAACTGCGGAGCTCATCGCAGGCGCCGGAGATGTCGTAGGTGTCCAGCTGGGCGGTCATGTTCCGGACGAGGTCGCCGGTGTTGGCCAGCAGGTACTGGTCCAGCGTGTCCGTGTAGCCGTCGTACCGCAGCTGCGCGTCGTAGCCTGACCCACCAGCAGCGGCATTCGTGTACAGCGTGAAGAAGCTGTATACGTTCCACAGCGGCAGGATCACCTGGCGGACGCCGTCGCGGATGCCCTGTTCGGTGACCACCAGGTTGCCGCCGCGCAGGATGGGGCTGGACATGAGGAACCACCGCATGGCGTCGGATCCGTCACGGTCCAGGACTTCGGAGACGTCCGGGTAGTTGCGCAGGCTCTTGGACATCTTCTGCCCGTCCGAGCCCAGCACGATGCCGTGGCTGATGACATTCCGGAAGGCCGGGCGGTCAAACAGCGCGGTGGACAGGATGTGCAGCATGTAGAACCAGCCGCGGGTCTGTCCGATGTACTCCACGATGAAGTCGGCCGGGTTGTGGGTGTCGAACCAGGCCTCGTTCTCGAACGGGTAGTGCACCTGGCCGTAGGGCATGGAGCCGGAGTCGAACCAGACGTCCAGCACGTCCTCCACGCGGCGCATGACGGACTGGCCCTCTTCCGGCGTGCGGGGATCGTCCGGGTTGGGCCGGGTCAGCTCGTCGATGAACGGCCGGTGCAGGTCAACCTGGCCGTCCTTGTTCAGCGGCAGCCGGCCGAAATCGGCCTCGATTTCGGCGAGCGAGCCATAGACGTCGGTACGCGGGTACTCGGGATCGCTGGACTGCCACACCGGGATGGGGCTGCCCCAGTAGCGGTTGCGGCTGATGGACCAGTCGCGGGCGTTGGCGAGCCACTTGCCGAACTGGCCGTCCTTGACGTTGCCCGGGATCCAGTTGATTTCCTGGTTCAGCTCGGACATCCGGTCGCGGAACTTGGTGACCTCCACGTACCAGGAGGAGACAGCGCGGTAGATCAGCGGGTTGCGGCAACGCCAGCAGTGCGGGTAGCTGTGCTCGTAGCTGGCCTGGCGGACCAGGCGGCCCTGGGCGCGGAGCACCTGGGTGATCGGCTTGTTGGCCTCGAAGACCTGCAGCCCCACGATGTCGTGCAGGTCACCGTGCGCGAACAGGTGCAGGAACTTGGCGCCCTCGTCCACGGACAGCACCACAGGGATGCCGGCTTCCTCACAGACCTTCTGGTCGTCCTCACCGTAGGCAGGGGCTTGGTGGACGATGCCGGTGCCGTCAGTGGTGGTGACATAGTCCGCCACGAGGAACTGCCAGGCGTTCTGGGTGCCGTACTTTTCGGTGTCGGCGAAGTCGTGCCACAGCGGCTCGTAGGTGAGCCCGGCGAGCTCGGCGCCGGTGTGGGTGGAGGTGACGGCGGCGGCCGCAGCAGCGGCGTCGTCATACCCCAGGTCCTTCGCGTAGGTGCCCAGCAGGTCCTCGGCGAGCAGGAAGCTTCCGGTGACGGGCGCCTCGGCGGAGGCGGCTTTGACGCCGTTCGGTCCGGCGGGAAGCACGGCATAGCTGATGGCAGGCCCGACGGCGAGCGCCAGGTTGGTGGGCAGCGTCCAGGGCGTGGTGGTCCAGGCGAGCGCCTGCACGCCGGCCAGCTGCCGCGAGAGTTCCGATTCCCCCGCCTTGACCGGGAACGTCACCGTGACGGTCTGGTCCTGGCGGTTCTTGTAGACGTCGTCGTCCATGCGCAGTTCATGGTTGGACAGCGGCGTCTCGTCCTTCCAGCAGTACGGGAGCACGCGGTAGCCGTTGTACGTCAGGCCCTTCTCGTGCAGCTGCTTGAAGGCCCAGAGCACGGACTCCATGTATTCGACGTTGAGCGTCTTGTAGTCGTTGTCGAAGTCCACCCAGCGGGCCTGGCGGGTGACGTATGCCTGCCATTCGTTGGCGTACTTCATCACGGAGGCGCGGCAGGCGTCGTTGAACTTGTCGATGCCCATGGCCTCGATCTGGGTCTTGTCCGTCATGCCCAGCTGCTTCATGGCTTCCAGCTCGGCGGGCAGGCCGTGGGTGTCCCAGCCGAAGCGGCGCTCCACACGCTTGCCGCGCTGGGTCTGGTAGCGGCCCACCAGGTCCTTGGCGTAGCCGGTCAGCAGGTGGCCGTAGTGCGGCAGGCCGTTGGCGAAGGGCGGACCGTCGTAGAAGACGAATTCGTTGCTGCCGGGGGCGCCGCCGCGCAGGTCGGCGCTGCGCTGGTCGATGCTTGCCTGGAAGGTGCCGTCCCCGTCCCAGTACTTGAGGATCCGCTCTTCGATCTCCGGAAACTTCACGGAGGCGGAAACTCCGGCAGAGGAGCCCGTGCCGGACGGGGCTGCTGAGGCCTTGGGGTAATACGTCATCTCGACATCCTGGGTTGAGCTGGTGAACAAGTGGATCATTCAGGATGCGAGGACGGCGCGTGTGCAATCATCCAACAGCGTTGGACAAAGCACCGCGGCACCGCGGTACCACCTCACTTACCGGCACCGGACCTCCCAAGGGAGTACCGGCGTCGGCCGCTCATTGCTGCTGTGACGGGCTTACCCGTCCGGTTCTACTGGCCTGGTCCCCTGCGGTCGGTTGTCCGCAAGCGGGCCGGGTGTTCTTCCGGAAGCTCGCCGGTGATGGCCGGGTCAAAGCTTTGCGTCCAGTCTAACTGCTGTGGACGCAGCGGCCATAACCGCGCCGGCCCTGGGCCTAGACTCAATCCATGACTGCTTGGGCACGGGTGCTGGCGCTCTGCATCCTCCTGCCCGTTGCGTCGCTTTCGGTGTTCCGTGCCGTCCCGGCTGAGTGGCCCACACAGGTGGTGCAGCTGCTGTCCTTCACTCCCTGGCTGGTGATTCCTGCCGCCGTTGCCCTGGCCCTGGCGCTGCTGGGCCGGCGGCTCCTGGTCACGGCGGCTGCCGCGCTGCTCCTCGGTGCGCAGCTTTTCTGGCTTTGGGCGCCGGATGCGGGCCGGGCGGACGCCGGACCAGCGTTGAGCCGTGCGGGCGGCAGTGCCTCCGATTCGTCCAGCACCGTGCAGCTGACGGTACTGAGCATCAATTCCCGGTTCGGCAAGGCCGACGCCGCCGAAATAGTCCGGCTGGTCCGGGAAAACGGTGTGGGTCTGCTCGCCATCCAGGAGCACACGCAGGCGCTCGAGGACCGGCTGGCCGCCGAAGGACTGGGAAAGCTCCTGCCCCACAGGATCAGCAGCCCCGCGGAAAACGGCTCGGGCAGCGCAACCTACTCAAAACACCCGATCGAAGCCATCGGCCTGATTCCCGATACCCCGTTCCTGATGCCGACCTTCCGGCTGACGCTGCCCGCAGCGGGTACGGGAACGGCGGCCACGCTTGAGCTCGCGAACGTGCACACCCTGCCGCCGGTGGATGTCCGCGTCGGCCAGTGGCGCAGCGACCTTGCGGCGCTGGGCCGGCTCGTCGCGCGCAACGGTGCGGAGGGCCAGGGCAACCGGCTGCTGCTGGGCGACTTCAATGCCACCTATGACCACTCAGAGTTCCGCAGGCTGCTCGACGGCGGTCCGGGCGGCCGGAAGCTGGTGGACGTCGGCATTGCGTCCGGAACGCGGTTCACGCCCACCTGGCCGATGGACGGCCAGATGCTACCCGGCATCACCATCGACCATCTTGTCACCAGTCCGCGCATTCCGGCGTCGGGCTACGCCGTGCACCGCGTCGCCGGGACGGACCACGCGGCCGTGCTGGCCACGCTGCACATCCCTGCAGACGGTTAGCGTGCAGACGGTCAGCCGGATCAGGCCTGCTTGCGGATCAGCTTGTAGGTCGACGCCTGCGCCACCGGGCGGATCACGATCTCGTCCAGGTTCACGTGGTGCGGCGCGCTCACGGCGTAACGCACCACATCTGCCACGTCCTCGGCGGTCAGCGGCTTCTCCACGCCCTGGTACACCTTGCTGGCTGCCTCGGCGTCACCCAGCCGGTTGAGGGCGAACTCGTCAGTCTGGACCAGCCCGGGGAGGATTTCAATGACGCGGACGTTGTGCTCGGCCTCTTCCAGCCGCAGCGCCCCGGTCAGGGCGTGCTGGGCGTACTTCGCGGCGTTGTAGCCGCCCCCTCCTTCGTAGACCGCCAGACCGGCCGTGGACGTCAGGTTCAGGACCGTGCCTTCACCGTTCTCGCGCAACATCGGCAGGAAGGCCCTCGTGAGCTTCATGGTGCCCAGGACGTTGACCCGGTACATCCAGTCCCAGTCCTCGGTCACGGCCTCGCCCACGCGGTCCGCCCCGCGCGCACCGCCGGCGATGTTGACCAGGGTGTCGATCCCGCCGGCGGAGGTCACCTCGGCCAGCAGGCGGGCCACGTCCGCATCCTCGGAAATATCCGCGGCCAGGGCAACGGCGCCGGTCTCGGCCTCCAGCGCGGCCAGCCGTTCCTGGCGGCGGGCGACGGCGTAGACGGTCCAGCCGTCGGCACGGAGCGCACGCACGGTGGCCTCGCCAATGCCGGAGCTGGCGCCGGTGACCAGGGCTGCTTTGTTGGTGGACACGTCGGAGTTTGCGGAAACGTCAGTCATGGCACCACCCTAACGGGCTGCCAGGAACTCCAGCAGCACCCTGGCATGGTTCACCTCCGGATCCCGGGCGGCGTACAGCAGTGTCACCTTCCGGTGCTTTGCGGCCAGTTCCAGGAGCTGGCCGACGGCGGGGTTGCCGGCAAGTTCGTCCTCGTACTGGGTGCGGAAGTCGTCAAACCGCTCCTGCATGTGGGCGAATTCCTGCCGCAGCGGCGGCGAGGGGGCAACGTCCTTCAGCCACAGCTCCAACTGGGCCCGTTCCTTACTGACCCCGCGCGGCCAGAGCCTGTCCACCAGAACCCGGCAGCCGTCGTCGTCCGCGGGTTCCTCATAGATGCGCTTAATCGCGAAGGAAGCGTCTGCTTTGGCCATAGGCCGCATGCTACTCCGGCAGGAAACAATTGGGCGGCATGGAACAATTGGAGACATGGCTGAATCAACGCAGGGTACAGACACGCCCGCCACCACCCCCATCAACGTTCCCGACAAGCCGGCCCTCGAAGGCCTGGAGGCTGCCCTCACGCAGCGCTGGCTCGCGGAAGGAACCTACCGGTTCGATCCCAACACCACCCGGGAACAGGTCTACTCGATCGACACTCCCCCGCCCACCGCGTCCGGCTCCCTCCACGTGGGACACATGTTCTCCTTCACGCAGACCGACGTGCAGGCCCGCTACATGCGCATGACCGGCAAGAACGTCTTCTACCCCATGGGCTGGGACGACAACGGCCTGCCCACCGAGCGCCGGGTGCAGAACTACTACGGTGTCCGCTGCGATCCCGCCATCCCGTACAACCCGGACTACCAGCCCCCGGCCCAGCCGGCGAAGAACCAGCGGGACTTCGACGTCGTCTCCCGCCAGAACTTCATCGAACTGTGTGAGGAACTCGCGGTCGAGGACGAGAAGGTCTTCGAAAACCTGTTCCAGACCCTTGGCCTGTCCGTCGACTGGAACCTCACCTACCGCACCATCGATGACACCTCCCGCGCCGTCTCCCAGCGTGCGTTCCTTGCCAACCTTGCTGCCGGCGACGCTTACATGGCCGAGGCCCCCACGCTGTGGGACGTCACGTTCCGCACTGCCGTGGCCCAGGCGGAGCTCGAGGACCGCGAGGTGCCCGGCGCGTACTACCGCTACCCGTTCTTCACGGCCGACGGCGAGAAGATCTTCATCGAGACGACCCGTCCCGAACTGCTGGCGGCCTGCGCCGCGCTGGTGGCAAACCCCGACGACGAGCGGTACCAGCCGCTGTTCGGCAAGACAGTGAAGTCCCCCCTGTTCGACGTCGAACTGGAGGTCAAGGCGCACCCGCTGGCCAAGGCCGACAAGGGCTCGGGCATCGCCATGGTCTGCACCTTCGGTGACCTGACCGACGTGACCTGGTGGCGTGAACTGCAGCTCCCCACCCGCGCGATCGTGGGCCGCGACGGCCGCATCCTCGCCGAGACTCCGGAGTGGATCACCACCGACGCCGGCCGCGAGGCGTACGCTGCCATCGCCGGCAAGACGGTCTTCTCCGCCAAGGAGGCCGTGGTGGAGCTGCTCACGGCAGCGGACCTGCTCGACGGCGAGCCCAAAAAGATCACCCACCCGGTGAACTTCTTCGAAAAGGGCGACAAGCCCCTCGAGGTTGTCACGTCCAGGCAGTGGTACATCCGCAACGGCGGCCGCGACGAGGACCGCCGCGAACGCCTGATCGGCCGCGGGCAGGACATCGACTTCCACCCGTCCTTCATGCGCTCCCGCTACGAGAACTGGATTGCCGGCCTCAACGGCGACTGGCTGGTGTCCCGCCAGCGCTTCTTCGGCGTGCCGATCCCGGTCTGGTACCCGCTGGACGCCCAGGGCAACCCGGACTACGACAACCCCGTCCTGCCGTCCGACGACCTGCTGCCCGTTGACCCGGCAGCGGACGCCGCGCCCGGTTATGACGAGTCCCAGCGCGACCAGCCCAACGGATTCACCGGCGACGCCGACGTGCTGGACACCTGGGCCACGTCCTCGCTGACCCCGCAGATCGTGGGCGGCTGGAGCCGGGACGAGGACCTGTTCGCCAAGGTCTTCCCGTTCGACCTGCGCCCCCAGGGACACGACATCATCCGGACCTGGCTGTTCTCCTCCGCCGTCCGCGCCGACGCCCTGCAGGACGTCGCCCCCTGGAAGCACGCCGCCATCTCCGGCTGGATCCTGGACCCGGACCGCAAGAAGATGTCCAAGTCCAAGGGCAACGTGGTGGTGCCGACGGATGTCCTCAACGAGTACGGCTCCGACGCCGTCCGCTACTGGGCTGCCTCCGCACGCCTGGGCGCCGACACGGCCTACGAGATTGCGCAGATGAAGATCGGCCGCCGCCTGGCCATCAAGCTGCTGAACGCCTCGAAGTTCGTCCTGAACCTCGGCGCCACTGAGAACTCGGTGGTTTCCACGGACCTGTCCGTCCTGACGAACCCCCTGGACCGTGCCCTGCTGGCCCAGGTTTCCGACGTCGTGGCCCAGGCCACGAAGGCGTTCGACAACTACGACTACGCCCGTGCACTGCAGATCAGCGAATCGTTCTTCTGGCAGTTCACCGACGACTACGTCGAGCTGATCAAGGACCGCGCCTACGGTGCGGCCGGCGAGACCGAGCAGGCTTCCGTGCTGGCTGCCCTGGCCACGGCGCTGGACTCGCTGCTGCGCCTCTTCGCACCGTTCCTGCCCTTCGCCACCGAAGAGGTCTGGGGCTGGTGGCGGGCCGGTTCGGTGCACCGCGCCGCGTGGCCGGCCCCGCTGGAGATCGCCGACGGCGACACCGGCATGCTGGGCACCGTGGGCCTTGCGCTCAGCGGCATCCGGAAGGCCAAGTCCGAGGCCAAGGTCAAGCAGCGCACTGAGGTCCTCGCGGCAACGATCACTGCCCCGGAACCGCTCGTGGCCCAGCTCCAGGCGGGGCTCGGGGACCTGAAGGCAGCAGCCAACGCTCAGGAGATCTCGCTCAGCACGGGCGAGGGCGAGCTCACGGTCAGCGACGTGGAGCTGGCCCCGGCCGAGGAACCGGCGCAGGCCTGACAATAAAATAGGCCCGGACTAAATCCGGGCAGCCCATTTTTGGGCAGTCCCATTTTCGGGCAAAGGGGAAGCCCCATCAGCGTTTTGCCGTTGGTGGGGCTTCGACTTTTCGGCTGTCTGGTGACATCTTTGACAGTCTGGCAAGATCCTTAGAATTTCAGGTCTTCCTACCTTGTCACTGGTAGCCTGCTTCTAACTTCGCCAAAGGCTGCGTTGGAAGCATGTCACTGAATCTTTGGTTCCTGCGTCTCACTTCTTTCGAAGTGGGTAAGAACTATCTTTGTCCTCCGGTTCCGGATGCGCAAGAGCCCCGGCAGAACTACTCTGATGTAGTTCTGCCGGGGCTCTGACCCAATTCAGTCGAAGGCGGGGCTTTCGGTGCGGCTGCGCTTGATCTCGAAGAAGTGCGGGTAGGCAGCGAGGGTAACCGACGCGTCCCAGATCTTGCCGGCTTCCTCGCCCCGCGGGATGCGGGTGAGGACGGGGCCGAAGAAGGCGGTGCCGTTGAAGGCGACCACGGGGGTTCCGACGTCCTGGCCCACCAGGGAGATGCCCTTTTCGTGGCTGGCACGCAGTTGCTGGTCGTACTCGTCCGAGTCCGCGACGGCGGCCAATTCAGCCGGGAGGCCGCACTCGGCCAGGGCCTTGCTGATGACGATCGGGAAGTCCTTCTGGCCGCCGTCGTGGATCTGCGATCCCATGGCGTCATACAGCGGCTTGACCACGTGGTCGCCGTGCTGTTCCTGCGCGGCGATGATGACCCGTACCGGACCCCAGGCCTTGTCCATGGCTTCGCGGTACTTCGGGTCGAGGTCCCGGCCCTCGTTGAGCACGGACAGGCTCATGACGTGCCATTCCGTCTGGATGTCGCGGACGCCCTCCACTTCACCGATCCAGCGGGAGGTGATCCAGGCGAACGGGCAAAGGGGGTCGAACCAGAAATCGGCCTTGTTGGCGGCGTTCTCAGACACAGCAAATCTCCTCAGGAAAGTCTTCGGGGTGTGGCGCGCCGCAAAAGGGCTACAAGCAGGGCACGCTAAAGCGACAGCAACGGACGCGGTGAATTTATTCCGGCTGGGCTTGCTCCGGTCAGGCGGACTTGTTCCGGCGCTTGGCCACGACGTCGTGCGTGATCATGGTTGGCTGGGCCTTCTTGGCCACCACGTCGGCGGTGATGACCACGCTGGCGATGTCGTCCCTGCTGGGCAGGTCGAACATGACCGGCAGGAGGACTTCCTCCATGATCGCGCGCAGTCCGCGGGCTCCCGTTCCCCGCTCCAGCGCCTGGTCGGCAATCAGGTCCAGGGCGGCGTCGTCGAACACCAGCTCCACGCCGTCCAGCTGGAACATCTTCTGGTACTGCTTCACCAGGGCGTTCTTGGGCGTGGAGAGGATCTGGATCAGCGCGGGACGGTCAAGGTTGGACACCGTGGTGATGACCGGCAGGCGGCCAATGAACTCCGGAATAAGGCCGAACTTCAGCAGGTCCTCCGGCATCACTTCGCCGTAGGAGTCGGTGTTCTTGACCTCGTTCAGCGGCGCACCGAAGCCGATGCCCTTGCGTCCGGACCGGGAGCCGATGATGTCCTCCAGCCCGGCGAAGGCGCCGGCAACGATGAAGAGGACGTTGGTGGTGTCGATCTGGATGAATTCCTGGTGCGGGTGCTTGCGGCCGCCCTGCGGCGGAACCGAGGCTACCGTTCCTTCGAGGATTTTCAGCAGAGCCTGCTGCACACCCTCGCCCGAGACATCGCGGGTGATCGAGGGGTTTTCGCTCTTGCGCGAGATTTTGTCGATCTCGTCGATGTAGATGATGCCCTGTTCGGCCTTCTTGACGTCGTAGTCGGCGGCCTGGATGAGCTTGAGGAGGATGTTCTCCACGTCTTCGCCCACATAGCCGGCTTCGGTCAGGGCGGTGGCGTCGGCTACGGCAAAGGGGACGTTCAGCCGGCGGGCCAGGGTCTGCGCAAGGTAGGTCTTGCCGCAGCCCGTGGGACCAATCAGGAGAATGTTGGACTTGGCGATTTCCACGTCGTCATGGTGGCCGCCGTCGGCCAGCGTGCCGCTCTTGGGCGAATGGCCGGCCTGGATCCGCTTGTAGTGGTTGTACACCGCGACGGCGAGGGAACGTTTTGCCGGTTCCTGGCCGATGACGTATTCCTGCAGGAAGTCAAAGATCTCACGGGGCTTGGGCAGTTCGAAACTGCCCAGGTCGGCGACTTCTGCGAGTTCTTCCTCGATGATCTCGTTGCAGAGCTCGATGCACTCGTCGCAGATGTAGACGCCGGGCCCGGCAATGAGCTTGCGCACCTGCTTCTGGCTCTTGCCACAGAAAGAGCACTTGAGCAGATCCGCGCTCTCGCCAATCCGAGCCATATGTGAACCCCTTTAGTATCTTGCCGCAAGGGCAGCTTTGCACCGGTCGCTTCTGGTCACGGCCGTGAACCGGCAATGACTACATCCACTCTAGGTCACATTCGGCCCGAGGGGTGGAAACCGGACGCCGGTGCGGTTCAAAATTCTCAACCGCACCGGCGTCCGTTACTGCTGTTTACCCGGCATGTGCCCGTATTTACCGGGCGAGTGCCTGCGGCTTGATCTTGCGGGAATCGAGGACCTGGTCGATCAGGCCGTAGTCCTGCGCCTCGGCGGCGGTGAGGATCTTGTCCCGCTCGATGTCGTTGTTGACCTGTTCCGGCGTCCGGCCGGAGTGCTTGGCCAGGGTGTCTTCCAGCCAGGTCCGCATGCGCATGACTTCAGCCGCCTGGATCTCCAGGTCGGACGCCTGTCCACCCTGGCCGCCGGAGAGTGCCGGCTGGTGGATCAGGACACGTGCGTTGGGCAGGGCGAGCCGCTTGCCCGGCGTTCCAGCGGCCAGCAGGACGGCCGCCGCACTTGCCGCCTGGCCCAGGCACACGGTCTGGATCTCAGGGCGGATGTACTGCATGGTGTCGTAGATCGCTGTCATGGCGGTGAAAGAGCCGCCTGGCGAGTTGATGTAGATGGTGATGTCGCGGTCCGGGTCCGTGGACTCCAGCACCAGCAGCTGCGCCATGATGTCGTCGGCAGAGGCGTCGTCCACCTGCACACCGAGGAAGATGATGCGGTCCTCGAAGAGCTTGGTGTACGGGTCCTGGCGCTTGAAGCCATATGGCGTCCGCTCCTCGAACTGCGGCAGCACGTAACGGCTTGTCGGCAGGTTACCGGCAGACGATCCGAAATTGTAGTTCATGTTCATTGCTCCTGGATTCAGTTCTGTCGTGATGCCGGTTAGCTCTGGCCGTTGGATGAAGCGTTCTGGGTTCCGCCGCCGCCGGCGACAGACCCTGCGTGCGCCGAGATCTTGTCGAAGAAGCCGTATTCCAGCGCCTCGGTTGCGGTGAACCACTTGTCGCGGTCATTGTCCTTGAGGATGGTTTCCACGGTCTGGCCGGTCTGGTCGGCCGTCAGCTCAGCCATGACCTTCTTCATGTGGAGGATCAGCTCGGCCTGGATCTTGATGTCCGATGCCGTTCCACCGATGCCGCCGGAAGGCTGGTGCATCAGGATGCGGGCGTTCGGGGTGGCGTACCGCTTGCCCTTGGTGCCCGAGGACAGCAGGAACTGACCCATGGAGGCAGCGAGGCCGGTGGCGACGGTAACGACGTCATTGGGAATGAACTGCATCGTGTCATAGATGGCCATGCCGGCAGTCACCGAGCCGCCGGGCGAGTTGATGTAGAGGTAGATGTCCTTGGTGGGGTCCTCGGCGGACAGCAGCAGCAGCTGCGAGCAGATCGCATTCGCGTTCTCGTCGCGGACCTCGGAGCCAAGCCAAATGATGCGCTCTTTCAGCAGGCGGTTGTAGATGTAGTTGTCCTGGGCTGCAGGATCGACGGTTGCCATGCGGGGGGCCGCTGCTTGCTGTGACATTTGTACTTACCTCTCGCTGGTGACGGTGACGTTACTGTTCGACATCACTGAACTTCACTACTTGGACACTAACCGCTTTCGCAGCGGATTTGTTCGCCGGAATCGCGCTGTTCGCTGACGGCGCACGATTGCCCGCAGGAGCCGCACACCGGCGGTTAACGCACCAGCCCCCGGATCCAAGGACCCGGGGGCTGGCGCCACTGCTCAATGTAGCTGCTAGAACTTCACGGCCGCGGGATCGTCGTTTGCGACGGTCTCGTCGGCTGCCTCTTCAGCGTCGGTTACTTCTTCGGCCTCGACGGCCGGAACCTCTTCGCCGCCGGGGCGGACGAAGTCGCTGAGGTCAACCTTGTTGCCCTCAGAGTCGGTGACCTCGGCCTGGCCCAGGACGACGGCCAGCGCCTTGCGGCGGCGGACCTCGGAGACCATCATGGGGACCTGGCCGCTCTGATCGATGATCTGGGCGAACTGGTTCGGGTCCATGCCGTACTGGCTGGCGGTGGTGACGATGTAGTCGATCAGCTCGTTCTGGCTGACGCCCACTTCTTCCTTCTCGGCGATGGCGTCGAGGATGATTTCGTTCTGGAAGGCCCGCTCGGTGTTGGCCTTGACCTCGGCGCGGTGCTCCTCGGTGTCGTGCTCGCCTTCACCGTGGGAGTTTCCGGCCTGGAAGTGCTGCTCCAGCTGCTCTTCGACGACGGATTCCGGAACCGGAACCTCAACCAGCTCGACGAGCTTGTCCAGGACCTTGTCGCGGGCTTCGACGCCCTGCTCCACGACCTTGGAGTCGGCGGCCTGCTTGGCGAGGTCCTCGCGCAGTTCGGCGAGGGTGTCGAACTCGGAGGCCAACTGGGCGAAGTCGTCGTTCGCTTCGGGGAGCTCGCGCTCCTTGACGGACTTCACAACAACCTTGACCTGCGCGGCTTCGCCGGCGTGGTCGCCGCCCACGAGGGTGGTGTCGAAGATGGCGTCCTCGTCAGCGCTGAGGCCGGTCACGGCCTCGTCCATGCCCTCGAGCATGGTGCCGGCACCAACCTGGTAGGACAGGCCGGAAGCGGAATCCACCTCGGCACCGTCCACGCTGGCCGTGATGTCGATGCTCAGGAAGTCGCCGTCAGCGGCCGGGCGCTCAACGGTCTTCAGCGTGCCGAAACGGCCGCGCAGTTCATCCAGGGCCTTGTCGACGTCGGCGTCGGAGGACTCGGCAGCGGCAACCTCAACCTTGATGCCGGAGTAGTCAGGCAGTTCGATCTCGGGGCGGACGTCAACCTCGGCCTGGAACTTCAGCTCACCATCGGTGGCGGACGGGTCCGGAACCTCGGTGATCTCAACCTCGGGACGGCTCAGGGGGCGGATGCCGGACTCCTGGACAGCAGCCTGGTACCAGCCGTTGAGGCCCTCGTTGATGGCGGTCTCCAGGACGTAGCCGCGGCCGACGCGCTGGTCGATCAGCTTGGCAGGAACCTTGCCCTTACGGAAGCCAGGAACCTGGATCTGCGAAGCAACAGTCTTGTATGCCTCGTCGATGCTGGGCTTCAATTCCTCAAAGGGGACCTCAACATTGAGCTTGACCCGCGTGGGGGTGAGGTTCTCGACAGCGCTCTTCACGGTCTAAGTACTCCTGGTTTTGTTGGATGGTTTCTGCAAACGCGTTGTTGTGACCAGGCCTGGGGCCCGGGCCGCAGAGTCGGGGTGACAGGATTTGAACCTGCGACTTCCTGCTCCCAAAGCAGGCGCTCTAGCCAAGCTGAGCTACACCCCGTAATGCACAGGACAGTCTACGTTCATCCCTGCCGCGATTGCACATTTGACACTTGGGGCATGAATTAGGTTTAGTTATATCCGGCTTGAACAGCCGCCGAAGAAAAGCCCGAAGGCCAGTGCGCCGGAACGCTTTCCTCGGGGACGTAGCTTAATGGTAAAGCCTCAGTCTTCCAAACTGATTACGCGGGTTCGATTCCCGTCGTCCCCTCCACAACAAAGAGGCCCCTCGCTGGAGGGGCCTCTTGTCGTTGAGCCGAGGTTTTCATTAAGCCTCGTGACATCGCCGGCCGTCGTTGGGCAAAGTCAGGGCTGCTGGCAGGACGGGCACCAGTACAGCTTGCGTGCGGCGTGTTCGGCGAGGGCAACCGTGGTGCCGCAGACCCGGCACGGCTGGCCGTGGCGGCGGTAGACAAAGTGCGCCTCCTCCCCCGGCGGAAGCTGTCCGCTCCGGGTCCAGAAGCCGGCGGTGGTGGTAATAATCCGCCCGTCGCGGACGCCGTCGGACATCACCGCCGCCGTGTCGTCCCAGAGGAGGCCGGCGGCGTCCTCAGTGAGCGCGCGGCCGGGGAGCAGGGGGTCGATCCTGCCCCGGAACAGCACCTCGGCCCGGTAGACGTTCCCGACGCCGGCAATCACCTTCTGGTCCATCAGCAGCGTGGCCACGGGCGTCCGCTTCGTCAGGATGCGCCGGATGAAGTCATCCCTGCTTGCGCCGGAGTTGTGGAGCGGATCGGGACCCAGCCTGTCCAGCACCGCGGCCGCCTCGGCCTCGGTGATGGCCGCGCACGTGGTGGCGCCGCGGAGGTCGGCCCAGCCGTGGGCACTTGCCAGCCTGACCCGTACAGCGCCCACCGGCGCCGGCGGACCGGCGTACCCGGCAGGAGCAGGATCGCCGGTGCTACCGGCCACTTCCCGCTCCCCCACCCGGCGGGGCGCGCCGATGCTGGAGGCCCCGCGGAACTGGCTGTCCCCGCCGAAATCCCAGGCCCCGTAGAGGCCCAGGTGGACGTGCAGTACCAGCCCGTGTTCGAAGTGCAGGAACAGGTGCTTGCCGTGTGCGGACGCGTCCAGCATGGCGTGCCCGTCCAGCAGGGCGGCTCCGGCGGCAAACCGGCCCTGCGGGCTGCTGACGGCTAACCGCTCGCCGGCGAACACGTCACCGAACTGGCGGGCCAGCCGGTGGATCGAGTGGCCTTCCGGCACTATTCGACGATCTCGCCGGTGGTTTCGTAGGTGGCGATCTTGCCGATGCGGCGGACGTGGCGCTCATCGTTGCTGAAGGGCTCCTGCAGGAAGGCTTCGATCAGCGCCGTGGCTTCCTCAACGCTGTGCTGGCGCCCGCCGACGGCGACGACGTTGGCGTCGTTGTGCTCGCGGGCCAGCGTGGCGGTGGCGTGGTTCCAGGCGAGGGCCGCGCGGACCCCCTTGACCTTGTTGGCCGCGATCTGCTCGCCGTTTCCGGATCCGCCCAGCACGATGCCCAGCGCGTGGACGCCGGCTTCCTGGTCCGCCACGACTGCGAGCGCCGCGTTGATGCAGAACGACGGGTAGTCGTCCAGGGCGTCGTATTCCTTGGGGCCGTGATCCACCACGTCGTAGCCGTTCGCCGTCAGGTGCTTGACCAGATGGGCGCTCAGCTCCATGCCGGCGTGGTCGGTGGCGATGTGGACCCGCGGAAATGCAGGGTTTGTTGTCACGGTAGCTTCCGTTCAGTTCTGAGCACCGGGGCACGGCCGGGCTGGTACAGGTCAAATCAACAGATCCAAGAGTACTCGGTGCGCTTCCCGCGGCGGGGTGCCGCCCGGGCCGTTACGCGGCAGTTACGCCGCGGTGCCTACGTCTCTGCGCCGCCCTGGGCTGGCGGGCGGGTGTCCGGCGGGCGTGTGTCGCGGCGCGCCCTCGCCGCAACGCGGGTCAGGACCTCCGCGAGAAGGGCAGCCGAGTCGGGGTTTTTGCCGCTAACGGCGAGCCGGTGGCCGTCGGTCTTGCGGACGACGACGGCGGGGCCGCTGCTGACGAGCACTGCTGCGGTTCCGTCGTGGTTGCGGTAGCCCCACCCGCCGTAGTCGGCGGCGCGGACGTCAGCCGGCTGGGCCGCGGAGATGGCGGTGGCGGGGACATCGATGACGCGGAGGATGCCGGCAAGGAAAACGCGAAGCCCGCTGCGGTCCGCGGTCACCCTGGCGAACAGGAACGCGGCCCCGACCAGGGCGGCCGCCACCAGCAGGGCCCCCAGCCACGGCACGGCGATGGCGATCAGCGAAGCGGGAAACAGGCTGGCGACGGCGATCATGACAAAGACGGAGCTGCGCGCATGCACCCAGAACCGCACGGAATCCCCGGCAAGGTCGGGGTCGAGCTCCTGCTCCAGCGCCCGCTGCAGGGCGAGGTCATCCTCCGGCGTCCATTGGTGGTCCGCCTTGAAGACGAACCCGATGATGACGCCAAGGGAAAGCGCAGCCCCGCTGCCAGAGGCCAGGACAATCACGTCCACACTGGACTCCCTGGCGTCTGTTACCCCGGCCTGGCCCACGAGAGCCGCCGCCAGCACGGTGGTGACGAACAGGCTCACCGTGAGCCCTGCGCCCATCATGATCCGGCGCATCACGGTTGGCCGCGAAAGCGGCACGGACTGCAGCAGCACCAGCCAGCCGACGAGGACAATCAGGGCAGCCCCGCCGCCGGCAAAGGCGGGGAACGGCGCAAAGGCGGTGCCGCCGTCGTTATTCCACATGACCGCCAGCGGTTCCGGCAGATCCGGCCGCAACAGCACGGCACAGACGGCGAACCCCGCGGCAAGCAACACTGGGAAGCCGATCGCGAACCGCAGCGCCTTGGTGTCCACAGCATCGAGGATCTTTCCCATGCCTTAACGCTACCCCTGCGCCTGCCGGCTGGAGAGTGGGCTGCAGCGAACCGGCCCGGGAAGTGAGCTGCGCAACTTGCCAAGGGGCGCCGGAATGAAACAATGGCTTCACAGTGATGCAACCGCGCGTGTGAACACCGTGCGCGGCAGCCGGCGGGCCGGGGCAGTCCGGCCACCACAACCTCTGGAGGCACAACCTTGCCAGGCATGAACCTGACCCGCGCCGAAGCACGCGGGCGCGCCGCCCTGATCGCCGTCGACTCCTACGATGTCAGCCTGGACCTGACCAGGGGCGAGGCGGTCTTCGGATCCACCACCACCGTCAGGTTCACGGCGTCGCCGGGATCGTCGTCGTTCATCGACGCCGTGACGGACACTGTCCACACCGTGATCCTGAACGGCCGCGAACTGGACCCGGCCGAGGTTTCCGACGGCATCCGGATCCAGCTGCCGGACCTCGCTGCGGACAACGAGCTGACCGTGGTGGCGGACGCCCCCTACATGAACACCGGCGAAGGGCTGCACCGCTTCGTGGACCCCGTGGACGGCGAGGTGTACCTGTACACGCAGTTCGAGGTGCCGGACTCGCGCCGGATGTTCGCCGTGTTCGAACAGCCTGACCTGAAGGCCACTTTCCGGTTCCGCGTCACCGCGCCGTCCCACTGGGACGTCGTCTCCAACTCGCCGACGCCGGAGCCCGTGCCAACGTCGCCGGCGGACGACGGCGGTGCGCGCTCGGTCTGGGACTTCGCCCCGACGCCCCGCCTGTCCTCCTACGTCACCGCGCTGATCGCCGGCCCGTACCAGTCGGTGCGCAGCGACGTCACCAGTTCGGACGGCCGCGTCGTGCCGCTGGGCGTCTTCGCCCGCAAGTCCCTCATGCAGTACCTGGACGCGGACAACATCTTTGAGCTCACCCGGCAGGGGTTCGAATTCTTCGAGGCCCAGTTCGGCTGCCCCTACCCGTTCGAGAAGTACGACCAGCTGTTTGTGCCGGAGTTCAACGCCGGCGCCATGGAAAACGCCGGCGCGGTCACCATCCTCGAGGGCTACGTCTTCCGCGGGAAGGTCCCGGAGGCTCAGGTGGAACGCCGTGCCATCACCGTGCTGCACGAACTGGCCCACATGTGGTTCGGTGACCTCGTGACCATGCGCTGGTGGAACGACCTCTGGCTCAACGAGTCCTTCGCCGAATACATGTCGCACCTGGCCGCCGTGGAGAACACGAAGTTCCAAAGCGCCTGGACCACGTTCGCCTCGGTGGAAAAGTCGTGGGCCTACCGCCAGGACCAGCTCCCCACGACCCATCCGATCTTCGCGGAGATCAACGACCTGCACGACGTCGAGGTGAACTTCGACGGAATCACCTACGCCAAGGGCGCCTCGGTGCTGCGGCAGCTGGTGGCCTGGGTGGGACCGGACAAGTTCATGGCCGGCGTGCGTGAATACTTCGCCAAGCATTCCTGGCGGAACACCGAGCTCGGCGACCTGATGGTTGAACTCGAGGCGGCCAGCGGACGCGACCTGGACCAGTGGGGCCGCCTGTGGCTGGAAACAGCCGGGGTGAACTCGCTCAAGCCGGAGCTGGCCGTGGACACGGACGGCACCATCACGTCATTCGCCATCCTGCAGTCCGCCGTGGCCGAGCAGCCCACCATCCGGCCGCACCGCCTCGCGGTGGGGTTCTATGACCTCACCGAGGAGGGCACGCTCGAGCGCGTGCACCGTGAGGAACTGGACGTCGACGGCGAACGGACTGAGGTGCCGGAACTGGCCGGGCTGAAGCGGCCGGACCTGATCCTGCTCAACGACGACGACCTCGCCTACGCCAAGGTGCGCCTGGATGAGCAGTCCCTGGCCACCGCCACGGCGCACCTGAAGGATTTCCGCGAGAGCCTGCCGCGGACCCTGGTGTGGGGTTCGGCCTGGGACGCCGCGAGGGACGGGGAGAGCCCTGCCCGCGGCTACGTCGAGCTGATCCTGGCCAACATCGCGTCCGAGTCCGATTCCTCGGTGATCCTGGTGCAGCTGCGCCAGCTGGCCACCACGCTGACGTTCTACGTGGCGGAGGAGCACCGCGAAGCCACCACCGTTGCCGCCGTCGACCGTCTCTGGGAACTCGCCACGGACGTTCCGGGCGGCTCGGACGCGCAGCTGCAGTTCATCAAGTCGTTCGCGCTCCTGGCCCGCAGCGGGCAGCAGCTGGACCGGATCGCCGGGCTGCTGGACGGCTCGGCCACCCTGTCCGGGCTGACCGTGGACCAGGACCTCCGCTGGGAGCTCGTGGCCGCCCTCGTGGCGGGCGGCAGGCTGGGCCAGGAAGACATTGACGCGGAACTGGAACGGGACAACACCTCCAGCGGCCAGAATGCGGCCGCCCTGGCCAAGGCCGCCATCCCCACGCCGGAGGCCAAGGCGGAGGCCTGGGAATCGATCGTCGTCAAGGGCGAGCTCTCCAACGCCATCCAGGCCTCGGCCGTCGCCGGCTTCACACGCGTGCTGGACACTGCCCTGCTGGAGCCGTACGCGGAGAAGTACTTCGAGGCCGTGCCCGGGATCGTCGCCGAACGGACCTTTGCCCTGGCGCAGCAGATCGTCCTCGGACTGTACCCGGCGCAGCTGACCACCCAGGGCACGGTGGACCGGACCGACGAATTCCTGGCCTCATTGCCGGAGGAGAGCGCCGCGCTGCGCCGGATGATGCTGGAAAACCGCGACGGCGTGGCCCGGGCGCTGCGGGCCCGCGCGGCGGATGTCTGATGGCACTCGACGAGCACCACTATTCGCTGACGGTGCGCTGGACCGGCAACCTTGGAAGCGGCACGTCGTCCTACCGGGACTACTCCCGGGACCACGACATCGAGATTCCCGGACTTCCGGTGCTGCACGGCTCGGCCGACCCCACGTTCCACGGCGACCGCTCCCGGTACAACCCGGAGCAGCTGCTGCTGACGGCGCTGGCGCAGTGCCACATGCTGTCCTTCCTGCACGTCGCGGTGCGGCATGGTGTGGCGGTCCTGTCCTACGAGGACAACGCCACGGGCATGATGCGGCTGAACCGGGACGGCAGCGGCCAGTTCGAAACCGTGACGCTGCGCCCGCAGGTGACGGTGGCGGATACCGCGCACATTGCGCTCTCGGAACAGATGCACCAAGAGGCAAACCAGGTGTGTTTCATTGCCCGCAGCGTAAATTTCCCCGTGCTGCACGCACCTGTTACCACAGCCGGAAGTCGCTAGCCAGCGGCAGACCCCGCTAGGCTTAAAGGCGACCAAAGAGCGGCCGGCCTCCCCGGTAAGCGGGGAGACCGGCCGCCGCCGGACAGCAGCTAGGAGCCTTCCTGCAGATGTACAGCATGTTCACAACGCCCTCGGCCTCACTGGAACCCACCGGACTTGACCTGGCAGGCGTGGCGATCAGCCTCGGCGCGGGCATCGTCCTGTGGCTGGTCGCGAGTTTCCTGATCGCCAGGATCACCAAGCGCGTGGCGAGCGGCACATCGCTGTTCAAGAAGCCGCATTTCCGCTGGGTGGCCCCGGCGCTGCGCGCCCTGGACCACGAGCGGCGAGTACAGCGGGCCAACACGATCGGCTCGCTCCTGAAGAGCGGCATCGGCGTAATCATCGCCGTCATTACCAGCATCTACATCCTGAAGAACCTCGACGTCGATGTGGCGCCGCTGCTGACCAGCGTGGGAATCCTCGGTATCGCCATCGGCTTCGGCGCCCAGCAGCTGATCAGGGACTTCCTTGCCGGCATCTTCATCACCATCGAGGACCAGTACGGCATCGGCGACATCATTGAAACCAGCGAGGTGGTGGGTGTCGTGGAGTCGATCGGGCTGCGGATCACCCGTGTCCGCGACGAAAACGGCGCCATCTGGTACCTCCGCAACGGCGAGATCCTCCGCGTGGGCAACCGCTCCCAGGGTAACTACGTCGCGCCCGCGGAGCCCGAGGAATCAGCTGCCGAAGCCGAGCACGCACCCCAGCAGAAGGCCGGAGAATAGCCATGACCATGCCATCCGTTCCCACCCCGCCGGAGCCCGGGACCCGCCAGCCGCTGATGCGCAATGATCCGTTCAGCCAGCCGGGCTACACGGACAACTTCTATGACGCCGTCGGCGGCCACGAGACGTTCGTGAAGCTCATTGACGTCTTTTACGACGGCGTGGCCACGGACCCGTTGCTGCGCCCGATGTATCCGGAGGAGGATCTGGGACCGGCCAAGCGGCGGTTCCTGATGTTCCTGGAGCAGTACTGGGGCGGGCCCACCACTTACGGGGAGGAGCGCGGCCACCCGCGGCTGCGGATGCGCCACATGCCGTTCCGGGTCACGCCCGAGGCGAAGGACCGCTGGCTCCACCACATGCGGACGGCCGTCGATTCCCTCGGCCTGCCCCCGCTGTACGAGGGCACACTGTGGGATTACATGGAGCGGGCTGCCCTCTCCATGGTGAACAGCCCGGCAGGGGCCAACTAGAGGAGGCCGGCGCCCGTCCGCGCCAGTACGTGCCCGCGGCTGCCGCTGAGCCGGAACCAGCGCCCGGCCCGGTAGAGCTTCTGCTCGTCGCCCCCCAGGAATCCCAGCGCAAGGGCGGCAAACGCCGCTCCCGCCGGCACGCCGTGCCGACCCGCCAGTTCACGTCCCCAGACGGCGGCGCGGGCATTGTTCACGATCGCGGCGCCCGGATTGTCCGGAACGATCCCGGCCACCTCTGCCATGCCGTCTTCGGCGGCCAGCCGCAGTTCCGCATCGGGCACGGTGTCCACCAGTTCCCAGCCGCCGCGCGGGGCGCCCACGCCGGCCCATGATTCGGTGACGGTCGACGGCGGAACCGGCAGTTCGGCGTCGTCCTCCCCCGCCCGGGCCAGCCGGTCCAGAACGGCAGCAAGCGGAACCGTGACGTCGACGGCGGACGGCTCCGCCAAACCCATGGTGCGCAGGCCGAGGATCGTGGGTGTTGACTCTCCCAGGATCCGGGGCCGGAGCACGCAGACGTAGGCAGCCAGTACCGTGCCGGCCGCCTGCAGGCGGATGGCGCCGTCGTCGATGGCTTTGGCGCGGGTGACGAAGGTCTTGAGATCGGCGAGGTCGCGGGGGTCCGCGAAGCGGAAAGACTGGGTAAGGAGATCAGACACGTTAAGAACACTACCGGCTGGGGCCCGGTTGAGCGGTGCCGGGGCGCCGTCTAGAGTCAAACCATGACTGAAGCGGACGCCGGATTGCAGGCCTTGCCCACGAATGACCCCACCACTTCCCTCCTCGACCTGCTTGACCTCGGCGAGCTGGAAGGCGCCCGCACCGACGAGGACATCTTCATGGGTCCCTCGCAGCGCCAGCCGCACCAGCGGGTCTTCGGCGGCCAGGTCCTGGCCCAGTCGCTGATCGCGGGAATGCGCACCGTGGACGAGGAGCGCACCGTCCATTCCATGCACGGCTACTTCCTGCGGCCCGGCGACGCGAACAAGCCCATCACCTTCGGTGTCCAGCGCCTGCGGGACGGCCGCTCGTTCTCCGCGCGGCGCGTCCACGCCTATCAGGACGGCACGCCGATCCTGTCCATGATCGCCTCCTTCCAGGCCGGCGATGACGGGATCGAGCACCAGTCCGAGATGCCCGCCGGCATCCCCGACCCGGAGACGCTGCCCAGCACCGCCGACCTGCTGGGCAAGTTTGACCATCCCGTGGCCCGGCACTGGTCCTATGAGCGGCCGTTCGACATCCGCCATGTGGACCCCGCCCTGTACGTGGCGGCCACCGGGAAGAAGGAAGCGCGCAACGCCGTGTGGATGAAGACCTTCAGCCCCATGCCGGACAACGCCAACACGCACCGCGCCGCCCTGGCCTACGCCAGCGACTACACGCTCCTCGAGTCAATTCTCCGCAAGCACGGGCTGAGCTGGATCACCCCGGGCATGAGCGTGGCAAGCCTGGACCACGCCATGTGGTGGCACCGTCCCGTCCGCGTGGACGAGTGGCTCCTGTATGTGCAGGAATCGCCCAGCGCCCAGGGAGCGCGGGGCCTCGCGACCGGAAAGATCTTCAACCGGGAAGGCCTGCACGTGGCATCCGTGGCCCAGGAGGGCATGGTCCGGGTCCCGACGGACATCAAGAGCAAGGTGGCCGGGGCTGTCCAGTCAAAGATCCTGCAGCACCAGATGCGCAAGGCCTGACCGAATCCCGGCACGCAAAAGGCCGGCCCCGGGTTATTCTCCCGGGGCCGGCCTTTTCCATGCTCAGCGCTTGATTAGTCGCGGGTCAGCTTGCGGTGTGTGACGCGGTGCGGCTTGGCGGCGTCGGGTCCGAGGCGCTGCACCTTGTTCTCCTCGTAGGATTCGAAGTTGCCTTCGAACCAATACCACTTCGACGGGTTCTCCTCGTCACCTTCGTAGGCGAGGATGTGCGTGGCCACCCGGTCCAGGAACCAGCGGTCGTGGGAAACCACCACGGCGCAGCCCGGGAACTCCAGCAGCGCGTTTTCCAGGCTGCTGAGGGTTTCGACGTCGAGGTCGTTGGTCGGTTCGTCGAGAAGCAGCAGGTTACCGCCCTGCTTGAGGGTCAGCGCCAGGTTGAGGCGGTTGCGCTCACCACCGGAGAGCACACCTGCCTTCTTCTGCTGGTCCGGGCCCTTGAAGCCGAACGCCGCGACGTAGGCACGGGACGGCATTTCAACGTTGCCCACTTGGATGTGGTCGAGCCCGTCGGACACGACCTCCCAGAGGGTCTTGTTGGGGTCGATGCCGCCACGGCTCTGGTCCGCGTAGGAGATCTTGACTGAGTCGCCGATCTTCAGTTCGCCGCCATCGAGGGGCTCGAGGCCCACGATGGTCTTGAACAGCGTCGACTTGCCCACACCGTTCGGGCCGATGACCCCGACGATGCCGTTGCGCGGCAGGGAGAACGACAGTCCGTCGATCAGGGTGCGGTCGTCGAAGCCCTTCTGCAGGTTCTTGGCCTCGAGGACCAGTCCGCCCAGGCGCGGTCCCGGCGGGATCTGGATCTCTTCGAAGTCCAGTTTCCGGGTACGGTCGGCCTCGGCTGCCATTTCCTCGTAGCGGGCAAGACGTGCCTTGGACTTGGTCTGCCGCCCCTTGGCGTTGGAGCGGACCCATTCGAGTTCCTCCGCGAGGCGCTTGGCCTGTTTGGCGTCCTTCTTGCCCTGGATCTCCAGGCGGGCGCGCTTCTTCTCCAGGTAGGTGGAGTAGTTGCCCTCGTAGGGGTACAGGTGGCCGCGGTCGACCTCGGCGATCCATTCCGCAACGTGGTCCAGGAAGTACCGGTCGTGGGTGACGGCGAGGACGGCACCCTCGTAGGAGGAGAGGTGCTGTTCCAGCCACAGCACGCTTTCGGCGTCGAGGTGGTTGGTGGGCTCGTCCAGGAGCAGGAGGTCCGGCTTCTGCAGGAGCAGCTTGCAGAGCGCCACGCGGCGGCGCTCACCGCCGGAGAGCAGGGTGACATCTGCGTCGGCCGGCGGGCAGCGGAGGGCGTCCATGGCCTGCTCGAGCTGGGAGTCCAGGTCCCAGGCGTCGGCGGAGTCGATGGCCTCCTGCAGGTGGCCCATCTCCTCAAGGAGTGCGTCGTAGTCCGCGTCCGGGCTGGCCATCGCCTCGGAGATTTCGTTGAAGCGCTGGATCTTGCCGTAGATCTCGCCCACACCTTCCTGGACGTTGCCCAGGACGGTCTTTTCCTCGTTCAGCGGCGGTTCCTGCAGCAGGATGCCCACGGTGTAGCCGGGGCTCAGCCGGGCCTCGCCGTTTGAGGGGGTGTCCAGGCCGGCCATGATTTTCAGGATGGTGGACTTACCGGCACCGTTGGGGCCAACAACACCGATCTTGGCGCCCGGGAAGAAGGACATGCTTACGTCGTCGAGAATAAGTTTTTCGCCAACAGCCTTTCGGGCCTTGGTCATTGTGTAGATAAATTCCGCCATGATTCCAAATCTAGTGGGTTGGCGGGCATATCTCACATTCGCGTCAGGCTTACTTTTCGCATCAGGCCGGAGCGCCGACGAAGCACTTCCCGTTCGACAGCGCCGGCAGCACGGTCACCGTCACTTTTCCGTCGCGGATCTGGCCGACCACACATTCCTTGCCCTGGACCGCCGCCGCTTCCATGGAGTCCACGTCAAGTCCGGTGGGTGTCCGCCCCGCGGATACCTCAAGGTTCCTGGCCTGAACACCTGCCGTGGTGAGTGCCGAGGTGATATCGGCCGTAGCTGGCTTGGCGTTGGCTTTGACGACGTTGCCCAGGACCTCAGCCATGGTCCGCTGCAGAGCGGCCGTCGCGCCGGCAGAGCCGGAAGCGCTGGAGGCAGAGTCCGGGGCGTTGGACCCCGGCGCGGTTGCCGGCGGTTCGGCCGGCTTCGCCGCACTGGCCGTTGCTGCCTGGGTGGCCGCCGGCTGGTTCACCGTGGCCGAATCCTCTGGCGCCGTGCAGGCGGCGAGCGCCGACAGCAGTACAACCGCCACTGCCAGCCGGACGGCTACCCGGTTGCATCTCCCCCGGGCAGCAGTGGCATTGCTGCGGAGTGCACCGTTCCGCTGAAGTGTCGTCGCTCGAATCACGCTGCCATTCTGCCATGCGGCACCGCCAGGGGTGCGGTGCCGCACGCCTCCGGCGGTCAGGCAGCGGCTCCGGTGAGTTCTCCGGTATCGGGGTCCAGCTGCAGTTCGTCGCCGTTGTCATCCAGGAAGATGCCGGCCGCATCCTCATCCCGCCCGTCGCCCTCCTCCCGGTCCTCGTCCGGCCCGTCGTCGCACGGAGCCGAGGAAAGGCTTCCGTCACCACTCCCTGGACCGTATCCGTCGGCAGCCTGCGGGTTCCACGAATTGCGGAGGAAGTTGGCGGTGCCCCACCTGAGATCGTGGCCGACGGCGTCGGCGTCGATCTCGACGTCATGGTAGCTGCGGCCGTCCTTCTCCCAGCTGCGAATCTTCAGCTTGCCCACAACGATGACGCGCTGGCCCTTCTTGATGCTGCAGCCCATGTTCCCGGCCAGCTGGCGGTAGCCCTGGACGGTGAACCAGCTGATGTTGGTCTCCACCCAGTCGTTGGCGGTCTTGTCGAACCGCCGTGCGGGGGAGCCGAGCCGAAAAGAGGCGGTGGGAACGCCGCCGGGAGTTGTGGAACTCTTGATGTCCGTGGCCACGAAGCCGCGGAGCATAATGGTGTCGGTCATCTTGGTGTCCTGTCTCGAAATGTCGTGCCCTAGCAGGCATTTCAAGCATCAACCTCCGGCAGACTGACGGCGAGGGCCGAAGTTCCGTATGTGGAAAACCGCAACGTCAGGGCCTGTGCCGCAAAGGACAGCCCAGCGCCTGACGCTGGCGGCATGCAAGTCAATGTAGACTTTTTTAGGCGCCAGGAATGCGGCGCCCAGCCAGTGCCCCAGTAGCTCAGGGGATAGAGCAGCGGCCTTCTAATCCGCCGGTCGGGGGTTCGATTCCCTCCTGGGGCGCATTCTAAAACACCCCGGTCTTCGGACCGGGGTGTTTTCTTTGCCCGGAAGCTAATTGCAAGCATGCTTACTAACGTGCGCCAACTGTGTCTATGATCGGACTGGACGCCGGCGAAATGCCGGACCGGACAACCTGGACCCACCGTCGAGGAAGGAACACCCGCATGCAGCAAAGCCAGTCGGGCGGATACCCAACAGGCCCGGACGCTCCACGGCCCGCGGGCCCCCCGGCGGATCAGCCAAACGCCGCGGCTCCCCGTGACCGGACCCGGCAGGACGCGGCCGCGAATACGGCCGCCGCGGGCCGGCATCCCGGGACCGCCGCAATTCCGGGTTACGACGGCACCACGTCGCCGCAGCCCGGCGCGGCACAGTCCGAACGGCGCGTGACGCGGGCCGGCATGATCTGGGCGGCTGTGGCCTCGGCGCTGGTGGTGCTGGTGCTGCTGATCGTCTTCATCCTGCAGAACCAGGAACTCGTCCAGGTGAAGTTCTTCGGCCTGGAAGGAGCGGTCTCGCTCGGAGTCTCCCTCTTCATCGCGGCAGTCGGCGGCGGAGTGCTCGTGGCGATGGCCGGCGCAGCCCGGATCATCCAGCTGCGCGCCGCTGCCCACCGTCGCAGGGTGCGGGCCGTCCGCAAGCGGTAACCCCGGAAGGGCAGTCAGCCCTCCAGATACTCCTTGAGGTTGCCGAGCACCATGCCCCAAAGCTTTTCCGACTCAGCAGCCTCGCCGTCACTTTTGTTGTTGCCCTGGGTGATGCTGACCCGGGTGCCCTCTGCCACCGGCTCCAGCCCGTATTCCACGGTGTGGTAGCTGTCCGGCTCGTCGGGCAGTCCCGACAAGGGGCTGTAGTGGGTGATGCGCAGGCGTTCGTTCGGGCGGGCTTCCAGCACCGTCCCCTTGTCCTGGTATGACTTGCCCTGCCACTCCCCCTCGAACGTCACAGGATCACCTTCCCGCCAGGTCGAGGTGACGTGGGTGCCGAGGAAGTATTCCTTGACGGCGGCCGGATCTGTCAGCGCCTCCCAGACCCGCTCCGGCTGTGCCGCGACCACAACGCTCGCCTGCGCGTCCCTGAATTCCTTATCCATGGCTTCCCCTCCTGGCGCCACCCTACCCGCGGACGGCCGCGGTGGTAAGGGCACCGGGATTCGCGGGGCACGCAGGCAGAGGCCCGGTCCCGCTTCGGGAACCGGACCTCTGCTTGCGGTAGCCACTGCCTGGGTCTAGGCAAAGGGCAGGACGAGTTCGGCGTACCGGTCCTTCATCCGGGCCAGGACGTCGTCGCCGTCGGCATCCCAGATCTCCTTGTTGAAAATTTCCACCTCGATGTCGCCGGTGTAGCCGGCGTCCCGCACCCAGGTGCCGATCGTGGCGAAGTCGATCACGCCGTCGCCCATCATTCCGCGGGAAAGCAGGGCGTCCGCCGCGATCGGAAGGTTGAAGTCGCACACCTGGTAGGAGGCGATCCGGTTCTCCCTGCCCGCCCGTTCGATCTGGGCTTCCAGCTCCGGATCCCACCAGACGTGGAAGGTGTCGACGGCGACGCCCACTGCCCGGGCGTCGTACGGAGCCGCAAGGTCCAGTGCCTGCCCCAGCGTGGAGATGAGGGCACGGTCGGCGGCATACATCGGGTGCAGGGGTTCCAGCACCAGCCGGACGCCGTGTTCGACGGCGAACGGGATGAGGTCTTCGAGGCGGTCGGCCACGCGCTGACGGGCTGCCACGACGTCCTTCTCCCCCGGCGCCAGGCCACCGACCACGAGGAAGAGTTCCTGTGTATCGAGCGCGACGGCCTCCAGGACCGCGGCCCTGTTGTCGGCGAGGGCTGCCGCCTGGCCCTCGGCGTCCGGAGCCGTCAGGAACCCGCCCCGGCACAGCGAGGAAACCCGCAGTCCCGCGTCTTTGATCAGCCTCGCCGCCTTGTCCAGCCCGGCCTCCGCCACAATGTCCCGCCATGGCCCAATGGCGGGGATGCCGGCACGGGCGCACCCGTCGACGGCCTCGGCGAGAGTCCACTTCTTGGTGGTGGCGCTGTTGAGGGAAAGCCGTGAGAAGTTGCTCATACTCCCACTCCGTTGATGCGCAGGAAATCGGACATCCGGAACGCTGCGAGCGCAGGGTCCTTCAGCAGTCCGGCTTCGTCGGCCAGTTCAAAGGTCCTGGCGAGGTGCACCACTGAACGGCCCGAATGCAGTCCGCCCACCATCTGGAAGCCGGGCTGTTTGCCGTTGAGCCAGGACAGGAAGGCAATCCCGGTCTTGTAGTAGAACGTGGGGGCACTGAAGATGTGCTTGCCCAGTTCCCTGGTGGAGTCGAGGATGGCACGCGCCCTGCCGGCATCCCCGGCGTCGTAGCTCTGCAGCGCAGCCGACGCTGCAGGATAGATGGCCGCGAAGATGCCCAGCAGGGCATCCGAATGGCGGGTGCCGTCGCCGTCGATCAGTTCCGGATAGTTGAAGTCGTCGCCGGTGTAGAGGCGGACTCCTTCGGGAAGTGCCGCGCGCAGCGCGACTTCGTGCGAAGCATCCAGGAGGGAGACCTTGACGCCGTCCACTTTGTCCGCGTTTTCGCGGACGAGGGAGAGGAACGTCTCGGTGGCCGTGGAGACGTCGTCGGAGCCCCAGTAGCCGGCGAGTGCGGGATCGAACATGGTGCCGAGCCAGTGCAGGATGACCGGCTGCTCGGCCTCCTGCAGCAGCGTGGAATAGACCTTCAGGTAGTCATCGGGGCCGGCCGCCACCCGGGCCAGCGCCCGGGATGCCATGAGGATCACCTTGGGCCCTGCCTCGCTGACGACGGCGACCTGCTCGCGGTAGGCGGCCAGGACAGCCTGCAGCCCGGCCTCGCCGGACGGCAGGGCGGCAAGGTCCAGCTGGTCGGTGCCGGCGCCGCAGGACACGAGGTCCCGGACCGTCATGCCCGCGGTAGCGGTTCCGCCGGCGGTGACCACGGAGGCCGCCTCCGCGCCGGTGCGCTTGATCAGCTGCTGGGTGGCGGCCCAGTCCAGGCCCATGCCGCGCTGGGCGGTGTCCATGGCGTCGGCGACACCCAGCCCGTAGGACCACAGCTCATGCCGGTAGGCCAGCGTGGCATCCCAGTCGAGGCGGGCGGGAGCGCCCGGGGTGTTCTCGGCGGTGACTTCGGGGATCACGTGCGCGGCCGCGTACGCCCGGCGCGATGCCAGCGGTGCCGTCGGTTTGGCCCAGGTGGTGGCGGCGCGGAGGCGGTACTCGCGGGTACCGCCGTCGGAGGCGGGAAGGATCAGTGACGTCATCAGAGCGTGATCTCCGGGATGTCGATGGTGCGGCGCTCGTCGCTGGACTGCAGGCCGAGCTCGGCGAGCTGCACGCCGCGGGCGGCGGAGAGCAGCCCGAAGCGGTGCTCACGGCCGGCGACGACGTCGCGCAGGAACTCTTCCCACTGCAGCTTGAAGCCGTTGTCCAGCTCGGCGTTGGCCGGCACTTCCTGCCACTGGCTGCGGAAGGATTCCGTGACCGGCAGGTCCGGGTTCCAGACCGGCTTGGGCGTGTGGGCCCGCTGTTGCGCGACGCACTTGTTCAGGCCTGCCACGGCAGATCCGTGCGTGCCGTCCACCTGGAATTCGACCAGCTCGTCGCGGTAGACGCGGACGGCCCACGAGGAGTTGATCTGGCCGATGACGTCGTCCCCGCCGGGGGTCACGAGTTCGAAGATGCCGTAGGAGGCGTCGTCCGCCGTGGCCTTGTACTCCTTGCCGGCCTCGTCCCACCGGGTGGGGATGTGGGTGGCGGTCTTGGCGTTGACGCTCCTGACCTTGCCGATGATCCCCTCGAGGACGTAGTTCCAGTGGCAGAACATGTCCGTGGTCATGCCGCCGCCGTCCTCCTTGCGGTAGTTCCAGGACGGGCGCTGGGCCGCCTGCACGTCGCCTTCGAAGACCCAGTAGCCGAATTCGCCTCGGATGGACAGGATCCGGCCGAAGAAACCTTCATCCACGAGGCGGCGCAGCTTGACCAGGCCGGGGAGGTACAGCTTGTCGTGCACCACGCCGGCGGTGACCCCGGCTTCCTTGCCGATCCGGGCCAGTTCGATGGCCTCTTCCAGGGTTTCCGCCGTCGGCTTTTCGGTGAAGATGTGCTTGCCGGCCTTCATGGCCTTCTTCAGGGTCGCGGCCCGCAGGCTGGTCATGGAGGCGTCGAAAACGACGTCGACAGTGGGGTCGTTGATGACGCCGTCAAGGTCGGTGGTCCATTCCGAAATCTTGTGGAGCTCAGCCAGTTCGCGGATTTTCGCTTCGTTGCGGCCGACGAGGATGGGTTCGACCTGGACCTTGGTGCCGTCCTCGAGGGTGAAGCCGCCGGCGTCGCGGATCGGCAGAATCGAGCGCAGCAGGTGCTGACGGTAGCCCATCCGGCCGGTGATGCCGTTCATGGCGATACGGATCGTCTTTGTTTCGAAGCCCATGAGTCCTCATTCAGTCGTTGTTGAAACCTAATCGGGAAAGCGCATTCCCTCCTGTTCTATAGTGCAGAACCGGAACCGATCTGGCAAGCGCTTTCCTAACCTTTTTGGAACTGCGATAATGTGGGCACCAGCCGAGTTTCCCGAACTGGGGCCCGTTGAAGAGGAGTTGCGTCTGTGGCCGCAAGCACGCTGACCGAAGTAGCCCGACTGGCCGGAGTCTCCCCCGCCACCGCCAGCCGTGTGCTGAACGGTTCTGCCAGGACCCCCGGACCTGACATCGCGGAGCGCGTGCGCAAGGCCGCGGACTCCCTGGGCTACATTCCCAACGCCCAGGCGCAGGGCCTCGCGAAGTCGAGCTCCGGCCTCATCGGGCTCATCGTGCACGACATTGCCGACCCCTACTTCTCGGCCATTGCCCGCGGTGTCCAGGCCGCCGCCCGGCACCAGAACAAGATGGTGCTGCTGGCGACGACGGCGGGCAGCCCCGCCGATGAGCGCGCGGCGGTGGCTGCCTTTGCAGCGCGCCGGGCGGACTCGATAGTCATCGCGGGATCACGTTCTGCACGGACTGCCGACAAGCAGGGCAACGCCGAACTGGCTGCTGAGCTTGACCGCTACTGCCGCAACGGCGGCCGGGTGGGCGTGGTGGGACACGCTGTGGTGGGCGCCGAATCCGACGAGGGCTATCACGTGGTTGAGGTTCCCAACGAGGAGCTCGCCGCGGAACTCGCCCGCGAACTGGCGGCCCTCCATGCCGGTGAGTT
Organism: Arthrobacter sp. NPDC056727; assembly: GCF_042790555.1. Lineage (NCBI taxonomy): Bacteria > Bacillati > Actinomycetota > Actinomycetes > Micrococcales > Micrococcaceae > Arthrobacter > Arthrobacter sp. NPDC056727. Next base: position 28,771 of record NZ_JBHTZA010000028.1, on the reverse strand, counting down.
CGTCATTATTGCCGGCCCGGAGGGTCTCCTGACCTCTGACGACCGGGTCCGCGGCTTCCAGCGCGGCTTGTCGGACGCCGGGCTGCCGCCGGCAGAAGTCCTGCACACGGGGTTCGACCGGGCGGGCGGATACGAGGCCGGCACGGAGCTCGCCGCCCGCATCGGGCCGCACGGCGGAAGCGGCGAGGCCGATCCTGACTCCACAAGACCCCGCCTTTGCATCTTCGCCGTCAACGACGTCATGGCGATCGGGGCCACTGCCGCGCTGCGCTCCCAGGGACTGCGGATCCCCCGGGACGCCGCCATCGCCGGGTTTGACGACATTGAAACCCTGCGCGATTTCCGTCCTGCACTCTCCACTGTCCGGCTGCCCTTGGAGGAGATCGGCAGGCTGGCCGTTCCCGGCCCGGGTTCCGGTCAACCGGAACCCGCCGCCGTGGCGGTCACCGGCGAGGTGACGCTGCGCCGCAGCACCGGGCAGGCCGGCGAACCCGCTTCCTAGGTCCGGCAAACCCAGTCGAGGCGCCACCACAGTCCGGCAAACCCACTCGAGGCGCCACCACAGTCCGGCAATCCCACTCGAGGCGCCACCACAGTCCGGCAGCAAGGGAAGGCGGCCATGACAGAGCGTTCACACGGGGCAGCGGAAGGCATCACCACAGCGCCTGCCGAATGGCCCGCCGTCGAGCAGCTGTTCGGCGTCCGCGGTGAGCCGTCACGCCGCTGGTGCCGGTTTTTTTGCCCTGCGGGTGCGGATTTTGCGGCCACGCCACCCGCTGACCGGAAGGCACAGCTGAAACAAAAGTTCGACGCCGGCGGGCCGGCACCGGGGGTCCTGGCCCGCCGCGGCGGTGCGGCTGCGGGTGGGCTGAGCCGGTCTATTACGGCAGGGTCAGGATCACCGGCCCGTCCGCGGTGACGGCCACGGTGTGTTCGCTATGGGCGGCCCGGCGGCCGTTGGCTGACCGCAGCGTCCATTCGTCCTCGTCATGGAAGTAATCGCCGTTGCCGCCGAGAATGAGCATGGGCTCGATGGCGATCACCAGCCCCTCGGTGAGCTTGATTCCACGGCCCGGCCGCCCGTCGTTCGGCACGGAAGGCTCGGCGTGCATGGTGCGGCCGATGCCGTGGCCGCCGTGGTCAGCCAACAGGCCATAGCCGGCGCGGCGCGCTGCACCGCCGATCGCGTAGGCGAGGTCACCCATCTTGTTTCCCACCCGTGCGGCATCGATGCCGCGGGCCAGGGCGGCATCTGTCGCCTGGATGAGTGCCTGGTCCTCCGGGGTGGGCGTGCCAACGATGAAGCTTTGGGCCGCGTCGCCGCACCAGCCTTCCAGGAAGGCGCCGCAGTCGACGCTGAGCAGGTCCCCGTCGCGCAGCCGGTAGCCATTTGGAATCCCATGCACCACGGCGTCGTTCACGCTGGTGCAGATCACACCCGGGAACGGGACCGATGCCCACCGGGGCTTGTAGCCGAGGAACGCGGGCGTGGCGCCGGCGTCGGCAATGGTGGCGGCGGCAACGTCGTCGAGTTCCTTCAGCGAAACGTCCACCGCGGCGGCCTGCCGGACGGCTGCAAGGGCGTTCGCCACCACTCGCCCGGCGTCGCGCATCAGGGCAATTTCGTCGGGCGTCTTGATCATGGACATGGCTGGCCTCCCGGGATTCTCGGGCAGGCAGCAGGCGGTCCCTGCAGGCAGCCCTCATTCCCTGCCTACTTTAGGACCACACGGCGGCCGCGGCAGCAGCCGCTTCGGCCCGCCGCCTCCGGATCCGTGGACCGGCTATCTTGGCTGCATGGCAAATGAAGCGGTGCTGGCGTTGATTCGTTCTGAGCTGCGGGCGGCGGCTGACCCCGTCCGCGCCGCCGCGGCGCAGGCCTACATGAAATCCTCCACGCCATCCCTCGGCGTCCGTGTACCGGAGGTGCGCAAGACCACCAAGGCCGTGGCCGCCGCCCATCCCTTTGACTCGGCCGAGAACCTGCGGTCAACGGTGCTTGCCCTGTGGCGCCAGGCCCGTTACCGCGAGGAACGGTACGCGGCGATTGACCTGACGGGGCTCCGGAGCGTGGCCCGAGACCTCCGGATGCTCCCGGTGTACGAGGAGATCATCCGCACGGGCTCATCCTGGGACTATGTGGACGGCGTGGCCCACCGGATCTGCGCACTGCTCCAGGCCCACCGGGAGGAAATGACCGGCGTACTGCTCCGGTGGAGCGTCGATCAGGATTTCTGGATCCGGCGGGCGTCCATTACGGCCCAGCTGGGAGCAAAATTCCGGACGGACACCGGCCTGCTCACTGCCGTTATCGAGGCGAACATGGCCGACAATGAGTTCTTTATCCGCAAGGCGATCGGCTGGGCGTTGCGTGAGTTCGCCAAAACCGACCCCGAATGGGTCCTGGCGTTCGTGACCCGGAACGGACCGTCCCTCAGCCCGCTCTCCCGCCGGGAAGCCCTGAAAAACGTCCCGGTCGGCTCAACCCCGCCGGATAAGAGAACTTCTGCCGGTTAAGAGAACTCCTACCGGATCGGACGAACAGGTCAGATCACCGGGCGGGTCGTGACGGGCTGGTCCGCCTTGCTGAACAGCAGCTTGGTGCTGCGGTCCAGGAAGATAAGGTACAGCGCAAAGAGCAGCGCGATGATGGCGGCCGCGTTGCGGGCCAGCGCCAGGGCAAGGCCAAGGTCGTCGGTCTGCAGGTAGGGGAAGACTTCCAGCTGGTCGGAAATGGCGTAGACCATGAAGAAGGACACGATGAAGTACAAGGCCTTGACCTGCCAGTCGTCGCGGATGCCGGTGACGGCGAACAGCGGGATCAGCCACACCACATACCAGGACTGGATCATGGGCGCCAGCACCACAACCGCGGCGAACGCGAGCGTCAGGCGCCGCATGAGGCGGTCGTGCCCGCCCCGGAAAATCTGCCAGGCGACGATGCCCACGGCGAGGAGCTTTCCGGCGTCGTAAACCCATTTGGCGAGCCCCCAGCCGTCCAGGCTGAACGCGTTGGCGATGGAGGCCACCACCAACCCGAGCAGCCCCACGGGGGCGTACCAGATCCAGACGCTGCCCGGGGCCGAGAGGCCGTTGATCCAGCCGAACCCGAAGCCGTTCACCAGGCTCATGGCGTAGAGCAGGGCAACGCTGATCCCGGCCGTCAGGCCCCAGAACACGAACTTCCGGGGCCAGCTGGCCCCCTTGCCGGCCCAGAGCAGGCCAATGAACGGGAGGAACACCACGGTGATGGGCTTGACCGCGATGGAGGCAGTGACCAGGACAATGCCGAGGACAACCCGCCGCGTGGCGCAGTAGTACAGGCCCGCGAGGGCGAGCCCGATCATCAGTGAATCGTTATGGACGCTGGCGATGAAGTTGGTCAGGAAGAGCGGGTTCGCCGCCGTCAGCCAGAGGGCCCGGTGCGGGTTGACCCCGTGCAGCTCGGCCAGCTTGGGAACGTAGACAATGCACAGCACCACACCGGTGAGGGCGGCCAGACGGAACAGCATGATGCTGGCTTCCGGATGCACATTGGTGGACCACACCACGAACTGTTCGATCCACAGGAACAGCTGGCCGTAGGGAACCGGGGCCTCGGTCCACATCTTGTCCGCGCCCAGCTGGAAGTAGTTGGACAGCGCCGAGATGCCGTTCTCATACGGGTTGAAGCCCTCGACCATCAGCCGGCCCTGGCCAATATAGGCGTAGACGTCCCGGCTGAAGAGGGGGACCGTGAACATCATCGGAAGGCCCCACGCGACGACGGCCTGGAGCGTGGCTTTGCGGGCCTCACGGCCCCAGACGTTGACGTGCTGCCCAAGCCTGAGCCAGGCCCGGACCAGCAGCATGCCGCCCACCGCCAGCAGAACGATGGACAGCCCGACGCCGAACGCTTCGGTGCGCATCCAGATGAACAGCGGCATCCGCCGCAGCTCCGAAACGGGCGCCAGCCAGCCGACGCCGAGCGAGCCGATGAGCAGGAACATGGAACCGATGAAGCCGGAGAGGATCGGCGAGCGTGGGTTGTCCACTTCCGGCCGGGCCGGGTCCGTGGAAGTGCCGGTGGCCGTTTCCCCTATCGCAGGCACAGGCGCCGTCATCTCAGGATCGTCCAATCTCTTCTGCGCCTATTCTCTCTAGGCATGTTTCTTTTGGGCGTGCTGCCGGTGTAAAGCCAACCCAATGCAGCCAACCTGTGTGCATCCAAGCCGGTGCAGCCAAGCTGAGCGGCCAGCCAAATGGGGCGGCGCCGGGGACGCGGCCTCGCAATGACCCGTTGCCACGTACCCGAAATATTAGCATCGGAGCGCCTCTCCAAGGCTTGCCCGCGGCTAAACGGTAGGCTGAACAGGTGCCTATTACTAACGAACGCATCGTCTGGATTGACTGCGAAATGACCGGCCTCGACAGCGTCAACGACGCCCTGATCGAGGTCGCTGCCCTGGTGACCGACTCCGAGCTCAACATCCTCGGCGACGGGGTGGACGTGGTGATCAAGCCGGACGACGCCGCGCTCGCCCAGATGAACGACTTCGTCCGGGACATGCACACCCGGTCAGGCCTCCTGAAGGAGCTTCCGGCCGGCAAAACGATGGCCGAAGCAGAGGCCCTAGTGCTGGACTACATCCGCAAATGGGTTCCGGACCCCCGCAAGGCGCCCCTGGCCGGCAACTCGGTGGGAACGGACCGGGTGTTCCTTGCCAGGGACATGCCCTCGGTGGTGGAGCACCTGCACTACCGCATCATCGACGTCAGCACCATTAAGGAGCTGGCCCGGCGCTGGTATGCGCGGGCCTACTTCCAGGCGCCGGCGAAGCTCGGCGGCCACCGCGCCCTCGGCGACATCAAGGATTCCATCGACGAGCTCCGCTATTACCGGGAAGCGGTTTTCGTGGCCGCACCGGGACCGGACAGCGCCACGGCCCAGAAGATCTCCCAGCGGATCTCGGCGTCCCCCTCCGCCGTTGACCAGCAGGCGGAGGAAAGCGTTCCGCCGCCCGCGGCGCAGCAGCCGGGAAAGTAATCTGCGCCACATTTGAGGGAAATTTTGCCGAAACAGCCAAAAGTGGCAAAAGCGGGCTCCTGCAGCAGGTACACTATTTCTCGTTGCCTTTTCAGACGGCCCGGAAAACCGGAGAGTCTGCAGGGCACATGGTGGGCGTAGCTCAGTTGGCAGAGCGCCTGGTTGTGGTCCAGGAGGTCGCGGGTTCAACCCCCGTCGCTCACCCGCACCGAGGCCGGCAATTCCTTGCCGGCCAGCAACAAAGGCCGTACCGGTTACCCGGTGCGGCCTTTGTTGCTTTTCACCCGTTTCACCCCCTGCCGGCTGCCGCCCGGCAAAGCGCCGAAGGAATCTCTCGACATGACCGTTCTGCCCATCACCATCTGGGGTGAGCCGGTGCTGCACCGCCGGGCCACCGAAGTGGAGGAGTTCGACGACGGGCTTCGCCAGCTGATTGCCGACATGTTCGAAACGAACGACTTGGCAAACGGCGTCGGGCTGGCCGCGCCGCAGATCGGCGTGGGCAAGCGGATCTTCGTATACAAGTACGAGAACGAGGACGGCGCTCCCCCGGCCGGCGTGGTGGTCAATCCCGTGCTGACCCTCTCCAAAGTGTCCGGAGCGCTGCCGGATCCGGACGAGGAAGTGGAAGGCTGCCTCTCCTTCCCCGGCGAGCAGTATCCGCTCAAGCGCGCCGAGTGGGTGCGCGTCCAGGGATTTGACGGGCACGGAAATCCGGTGGACTTCGAGGCCACCGGCTGGTTCGCCCGCATTATCCAGCACGAGTACGACCACCTGGACGGCAAGCTGTACGTCAACCGCCTCATCGACAGGTACTCCCGCAAGGCGATGAAGCAGGCCAAGAAGAGCGGCTGGGGCGTCCCCGGGCTGACCTGGATGCCCGGCGTGGACCCGGACCCGTTTGGCCACTGACCCCGGCGCTTTCCCCTACCACGGCACCACCGTCTGCTGCTGCGGGCACGAATCCAGCACGCGGGCCATTGCGTCCTTCTCCGGCTGGGTGACCCAGAGTCCGTACGCTGCCTTCACCGAAATCTGCCGCGCCACATAGTGGCACCGGAGCGCCTTGTTCTTGGGCAACCAGGTGGCAGCATCCGACGCGCTCTTCTCCTGGTTGGCGTCCCCGTCCGCGGCAATCAGGTTGAGGGGGTCGTTGGCCAGGTTCTGCCGCTGCGCCGGCGTCAGTTGCTGGGCACCTTTCTGCCAGGCGTCGCCCAGTGCCACGACGTGGTCGATCTGCACGTCCTTGCTGGACCCTGCGCCGCGGACGAACCTGACCGCCAGCCCCACATACGGCTCATGCATGGCGCCGGAGGCAACTTTGCACATGGATCCCTTGGTGAACGCAACGTCGCGAAGGTCGCGGCGCAGGATGTCGTTGCGTGTGTCGCAGCCGTTGTGGTCTGCGTCCTGCCAGGCCTGGCCGAAGGCCGAGCGGTCATAGTCGCTGCCGGACGCCCTGCCCTTCACGGCCAGCGCTTCCAGGGCAGCGGCCGCGCCACCCCGGGGCACCGCGTGCGGGGGCGTCACGGGCTTCATCCAGGCGGCGTCAAACACCGGCGCCTCGGTGGGTCCGGACACGGCAGGTTCGACGGCGATGAACTGGCCGGCCGTAAAAAACCATGCCGCGGCGGCGATCACCGCAGCGGCAGCGACGGCGAGCAACGCCCACGCCTGCCGGGAATGGCGGCGTGAGCGCCGGTAAGCGGCCCAGCTGACGCTCACGGCGGCGTCCCGGGACGCCGGCAGGTTCGGGCAGGTTGTGGATCCACAACCAGGAGCCTAGGCCAAACCACCCGTGGCTGTGCGGGTATCCACAGTGTTGGGGACAGGTGCCCTGTGGAGGGCGGGTTGCCTACTGCTCCCGCATGACCCGATGAAGATCGGTGTTGGCGAGGTCAAGGAGGCGCTCCAGCTGGGCCACCCTTTCGTCGCCGATTTCCCCTGCCGCATGTGAAGTGCGCGCCTCGTCCAGTAGCCGCTGGGCTTCTTTCTGGTTGGCTTTTGCAACATCGAGGGCGTGTTCCAGGGTTGTCTCATGCTGGAGTGTCGGGTTCTGTTCCATGACACAAGTCTGTCCCCGATTTCCGGCCGATTCCAGAGAATTGCCCGGGAAGTTCCCGGGAATGGGTCAGCCCCGCCGGCACAGCTGTGCGGGCGGGGCTGACGAAAAGTTCCGTTAGACAGAGGCAGCCACGGCCAGGACCGGGGCGGCATCCTTGTCGGAGTCCTTGGCCGGGAAGGTCGGCGGGTTGACCCCGGCCATTTCCTCCATGACGCGGACCACCTGGCAGCTGTAGCCGAACTCGTTGTCGTACCAGACGTAGACAACCAGGTTCTTGTCATTGGAGATGGTGGCGAGGCCGTCAACGATGCCGGCACGGCGGGAGCCCACGAAGTCGGTGGAGACGACCTCCGGGGAGTCGATGTAGTCGATCTGCTTGCGCAGGTCCGAGTGCAGGGACATCTCGCGCAGGTAGTTGTTGACCTCGTCCTTGGTGGTGCCGCGTTCCAGGTTCAGGTTCAGCACGGCCAGCGACACGTCCGGGGTGGGGACGCGGATGGAGCTGCCGCTGAGCTTGCCCTGCAGTTCCGGCAGTGCCTTGGCCACGGCCTTGGCGGCACCGGTCTCGGTGATCACCATGTTCAGCGCGGCGGAGCGTCCGCGGCGGTCGCCCTTGTGGAAGTTGTCGATCAGGTTCTGGTCGTTCGTGAAGGAGTGGACGGTTTCCACGTGGCCGTGGATGACGCCGTACTTGTCGTTCAGCGCCTTCAGCACCGGGGTGATGGCGTTGGTGGTGCAGGATGCGGCCGTCACGATCTTGTCCGAATCAGTGATGTCGCGGTGGTTGATGCCGTGCACGATGTTCTTCAGGTCGCCCTTGCCCGGCGCGGTCAGCAGGACCTTGGCCACGCCCTTGCTCAGCAGGTGCTGGCCGAGGCCTTCGGCGTCGCGCCAGCGGCCGGTGTTGTCCACCACCAGGGCGTTGTTGATGCCGTATGCGGTGTAGTCGATGGTGGCGGGGTTGTCCGAGTAGATGACCTGGATCCGGACGCCGTTGGCCGTGATGGTGTTGGCCTCGGTGTCCACCCGGATGGTTCCCTCGAAGGAGCCGTGCACCGAGTCGCGGCGCAGCAGGCTGGCGCGCTTGGTCAGGTCGTTGTCCGAGCCGCGCCGGACCACGATGGCGCGCAGGCGCAGGCCGTGGCCGCCGCCGGCCTTTTCGATGAGCAGGCGCGCCAGCAGGCGGCCGATCCGGCCGAAGCCGTAGAGCACGACGTCGGTGCTGGTGCGCTCGTCGGCGCCCCGCTTGCCCACAATCTCAGCCAGCTCGGCGCGGAGGAATTCCTCCAGAGTCAGGTCGCCGCCGTCGGACTTGAACTTCTGGTTCAGGCGGGCAATGTCGATGGCAGCGGCACCAAGGTCCAGCTGTGCCAGCGTGTTCAGCAGCGGCGCCGTCTCCTCAAGGAGCAGCTCATCCTTGCTCATCCGGCGCGCAAAGCGGTGCGCCTTCAGGATGTTCATGGTGGACTTGTTGATCAGGCTGCGGCCGTGGATGGAGGTAACCACGTTGTTTTCACGGTACAGCCGGCCGATAACCGGGATCATGGCCTCGGCGAGCGCCTCTCGGCTCATCCACGTATCAAGACAAGAATCTGACGTCTGGCTCACAGAACTACCTTCCTTGGTTCAACCGGCTACGTCCTCGTAAACCGGATGGCGGCCACTGGAAGTTATCCAGGGCAAGCTGGCACCGGCGGGGTTTCGGTCCACCCCGGATGCCGTTGGACGTGCAAAGAAAAACCGCCGGCTGCGAACGCAGCTCCGGCGGAAGAACTTCTACGTTCACCATCCATTCTAGGGTGGCCCGGGCACCTGAAACGGCCGTCCGCCCGTGAAATCACTCACACAGCCAAGTGGATGGGTTGACCGGTACGCCGGGTTCTGTGCTCCCGAGCCGTTGCCGGCGCGGGAGTAGCGGCCATCCATCTACGAGCGCCGTTGCCGACGCCCTCCAGCGGCCTACCCGGGCACTCGGGCGGGCAGCCCTCAAACGTGCCCTGTCTGGCCTTGCTCCGGGTGGGGTTTACCTAGCCTTTCCGGTCACCCGGAAAGCTGGTGGTCTCTTACACCGCCGTTTCACCCTTACCTGCTTCGTGCCGCTTTCAAATCGGCGCGATGCAGGCGGTCTGTTTTCTGTGGCACTGGCCTGCGGGTTACCCCGAGTGGGTGTTACCCACCACCCTGCCCTGTGGAGCCCGGACGTTCCTCGAGCCACTTGCGTGGCGCGCGGCCGCCTGGTCAACCCATCCGCAGTCCAGTTTACGGGCTTTCCCGAAGTACCCGCGCCGCGCACGCCGGTTCCCCGGGCTTAGGATCGGAAAATGGATCAGTCGTCTTTTCCGCGGCCGCCCTTTCCACGGCGGCGCATGCTGCAGCTGGCAGGTGTCGCTGCCGGACTGACCGCGTCCTCAGCCTGCACCGCCCGTCCCCCAACTCCACCGGTTCCGGTCCCCGACGCGACACGCCCCGCAACGACGCCGGGCATCCCGACGCCTCCCCCGTCCGCCGTGCGGCCTTCCACCGTGTCCACCCGGACCGGGGCGTTTGTGTCCCGCTTCCGTCCGTCGGTGACAACGCACTGGTCCCTGGCCGTGCCGCTTCCGGAGCAGGCCGGCCAGTTGCTGCCGGTGGCAGTCTTCCTGCACGGGCGCGGTGGCAGCAGCGAGGTGCTGCTGCACGACCTCGCGGCGGACCAGGCCCTGCAGCGCCACCTCGACGACGGCGGCACTCCCTTTGGTGTTGCCGCCGTGGACGGCGGCAACACCTGGTGGCACGCCCGCGCCGACGGCAGCGACACCCAGTCGATGCTGGTGCTGGAGTTCCTGCCGTTCCTGGCCGAGCAGGGATTCGATCTTGGAAGGGTGGGCCTCTTCGGCACGTCGATGGGAGGGTTCGGTGCCCTCCTGCTGGCGTCGCTGGGCAGGGTGTCCGGGCTTCGCGCCGTTGCGGCCATGAGCCCGGCCGTCTGGTCCAGCTACGACGCGGGGATGCAGGGCGCCTTCGACGGCCCGGCCGATTTCGGGGCGAACAACGTTTTCGCGCTGCGGCCGCGGCTGGCGGCGATTCCTAAGCGGATCGACTGCGGCAGCGAGGATGACTTGGCCCCGGCAGTGCGCGATTACCGGTCGGGACTCCCCGGCCGGGTGGAGGGAGGCTTTGAGCCCGGCGGGCACGACGCGCCCTACTGGCGGTCCGTCCTGCCGGACGTGCTGGACTTCCTGGGCCGCCATGTGGGCCGTTCCAGCGGCTGATGGCACATCCGCCCGGCCGGGAGGGGCGGAGCCGGCCGGTAAGATCGTACGGTGCTGATTCTGCTCCCCCCTTCCGAAGGCAAGACTCCGGCTGTCCACGGCGACGCCATGGACTGGGATTCGTTGAGTTTCCCCGTGCTGAACACTTACCGGGCAAAGGTGCTTGACGCGCTGGGAACAGTCAGTGCGCACGAGGATGCCCTCGCCCTGCTGGGCGTCGGAGCGTCACTCAAGGACGACGTCGAGCGTAATACCCGGCTCCACGCCGAACCGGCGGCGCCGGCACACCAGGTGTATTCGGGGGTGCTGTACGACGCACTCGGCTATAAGTCGATGACGCCGGCGCAGCGGCGCCGGGCCGATGGGTCGGTGCTGGTCATCTCGGCGCTGTGGGGCGCCATCAGGTTCGCCGACTCCGTGCCCGCCTACCGGCTGTCCATGTCAACGGCACTGCCCGACGTCGGACGCCTTGCCTCGTTCTGGAAACCCCAGCTGACCGACGCCCTCGGCGGTGTGGCCGAAGGCCACCTGCTGGTCGATTGCCGCTCCAGCACCTACGCTGCCGCCTGGGCTCCCCCGCCGGCACGCACCGTGACGGTCAACGTGTTCACGGAGGTGAACGGCGCACGCAAGGTGGTCAGCCATTTTGCCAAGCACACCCGGGGCGAGCTGGCGCGGCACCTGCTGTCCCGGCGCGGCAAGGCCCCGGAGACGCCGGAGCAGCTGCGGAAGGCCGCGGCCGAAAAGTGGCCGGCCGAACTGGTTCCGGGGACGGCGCGCAAGGCCCACGCCCTCAACATCATCCTGCCCAACTAGCTGGGTGCAGCGGTCACACCCACTCGGCGGAGCGCACCAGGATGCAGCCGGAGTCCGGGCAGAACACGATCTCGTCCTCGGCGGCGGCCTTGATCTCGGCCAGGTCACCGGGGCTAAGCTGCATGCCGGACCCTTCGGAGGTGCCGTGGAAGAGCCGCGCCGCGCCCACTCCGCGCTTGGCCAGCGTCTTCTCGTAGACCGCAAGCATTCCGGTGTCCAGCCCTGCGGCGAAGTCCGTCCGCTTGCCGGCCACCTCATTCTCCTCTGCCCCAACCTCGGCCAGGGCGGCGTCGAGCTCGGCCCGGATCCCGCCAAACGAGCCCTGGATGTCGTCCACGATGCTCTGCTGGGCGGCCTGCCGTTCACGCAGGACGTCCAGGCGCTCGAGGACCTCCAGTTCGACGTCCTCCAGGTCTGAACGGCGCTTGTTGAGCGAGGCTATGTCCTTCTGCAGTGCTACGAGGTCCTTGGACAGGCCGGTGCCGCTGTTGAGCCTGGCCTCGTCCTTTTCGATCCGCGTTGCCACCTGCTCCACATCTGCCTCGGCACGCTTCAGCTCCGCTTCGGCGTCGTGCACGGCGAGCTTCGCGGCGCCCAACTCCCCGTTGGCTACGTTGAGGGCGGCCTCGAGGTCGGTGATCCGGGGATCGGTTTCAAGGCCGCGGCGGCGGTTGGACAGTGACTTCAGCCGGGCGTCCAGGCCCTGGAGCTCGAGCAACTTCAATTGTTCCGCCGGTGCTGCCTTGGCCACGTTTTACCTCCGCTTGATCCCATCCGGCCGCCGGCCGGCACCCCTGTGGGGTTTTCTAGACTCTAGCGCCTAACGCGCTCCCCAGCCTCGCTACGCATCCCAACCGGCTCCCAAACCTCGCTGCGCTCGGCGTGGGCCCTCGCACGTGTGGGCCCTGCGACGGACTTCGCACGCCAGGCTTAGCCGGGAGTCAGTATGAAGTCCCACGGGTCGCTGTTGGTGGTGCTGACGCGGATCTCGACGTCGAGGCCCTGGTCTGTGAGCACGTTGCCCAGCGCTTCGGCCGCTGCCGGCAGCCACAGCCATTCGCTGGCAAAGTGCGAGACGTCGATGAGGTAGGGACGGCCGTTTGCAGCTGCCTCCCGGGCTTCCGACGCCGGGTGGTGGCGCAGGTCAGCGGTGACATACAGGTCGGCGTTGCTCGCCCGCACCTCGTCGAAGAGGGAATCGCCTGCCCCGCCGCAGACGGCAACCCGCTGCACCAGGCCGTCCTTGTCCCCGGATACCCGCACCCCGCCTGCCACGGACGGCAGGATGCCGAACACCCGCGCGGCAAAATCGCCCAGGGTCATTGACTCGCCGAGATCCCCGACGCGCCCGATGCCCTCCTCCGGAAGGCCGTCGGCTGCTGGGGTCAGCGGCGATACGTTCTGCAGGCCGAGGGCATCGGCCAGGACGTCGGAAACCCCGCCCACGGCGGAGTCGCCGTTGGTGTGGACCGTCAGCAGCGCCGTGCCGGATTCGATCAGGCGGTGGACGGCCCTGCCCTTGGGGGTGTTGGCGGCAACCGAGGTGACGCCTTTGAGGAGCAGCGGGTGATGGGTGATGAGCAGTTCCGCGCCCCATTCGATGGCCTCGTCGATGACCTCGAGAGTGGGATCCACGGCGAACATGACGCGTGTGACGTCAGCGGACGGATGGCCGGCAACGAGGCCCACTTCGTCCCATGACTCTGCAAGCGACTCCGGCCAGAGTTCCTCCACGGCCAGCATGAGCTGCCCCAGGGTTGCAGCTGCGGGTGACTCGGCGGCGTCGGGAGCTTCTTCCGGTTCCGCTGCAACGTCGCTGTTCACAGGTTCCATACTCATATTTTTACCCTACAGTCGGCGCCGGCCCCTGATTTTCTACATGACTCTGCCCGGCTCATGACTCTAAGGTGGGCTGCGGGAATCATTGGCGCGCGTGAACCATTGAAGAGGACATGAAAACTTTTGTGCTTGGCGGGGGCTGCTTCTGGTGCCTGGACGCCGTCTACCAGAAAACGAAGGGCGTCACGTCGGTGGTTTCGGGATACACCGGCGGCCACGAACGCCACCCCGACTACTACTCGGTCTGCTCCGGCACCACGGGGCACGCGGAGGTGGTCGCCGTGACGTTCGATGAGGATGTCATCCCCGCCGAGGTCATCCTGGACATGTTCTTCGCCCTGCACGACCCCACCACGCTCAACCGGCAGGGATACGACGTCGGCACACAGTACCGCTCGTCGATGTTCTATGAGACCACCGAGGAAAAGATCCTCTTCGAGGAGGCGATCGAACGGAACCAGCCGCTGTGGTCCCGGCCGATTGTGACCGAGGTCAGCCGGCTCCCGGTTTTCTATCCGGCAGAGAACATTCACCAGAACTACTACGCCAAGTTCCCGGAGCAGGGGTATTGCCAGGTCATCATTAACCCGAAGCTGGCCAAGGCGCGGAAATATTACTCTGCATGGCTTAATGCGTAGCAGGGGCGCTTACCCCATCGTTAGGCTGGCCAAAGTATTCCCTCCTGAGAGATAGGCGCAAGTACACATGGCACGGATCTACGACGATGTAACACAGCTGGTGGGCGGCACCCCACTGGTCAAGCTCAACCGCCTGACCGAGGGCCTGGACGCCACCGTTGCGGTCAAGCTTGAGTTCTACAACCCGGCCAACAGCGTCAAGGACCGCATCGGCGTCGCAATCATCGACGCTGCTGAAAAGTCCGGCGCACTGAAGCCCGGCGGAACCATCGTCGAAGGCACCTCCGGCAACACCGGCATCGCCCTGGCCATGGTGGGCGCAGCCCGCGGCTACAAGGTCATCCTGACCATGCCGGAAACCATGTCCACCGAGCGCCGCGTCATGCTCCGCGCCTTCGGTGCCGAGATCGTCCTGACCCCGGGCTCCGAAGGCATGCGCGGTGCCGTGGAAAAGGCCCAGGAGATTGTGGCCAACACCGAAAACTCCATCTGGGCCCAGCAGTTCGCCAACGAAGCCAACCCGGAGATCCACCGCAAGACCACCGCTGAGGAGGTCTGGGCGGACACCGACGGCAAGGTTGACATCTTTGTCTCCGGCATCGGCACCGGCGGCACCATCACCGGCGTCGGCCAGGTCCTCAAGGAGCGCAACCCGGACGTCCAGATCGTGGCCGTGGAACCCAAGGACTCCCCGATCCTCAACGGCGGCGCCCCCGGCCCGCACAAGATCCAGGGCCTCGGCGCCAACTTCATCCCGGAACTCCTGGACACCAACGTCTACGACGAGGTCCTGGACGCCACCCTGGAGGACTCCGTGGCTGTGGCCCGCGAACTCGGCATCAAGGAAGGCATCCTGGGCGGCATCTCCTCCGGCGCCATCGTTTGGGGCGCCCTCGAACTGGCCAAGCGCCCGGAGAACGCCGGCAAGCTGATCGTGGCGGTCGTCTGTGACTTCGGTGAGCGTTACATCTCCACCGTGCTCTATGACGACATCCGGGGCTAGGCCTTAGCCAGCCGCTTTCCGTTTCCTGTAGAAAGATCTTTGTGGGTTTCTTCGCAAGACTTAAGGAAGACCTCGACGCCGCCCGGTCACACGACCCGGCGGCTCGAGGTTCTTTTGAGAACTTTTTCGCCTACTCCGGGCTGCACGCCATCTGGGCACACCGCCTGACGCACAAGCTGTGGCAAAACCCGGCCACGCGGTTCCCCGCGCGGCTCATCTCGCAGCTGACACGCTTCCTGACCGGCATCGAGATCCATCCCGGCGCCACCATCGGACGACGCTTCTTCATCGACCACGGCATGGGCGTGGTCATCGGCGAAACCGCCGAGATCGGCGAGGACGTCATGATCTACCATGGCGTCACCCTCGGCGGCCGCTCCCTCGCCAAGGTCAAGCGCCACCCCACCATCGGGGACCGCGTCACGATCGGGGCGGGCGCCAAAATCCTGGGCCCGATCATCATCGGCAACGACAGCGCCGTGGGGGCGAACGCCGTCGTGGTTAAGGACGCTCCGCCCGAGTCCATCATCACTGGCATCCCGGCAAGCTGGCGGCACCGCGATGCGCAGCGGGAGACCAAGCCAGCTGTGGACCCGGCAGAGTATTACATCGAGTACCGGATCTGACGGCCTGAGGCCTGGACCTCAGCGGGCGATGCGTTTCAGCACCGCCGTCACCGCCAGGTCATAGACCCGGTCGGGCAGGAAGCGCCGCAGCGCCGTGATGGCGCCGGCGCCCCTGCCCACCGGGTACCGCGTCCGGGGGCGCACCGCCGTGGCCGCCTGAAGCACCGCTCCTGCGACGACGTCGGGCCGGGTGGACGTTTCCAGCCTCCCCGTGGATGCCAGCACCGCCGCCATCTCCCTGGCCTGGGCCGCGTACGGTCCGCCGGCTGAGCTGGCCAGCAGCCCCTCGGCGGCAATCCGCCCCCACTCCGTGACAGTGCTGGCGGGTTCGATGATGGCCACGCCGATCCCGTGCGGCTTCAGTTCCAGGCGCAGCGAATCGCTCAGGCCCTCCACCGCGAACTTGGTGGCGTGGTACCACGTGCCCAGCGGCTCATAGAACTTGCCTCCGATGGAGGAGATGTTGATGATCCTGCCCCGCCCGGCGGCACGCATCGCGGGCAGGACCAGCTGCGTCATCCGCGCCAGGCCGAAGACGTTCACGTCGAACTGCCGCCGGCCCTCAGACAGCTCCATCTCCTCCAGCGCACCGAACGAGCCGAAGCCGGCATTGTTCACCAGGACATCGATCCGGCCCTGCTCGCGGACCACCGTGGCCACCAGGCCCCGCATGGAGCCCTCGTCCGTGACATCCAGCGGCAGGACCCTGATCCCCTGCGCCCTGAGCGGCTCCATCCTGTCCACCCGCCTGGCACCGGCGTAGACCGTGAACCCGTTGGCGCTCAGCAGCTTGGCCGACTCGAATCCGATCCCTGTGGAGGCTCCGGTGACAATCACAACAGGCTGGGACATTCGGCACTCCCGGGGACGGATCGGCGTCGTCGTGAAAGACGGCCGGACACACGAACGGCCGGCACCCCCAGAGTATCCGGGAGGGCCGGCCGTTCCTGCGCTACAGGGAGGGTGTGGCTAGTGGGTGTCCACTGCCTCGACCTCGGACTTGTCCTCGCCCCACAGGGTGTGGAACGTGCCTTCGGCGTCGACGCGTCCGTAGGTGTGGGCACCGAAGAGGTCGCGCTGGCCCTGGATCAGGGCAGCGGCGACGCGCTTGCGGCGCAGGCCATCGTAGTAAGCCAGCGACGACGAGAAGACCGGAACCGGGATGCCCAGCTGGACGGCGACGGCAACCACACGGCGCCATGCCGGCAGGGCCTCGGCGATGGCCTTGGTGAACGCCGGAGCGAACAGCAGGTTGGCCGGCTTTTCGTCGGCAGCGTAGGCCTTGGTGATGTCCTTGAGCAGCTCGGCGCGGATGATGCAGCCGGCGCGCCACAGGGATGCAATCTCGTCCAGCTTGAGGTCCCAGCCGTATTCCTTGGCAGCGGACGTCAGCATGTCCAGGCCCTGGGCGTAGGAGACCAGCTTGGAAGCGTACAGTGCCTGGCGGACGTCCTCGACGAAGGTCTCGGGGATCTCCACGGTGGCCTCGTTGCCGGCCAGCAGCTCCTGGCCCAGCTTGCGCTGCTCGGACTGGGAGGACAGTGCGCGGGCGAACACCGATTCGGCGATGCCGGAAACCGGCGAGCCCAGTTCCAGTGCGGAGATAACCGTCCAGCGGCCGGTGCCCTTCTGGCCGGCGGCGTCCACCACGACGTCGACAAACGGCTTGCCGGTCTTGGCGTCCACGTGGCCCAGGACTTCAGCGGAGATTTCGATCAGGAAGGAGGAGAGGTCGCCCTTGTTCCATTCAGCGAAGATCTTGGACTGCTCGGCGGGCTCGATGCCGGCGCCGGAGCGAAGGAGGTCGAAGGCTTCGCCGATGACCTGCATGTCGGCGTATTCGATGCCGTTGTGGACCATCTTCACGAAGTGGCCGGCACCGTCGGTACCGACCCAGGCGCAGCAGGGTTCGCCGTCGACCTTGGCGGAGATCTTCTCCAGCAGCGGGCCCAGGGCCTTGTAGGACTCCTTGGAACCGCCGGGCATGATGGACGGGCCGTTGAGGGCCCCTTCCTCACCGCCGGAAACACCGACGCCTACGAAGTGCAGGCCCTTGCCGGCCAGCGCAGCCTCGCGGCGGCGGGTGTCCTCGTAGTGCGAGTTGCCGGCGTCGATGACGATGTCGCCCTCTTCCAGGAGCGGAACCAGCTGGTCGACGACGGCGTCAACGGGAGCGCCTGCCTTGACCATGATCAGGACGCGGCGGGGCTTTTCGAGCGAGTTGACCAGTTCCTCAAGGGATTCGGTCCGGACGAAGTCGCCCTCGTGGCCGTGCTTTTCGAGCAGGGCGTCGGTCTTGCCGACCGAGCGGTTGTGCAGGGCAACCGTGAAGCCGTTGCGGGCAAGGTTGCGGGCCAGGTTGGCACCCATCACCGCGAGGCCGGTGACACCGATGTGTGCTGACATCAAAAACTCCAATTCAGTGTGTGCAACGAGTGTGCAGTGGGTCCCGCATGGGCTGCGGAACCCACTTCAGAAAAGCAGGTTGTGAATAAAGCATATATATTCGCGGTCGAGGGCGAAAGCGTGTGACCACTCCTTGGACGCCGATCGCGCCATAACGAGTCTATGATGCGCCGCTCCGGCCGCGTCCAGGGTGCCTGGGTGCGGGGCAACAAAGCCTCCCGGCCCGATTATGCTTACCACTATGTCAACCAGCCTCCACCACCGTGCCGTCGAGCACCTGGGTACCAGAATCGTCGACGGCAGCCTCCCGCCAGGACACGTAATGCTGGCGGAGCAGCTGGAGGACGAACTGCAGGTATCCCGGTCCGTGATCCGCGAAGCTGTCCGCGTGCTGCAGTCACTGGGACTGGTGGAGACCACCAAACGCGTCGGCATCAAGGTCCTGCCCGCGCACCGCTGGAACCCGTTCGACCCGCTCGTGATCCGGTGGCGGCTGGCCGGGGACGGGCGCGGCGCCCAGCTGCGTTCCCTCGCGGAACTCCGCTCCGCCGTCGAGCCCGTGGCCGCCGAACTCGCGGCGGCCAATGCGCCGCAGGAGCTGCGGCAGGAGCTGCTGGACGTTGCCCTGGCCATGCGCGACGCCGGCCAGGCCGGCGATGTGCCCCGCTTCCTGGAGCTGGACATCCAGTTCCACTCCCTGCTGCTCAGCGGCTCCGGCAACGAGATGTTCGCCAACCTTGTGGGCCAGGTGGCCGAAACCCTCACCGGCCGCACTGTGCACGGCCTCATGCCGGACCGCCCCAGGGACCTCACGCTGCAGTGGCACCTTGACGTGGCCGAAGCCATCTTCGACGGCCACGCATCGGAGGCCCGTGAGGCGTCCAGCAGGATCATGCGCCGCACCATCTCGGAAATGGAGCCGGTGTGGGTTGAGCAGCCGAGGGTCTTCGTTCCGCTGCAGCGGCGGGCGCAGTCCGCGTAGCCCGTACTTTCACCCTCCGAAGTTGAGGAGGACTTTGCCGGATTGGGCGGAGTTGCGGGCGGTGTCGAACGCTTCGAGGGCGTCGGTGACGGGGTAGTCGTGGGTGATGACCGGGTCAATGTGCAGGGATCCGTCGGCGAGGGCGGTGATGACCTCGTCGATTTCGTCGTTGAACCGGAACGAGCCCTTGAGGTCCAGTTCGCGGGTGATGGCCAGGGAGATCAGGACCGGCTGGGGCCCGGTGGGCAGCAGCCCGACCATGACCACGGTCCCGCCCCGGCCCGCACCGGTGATGGCGGAGGCCAGGCCGTGGTGGTTGCCGGAGGATTCGATCACGACGTCGGCCTGAACCGCGGCGATCGCGTCGGTGTCGGCGGCGTTGAGGACCTCGTCCGCGCCCACCGCCGTGGCGATCTCCAGCGGCTTGGCGTGCATGTCGACCGCGACGATCCGGCCCGCCCCGGCACGCTTGAGCACAGCCACGGTCAGCGCCCCGATCGGGCCGGACCCGATCACGAGGGCCGTTTTGCCGGCCACGTCCCCGGCCCGGAACACCGCATGCCACGCCACAGACGCCGGTTCGATCAGCGCCGCGGTCCGCAGGTCCAGGGTTCCGGGCAGGGCACGGAGCATCCGGACCGGCAGGTTCACGTACCGGCTGAACGCCCCGTCCGTGTGCGGGAACCGCGCCGCGGAGCCCAGGTACGTGCACCCCGGGGACAGGTTCGGCCGCTCCTGCGGGTACTTCACCGTCCCGTCACCGGGTCCCGGGGTGGCCGGGTGCACCGCCACCGGCGTCCCCGCAGCCGGCCCGGACCCATTGGACGCGGCCTTGACGACCCGGCCTGAAATCTCATGGCCCAGCACCAGCGGGGCCTTCAGGATCGACTCCCCCGCCGCGCCGTGCAGCCAGTAATGCAGGTCCGACCCGCAAATCCCCCCGTACAGGACCTCCACCACCGCCTCATCAGCGGCCGGCTCCCTGACCGGGAGCTCATCGATCCGCAGGTCCCCCTTGCCGTGCGCGACCACCGCCGGACCCGACACCGGAAGCGCCGTTTCCACTGCCGCCGCTGTTTCTGTTGTGCGTGTCATCAGACCACCACCGTCATTCCGCCGTCGATAAAGATCGTCTGCCCGTTCACGAAATCAGACCCCGCCGAGGCCAGCCACACCGCCGGGCCCGCCAAATCCTGCACCGTGCCCCACCGCGCCGCCGGGGTCCGGCCCAGGATCCAGGAATTAAACTGCTCATCGTCCACCAGGTTCTGCGTCATCTCGGTATGGATGTACCCCGGCGCGATCCCGTTGATCTGCAGCCCCGACCCCGCCCACTCCGCGGTCATCGCCCGGGTCAGGTTCCGCAACCCGCCCTTCGCCGCCACATACGGGGCGATCGTGGGCCGGGCCAGGTCCGTCTGCACCGAACAGATATTGATGATCTTCCCGTGACCGCGGCCAATCATGCGCCGGGCCGCCGCCCGCCCCACCAGGAACGCACTGGTCAGGTCCGTGGAGATCACCCGCTCCCAGTCCGCGACATCCAGCTCCAGCATCGGCACCCGGTGCTGGATCCCGGCATTGTTCACCAGGACCTCCAAAGGACCCACATGCTCCTCCACCCACGCCACACCGGCCGCGGCCGCGGCATCATCGGTGACATCAAACGCCACACTGTGCACCCGGCCCGGCGCGTAATCAGCAGCCATCACCGCCTCCGCCGCCTTCAACCGCTCCGGATTAACACCGTTCAACACCACCGTCGCCCCCGCATCAGCCAAACCCCGCGCCAACGCGTTACCAATCCCCCGGCTCGAACCAGTCACCAAGGCAACCCGCCCGGTCAAATCAAAAAGTGAAGTCATGAAACGGTCCCGTCTGCGGCGCTCATGGCGCCGGGTCTGCTGAGGTTGGAAATGGTTTGCCGCACAACGGCCAGGTCCTGGTCGCCCAGGCCCTGCCGCTTCAGTTCGGCATAAAGCTCGATGCCGGCCCGCGCCATCGGAACGGCAGCCCCCGTAGCGTCGGCCGACTCCACCACGAAGGACAGATCCTTGTGCATGAACTTCGCCGGGCCGGTGGGGGCGTAGTCCTTCCGGACAATCCGCGGGCCCACCTGATCCAGTACCCGGCTTCCGGCGAGGCCGCCGGACAGGACCTCGTAGAGGGCCGCAACATCGACGCCCGAGCGCTCGGCGAGCTCGGCGGCTTCGGCGAGTGCCGCCGTCGTGGTTCCCACCACCAGCTGGTTGCAGGCCTTGGCCAGCGATCCTGCGCCGAGCGGCCCCAGGAGCCTGACGGTGGTGCCCATGGCATCGAAGAGCGGAAGCAGGCGGCGGAAGTCGGCCTCATCGTCCGCGCCGGCCATGATGGCCAGGGTGCCGTCCATGGCTCCCTTCGTCCCGCCGCTGACGGGCGCGTCCACCACCGCGGCGTTGCCTGCACTGGCTTCCTGGACCTTTTGCCCGAAGGCCCTGACCGCGGCAGGGGAAACGCTGCTCATGACCACTACAGCCGTGCCGGGAGCCGGTGGAGACGATTGCCAGCTCGAAAGCAGCCCCGTAGCAGCGTCCTCGATGAAGGCGAGGTCCGGCAGCATGAAGACGATGACCGGCTCGTCCCTGAGCTGTTCAACACTGTCAGCGGGCGATCCGCCGAGTTTACGGAATTCCTCGAGCGCGCCCGGCGAGCGGTTCCACGCTGCTACGGCCCAGCCCTTCTTCACCAGGTTCGCCGCCATCGGCGCCCCCATCAGGCCCAGGCCCACGAAGCCTGCCTTCGGTCTATCCATCTGCAATGCGCCTCACTTCGTTGTGGTCAAAGATTGGTTAATCCGTCGAAATCTGTTCAGTATTCTAGCCCCCATTCAGTATGATGAACAGCATGACGACTGAAACCACCGTCGCGATCGCCGTCCCGCTCGAAGCCGAGTTCGTGGAACGCATCCGCGCCGTAGATCCCTCCGTGACCGTTCTCTACGAACCCGACCTGCTGCCGCCCGAGCGGTTCCCGGCAGACCATGCCGGCGACCCCGACTTCAAGCGCACGCCCGAGCAGGAAGAGCGCTACTGGGAGATGCTGGGCAAGGCCGATGTGCTGTACGGCTTTCCGAACGAGAGCCCGGCTGGCCTGGCGCGGATCGCGAAGGAAAACCCGCGTCTGCAGTGGATCCACGCGATGGCGGCAGGGGCCGGCGGAGCAGTCAAGGCCTCCGGGCTCGACGCCGGGACCCTGAACAAGTTCAAGGTGACCACGTCCGCCGGCGTGCACGCACTGCCCCTCGCGGAGTTTGCGGCACTGGGCATCCTCAACGGCTTCAAGCGCACCGCGGAGCTGGCCCAGGACCAGGCCGCAAAGGTGTGGCCGGAGCTGCGGATACCCACCAAGCTGGTGAACGGGTCCACCCTGGTGGTCACGGGACTTGGCGAAATCGGGCTGGAAACCGCCCGCATCGCCCGCGCACTCGGCATGAAGGTCAGCGGAACCAAGCGCTCCGTCGAGCCGATCGACGGCATCGAGGAAGTCGTGGACAACAGCGGCCTGGCCGGCCTGCTCTCCTCGGCTGACGCCGTCGTGAACACGCTGCCGGGAACCCCGTACACGGAGAAGCTCTTCAGTCGCGAGGTGTTCGCGGCGATGAAGCCCGGCACGGTGTTCGTGAACGTGGGCCGCGGAACCGTGGTGGACGAGGACGCGCTGCTCGAGGCGCTGGAGAACGGCCAGGTGGCCTACGCCTGCCTGGACGTGTTCGCCGTCGAACCGCTGCCGCAGGACAGCCCGCTCTGGAACCACCCCCGCGTTATGGTGTCGCCGCACACCTCGGCCCTGAGCGCAGCCGAGAACCGACTGATCGCAGAGCGTTTCTGCAGCAACCTCAGGACGTTCCTCGACGGCGGCGAACTCCCCCACCTCGTGGACACGGTGCACTTCTACTAAACGTTCCACCAAACCGCCTGCCGCGCGAACGCTGCAGAGCCAACACCGGAGAGCCGGGCACCCCAGGGTTGCCCGGCTCTCCTGTTGCGCCCCCAAACCGGAGCGCGAACGTACACTTGCGGCCCCTCCCTTGTTGTCGGGAGGGGCCGCAAGTGTACGTTCGCGCTGTGTGGCTTCTGGAAGAGTGCCTGCTAGCGGGCGTCCGCGATGTCGACCA
Organism: Arthrobacter sp. NPDC056727; assembly: GCF_042790555.1. Lineage (NCBI taxonomy): Bacteria > Bacillati > Actinomycetota > Actinomycetes > Micrococcales > Micrococcaceae > Arthrobacter > Arthrobacter sp. NPDC056727. The sequence goes on along the minus strand of NZ_JBHTZA010000028.1, from coordinate 5,966 downwards.
GGTCACGGCCCTTGGTTTCCGGCGTGAAGAAGGTGCTCACGAAGGAGATCAGTGCGAGGACCAGTGAGTAGATCGCCAGGACCAGCCACGAGTAGCCGGTGGCCGCCAGCAGGGCCGCCCCCACCAGCGGAACCAGGCCGCCGGCCAGCACGGCGGAGAGTTCGCGGGCCATGGCAACACCGGTGAAGCGGTACTGGGACCCGAACAGTTCGGGCAGCAGGGGGCACTGCGGTCCCAGCATGGACTGCACGCCGAGGGCAATGCCAACCACCATGACCATCCATACCAGCGTGACGTTGCCCAGCGTCACCAGGTAGAAGGCCGGGAAGGCGATGACGGCCTGGAACAGGGCCCCGTAGCGGTAGACCGGAACGCGGCCAAAGCGGTCGGACAGCGCACCGAAGGTGACCACCATTAGGGCGGCGAAGCCGGCAGCGATCAGGAGACCGACCGGGCCGATGAATTTGTCACCGGGAAAAACACCCGCCGGGGCTGCCAGGAATGCAACCAGCAGCGCCGAGTAGATGGATGAGTTTCCGTTCTCACCCATGCGCAGGCCGATGCCCACCAGGACGTTCTTCTTGGAGTGCTTCCAAAGCTGCCCCACCGGGTTCTTGACGACGTTCTTGTGCTTCTCCAGCTCCTGGAACACCGGGGTTTCCTTGAGGCGCAGGCGGATGAAGACCGCAATCGCGATGAGGATCACGCTGGCCAGGAAGGGCACACGCCAGAGCCAGCCCTCCAGGACGGCCTTGTTGGCGGTTGCGATGAGTGCGAATGTGCCGGCACCCAGGAGGGTGCCCAGCTGGATTCCCACGAACGGCAGGGAAGCGAAGAAACCACGACGGCGGGGCGGGGCCACTTCCGAGATCAGCGTCGTAGCGCCGGCCTGCTCCGCGCCGGCACCGAGGCCCTGGACGATCCGGAGGATCACCAGGAGCACCGCGCCCAGCATTCCTGCCTGCTCGAAGGTCGGCAGCAGGCCGATCGCGAAGCTTGCCGCTCCCATCAGGCCAATGGTCAGGATCAGCACCATTTTCCGGCCGAACCGGTCTCCGATGTAACCGAAGACGATCCCGCCGAAGGGCCGGGCAGCGAAGCCTACGCCGTACGTGGCGAAGGATGCGATCAGCGCACCCTCATCGCCGAGCGGCTTGAAGAACAGCGGCCCGAAGATGAGCGCCGACGCCAGGCCGTAGATGTAAAAGTCGTAGTACTCCAAAGCGGAGCCTACGGAGCTGGCAAGCGTTGCCCTCCGCAGCTGTTCCGGTTCGACGACGGCGCCGTCCGCATCAGCCAGCGGTGAATCAGTACGAGTTGTCACTAGCACTCCCTCAAAGACACCAGGCCCCCGTTGGCCTGGTGAGTAGTGACAACACTGTTGCGTCGATCACTATGTTGAACAGAGTACAACATGTTGAACGACTCGCCAATAGTGCCGCAATATTCGCCTAGCCCATGGGGTTACCAAGGGATCTCGCCAGCTCGTTCAGCTCCTTGACCATCTGCGCGCCCTGCTCCTGCGAGTACGTCGCCTTCAGCGCGGTAACAGACAGGCCGAGGCTGGGGCCGTGCGCGCCATGGGTGGGTACAGTCACGGCAAGGCACACCACGCCCGTGGTGGATTCCTCGTCTTCAAACGCGTAGCCCTGCTCGCGGATCTGCTCCAGTTGGGCTTTCAGCTCCGCGCCCGTGCGCAGTGACTTGGGCGTCAACACAGGGAGCTCTTCGTCGTCCGCGAACATCGCATCAATGTCGTGGTCATGAAGCCTGGCGATCAGGGCCTTGCCCACGGCGCACAGGGAGACCGGCATCTTGTCGCCGATATTGGAGGTCAGCCGGACGGCCGGGTGGCCCTCGTAGCGTGCCAGGTAGATGACGTTGGTGCCGTCCAGCATGGCGATGCGCACGGTTTCCCCGGACAACGTGGGCGCCTGCTCGCAGAAACGGTAGAACTCCTGGACCTCGTCCAGCCGGCTCAGGTAGGCGGCGCCCAACTCCACGAGCTTGCGCCCCAGTGTGTATTCGGCGCCCTGCCTGCTGATGAGCCTGGCCTCCTCGAGGGCCAGCAGGAGGTTGGAGGTGGAGGATTTGGGGATTCCGAGGTCCCGGGCGAGGTCGCTAAGCGTGAGCCGCCCAGTGGCGGACGCCGCAAGCGACTCCAGGACGGCGGCAGCCCGCGTCACGGCCGGCGCCGGGGACGCGCTGCCCAGTCCGTCACTGGCTTTGGGGGTGCGGGAATCGGCCATGATTCTCCTTTTCGATACGCGCTCGGACAGCGGGGGTCGTCAGGTTGCATCGCGCACGAATCCCGGCGACGATGCCAATACCGTCCAGTCAACTGAACACCTACCATCATACTGGCTGGTTGGCGGCTGATGAAGGCCAGTTGGATTCAACCGCCGGCGAACGGAGAGCGGCGCCCCGCCACTTCGGAGCGCCACTGCTGTTAATGGTTTCGTGTTTCCGAAAGTTCACGGTATATTCAATGTCAAGCCTTCCACCGCGGCATCCCCCAATAGTCGCGGTGGAAGGCTTATCCAATTCCCGGGGCTAACCAGCTTCGCGAACTGGTCCAGTTTTCGCGATCCCCCGTTCTCAGGCCGCATCCGCCACGGCGCTCCGCAGCCGCCACCCGCCGCCAAGTCCGTCGCGGATGATCTCCATGGTGGTCAGCGCCGATCCGGCATTCCGCCCAAGCCTGGCCTGCAGCCGCCACACCTCGACGTCCACGCGGCTGAGTCCCAGCGGCATCCGGCGCTCCGCCTCCCACCAGCTGACGCGTTCAAACCACCGGAGCGGTTCCGCGCCCACGGTCCACTCCTGGCCGCCGCGGATGACGGCCCCCGGCTGCCCGTCGGCAGCAGTCCTCACAAGTACGTGTTCCATGCCCGCAGGCTACGGCCGGGCTCAGACATTTTCCGGAGAGGATTGCGGCACGGGCACAGCGGCCGCTTCGGGATGCGCCGGAAACACAAAACCCCGCCCGACCAAGCTCAAAGCCATGGCCAAACGGGGTTTTCGTGGTGGGTCCTACCGGGATCGAACCGATGACATCCACGGTGTAAACGTGGCGCTCTACCAGCTGAGCTAAAGACCCAAATGACGGGTTTTCGCACCGAAGCGCTCCAACCAACGAACATAGACTCTACCTGAACAGTGCCAGCAAACGCTAATCGGGCGTGCCTGCGGACGGCGCCGGCAATTCTTCTGCCAGCCAGGCGAGGGACTCGCCGACGCCGGCTTCAAGTTTGATCGTGGCGAGGTCGTCGCCGCGTGTCTGGCCACGGTTGACGATCACCACGGGTTTTCCCTGCTTGGCGGCATGACGGACAAACCGCAGTCCGCTCATGACGCTGAGTGAGGAACCGGCAACAAGCAGGGCGCCGGCCTCATCCACCATGGCGTAGGCACGTTCCACGCGCTCCTTGGGGACGTTTTCACCAAAGTACACAAAGTCCGGCTTCAGGACGCCGCCGCACGCGGGGCAGCAGGCAACCGTGAAGCTCCGGATGAGGCGCAGGTCCTCGACAGTGGCATCTGCGTCCGGCGCCATCTCAACAAGGCCGGACTTCATGGCATGGTCAAGGAAGTCCGGATTCAGCTCTTCCAGAACCTTGGCAAGCAGTTGCCTTGAGTACGTGCGGCGGCACTCCAGGCAGATCACCTGGTCAAAACGTCCGTGCAGGTCCACCACGTTAACACTGCCGGCGTCCTCGTGGAGCCTGTCCACGTTCTGGGTGATCAGTCCGGTCAGGAGTCCGCGCTGTTCGAGGACGGCGACGGCGGCATGGCCGGCATTGGGGCTGGCCCGCCTCAGGTGGGACCAGCCGATGTGGTTGCGCGCCCAGTAGCGCTGCCTGTTGGCAGCATCAGCGACGAACTCCTGATAGGTCATGGGTGAGCGCGGAGGCGAATCCGGCCCGCGGTAGTCCGGGATGCCAGAGTCGGTACTTAGTCCGGCACCGGTCAGAAGCGCCAGCGGCAGGCCGGCCAGCAGGTCACGGATCCCGCCCAGCACAACGAGGTCCCCGATGGATGACTCGGCGCGCTGGGCGGGAGGCAGACTGGCGAAGCCTGTCAGGCCGATGCCTGTCCGCCGCTGGTCCATGGGCCGGCCCTGACGCCTAGGCCTGGGCCAGTTCTGCCAGCACGCGGCGGTATTCGGCGAGGTCACGGGCCTGGCCCCGCGGATTCACCACGACGTACCGGACCATTCCGGCGGCGTCGATAATGAACGTTCCCCGCCGTGCCATGCCGGTTTCGGCGTCGAACACGCCGTATTGTTCTGCGACCGCGCCGTGGGGCCAGAAGTCGGCCAGCAGGCTGAAGCCGTAGCCCTCCTGCTCGGCATAGGCGCGGAGGGAAAACTTGCTGTCCACCGAGACAGCCAGCACCTCGGCGTCGGCATGCTCGAAGACGGCGAGGTTGTCCCGGATCTCACACAGTTCGCCGGTGCAGATGCCGGAAAACGCGAAGGGGTAGAAAACCACCACCACGTTGCGTCCGCGGAAGTCGGAGAGCCGGACGGGTTCGCCGAACTGGTTAACCAGGGTGAAATCCGGCGCCTGCTGCCCTGCCGCGGGCACTCCCGCCAGATCTACTGATGCGACGGCGGCCTGTCCGGTCACTTGTTCTTCCTGGTCACCAGGCGCGTGGCGCTCCAGTCCTTGGAAACGCCCGCTGAGGTGGTGCAGTGCAGCCCGGCGGTGGGCGCGGCGTCCTGGATATCGGAGGGCGAAACATATCCGGCACGGCCGGACTTGGGTGTGAGGACCCACACCACTCCGCCTTCGGTGAGGGTGGTGAGCGAGTCGACCAGCGTGTCCACGAGGTCGCCGTCGCCGTCGCGCCACCAGAAAATCACGGCGTCGACGACGTCGTGATCATCCTCATCCAGGAGCTCTGACCCCGTCAGGTCCTCTATGTCATCACGCAAGTCGAGATCGACGTCGTCGTCGTAACCGAACTCCTGAATCAGATCCCCGTCCTTGAAACCCAATTTTTCCGCCACATTTACCGAAGTGGCGGCGTCGGCCTCGCTCACGTGTTCCTCCTATGCATAGTGATTTCGATTACTCCAAGCCAACACCCTTTGGGCCCGGGCTTCAAGCTACGTGCGCCGCGGTGCGGCTTATTGTGCTTCACACAACAAGTATGACGGTCAAATAGGGCAGGGGGTTCAGGTGCGGCTACGCATCGGCAGGCCGTCGGAGCTACAGTGACTGTTGACAACTATGCCTAGAGGGGCGACCGCCCCGGACAATTAGGCAGTCATACACACGAGATAGAACCCTGCCCGGCGCACATGACCGGGCTGTTGTAACCGATATGACGCACACGACGCGTTCACGCCGGGCAGCTACCCTGCCGGACCTGAGTGCGCCGATGAATGCGCGCAAAGAGAGGTTGGACGTGGCTGCAGGAGAAGATACCTCCCATATCCTCAGCGGGTTGACTAACCAGCTGCCTGATCGTGATCCGGAAGAGACCGCCGAGTGGGTTGAGTCCCTGGATGCGCTGATCAGGGAACAGGGCACGGAGCGTGCCCAATACATCATGCGCAGTCTCCTGCAGCGTGCCGGCGCGCAGAGCGTCGGGGTTCCGATGGTGACCACCACGGATTATGTGAACACGATCCCGGTGGACCAGGAAGCGCAGTTCCCGGGCAACGAGGAGTTCGAGCGCCGGTACCGGGCGTACATGCGCTGGAACGCCGCGGTGATGGTGCACCGGGCGCAGCGGCCCGAGATCGGGGTCGGCGGGCACATCTCCACCTACGCCGGCGCCGCGACCCTGTACGAGGTCGGGTTCAACCACTTCTTCCGCGGCAAGGACGCTCCCGGCGGCGGGGACCAGGTGTTCTTCCAGGGCCACGCGTCCCCGGGCATGTACGCCCGGGCGTTCATGGAAGGCCGGCTTTCCGAGGAGGACCTGGACGGGTTCCGGCAGGAAAAGTCGAAGGA
>NZ_JBHTZA010000027.1:0-68385 GCF_042790555.1 Arthrobacter sp. NPDC056727 | reverse complement strand
ACCACCAGGCCACCAGCAAACACTCCACCCGCACCGAACACGGCCTCGAAGCCCTCGGCGCCGCCACCATGGCCCTCATGTTCGCCACCATGACCACCTAACCCCACCACCTACCCAAAAGGGCCTACCCAAAAGGGCCTACCCAAAAGGGTTGTTCACAGGAAAGAGTTCCCCCATGCACATCGGACTGATCGGCCTTGGAAAAATGGGCTTCAACATGCGCGAACGGCTGCGCAACGGTGGTGTGGAGGTTACCGGCTACGACCGCAACCGGGACGTCACCGACGTGGCTTCGGTGGACGAGCTCCTCGCGAAGGTGCCGGCGCCCCGGATCATCTGGATCATGGTACCCGCCGGTGCCGCTACCGGGGCGGTCGTCGCGGAGCTGGGTGAAAAACTCGAGCGGGGCGACCTGGTGATTGACGGTGGCAATTCCCGTTTCACCGAGGACCAGAAACATGGCGGGCTGCTGGCCGCGAAAGGCATCAGCTTCGCGGACTGCGGGGTGTCCGGTGGTGTCTGGGGCCTGCAGAACGGGTACGGCCTGATGGCCGGGGGCAGCGCTGCGGATATCGAGCGCGCCCTTCCGGTCTTTGACGCTCTGCGGCCGGTCGGTGAACGGGCGGACAGTTTCGTCCATGTTGGCGGAATCGGCGCAGGCCACTACACCAAAATGGTGCACAACGGCATCGAATACGGCCTCATGCAGGCCTACGCCGAGGGCTACCAGCTGCTTGCGTCCAAAGACATCATCACCGACCTCCCCGGCACCTTCCGCGCCTGGCAAAAGGGCACAGTGGTGCGGTCCTGGCTCCTGGATTTGCTGGTCAAGGCCCTGGAGGAGGATCCGGGGCTGCAGAACATCGGCGACTACGTCGAGGATTCCGGCGAGGGCCGGTGGACTGTGGAAGAAGCGATTGCCAATGCCATTCCCGCCCCCGCAATCACAGCTTCGCTGTTCGCACGCTTCGCGTCACGGGAACACAGTTCCCCGGCGATGAAGATGGTGTCCGCGCTCCGCCACCAGTTCGGCGGCCACGCCACCCATCCCGCCAGATAGCGTCTTCGATGTACCGTCTGCCTTTTCCCACAGCCGGACCAAATGAACGACGACGGCGCCACGCGCCGAAGTGCCCGGCCTCCTGGATGGAGCCGGGCACCTCAGCCGGGGGAGCCGGGTGCTTGCCCGGTCACCGGAATCCGTGGCTGTGTGCCAGCGCAATCGCTTCGGTGCGTGAACCGACGTCGAGCTTCCTGAACAGGTTCCGCACGTGGAACTTGACCGTATTCTCGCTGATGCCCATGGTCGAGGCGATGGTGCGGTTGCGGTGTCCGGCCGCGAGGTGCTGGAGCACTTCGAGTTCCCGGGCGGCCAGGTTCCATCCGGCAGCATCCCCCGCCGGCCGGGCGGGCAGGTCCAGCGGGAGCGAGACGAAGATGTCGGCGCCCCAGCCGGGCATGACGTCCATCCGGAGATGTCCGTTGAGCGCCTGGACCCGGCGGTCCAGTCGGCTGATGGCCGGGTCCTCGGTGGTGAGTGCGCCGCCGCCGTCATCGCGCACGTTGATCAGCAGATTCTCGCCGTCGCAGTCCCAATGCGTCCGGATCCTGCTGACCTCCGGCTGTTCCATCATGGTCAGCACCAGCCCGCGGACCACCGCGCGTGCGGCGTGGGCAACCTCGCCGGGCAGGGCCCTTCCGTTCAGCGGCGGTTCGATGAACTGGACCTCGGTTCCGCTGAAGCTCGTGAGCGGCCGCAGGTCCTCCCGCAGGCGTTCAAAGGCTTTGGCGACGGGCTCTTCCACAAGGTCGGTCGTGCGGTCGCTGAGGGTGCGGAGCCCGACCAGCGCCTTGGCCGTGAGGTCGGTGACCGTTGTGCGCGCCAGGGCGTCCTCGAGGGAGGATGAGCGCAGGGCTGCCAGCAGGGTCTCCAGCGTTGTGGAGTGCAGGTCGGTCAGTTCCGCGGTCACGCGGACGCGTTCAGCCGAGGCCGCGCGTGATTCCGCCAGGTACGACGGCGGCGCATCGGCCACCTTTTCCTGGATCCGCCGGGCTGTAATGCCCCACAGGTACGTCAGCAGTTCCAGCCCCGGGTTGTCCCGCGGATCTGCCGGACGGGGATCGGTGAGGACCAGGATGGCCTGGCTGGGGCCGTGTTTCATGGCCAGGGCCGGCCGGGACCGGCCGGCGAGCACGGCGTCGCCGAGCCAGGGCGTCTCATCCGATAGGCCGGCGCGAAGCTCGTCCAGCTCGGCGATGGAGACCTTGGAAATGATGTCCTCCTGGCCTGCCTTCTTCTGCGGGCGGCCCGTGCAGTCTTCGGTGAAGATCACCAGCGCGCTGCATCCCAAGTGCGGAAGCGTGGCGTCACGCAGCCGTTCCGCAATCTGGGCCAGGGGAGCATCGGCCAATGCTGACACAGAATGCAGCAGCGGCCACGGCAAGTCTGAAAGGGACATAGTGGATTCCTTCATGGACTGTTGAGCGGCTGCGCTTCCTCGCGCGGCCACCGGGCGAAACTTCCGCCCACCCGAAAGTATAGCCAAAAACTGTCAGAAAACAGTGTTACCCCTACCCATTTGTTTCGGAATTATGGGTAGCAACCAGAGACCGGCCGCTATTGGCCGATGACCGTATCAAAGGAGATAAATCGTGAATCCGACTGCAACCGCGACCCGTATCGCTGAGGGCACCCTAGATTCAACACTCGACTGGACGCCCGAGGACCAGCGCGCGGTGGACACCGCCCGGGTTTTGGCCGCGGATGCCGTGGAGAAGGTGGGCAACGGCCACCCCGGCACGGCGATGAGCCTGGCTCCGGCCGCGTACCTTCTGTTCCAGAAGCTGATGCGGCACGACCCGCGCGACGCCGACTGGATCGGCCGTGACCGGTTCATCCTCTCGCCGGGCCACTCCTCGCTGACGCTGTACATCCAGCTGTTCCTCTCCGGCTACGGCCTGGAACTGAAGGACCTGGAAGCGCTGCGCACGTGGGGTTCGCTGACCCCGGGCCACCCCGAGTACAAGCACACCGCCGGTGTGGAGATCACCACCGGCCCGCTGGGCCAGGGCCTGGCCTCCTCGGTTGGCTTCGCCTACTCCCAGCGCCGCCAGCGCGGCCTGTTCGACGCCGATGCTGCCGCCGGCGAGAGCCCGTTCGACCACACCATCTGGGTCATCGCTTCCGACGGTGACATCCAGGAAGGCGTGACGTCCGAGGCTTCCTCCCTCGCCGGCCACCAGGAGCTCGGCAACCTCGTTGTCATTTACGATGAGAACCACATCTCCATCGAGGACGATACCGACATCGCCTTCACCGAGGACGTCCTGAAGCGCTACGAGTCCTACGGCTGGCACACCCAGCGCGTGGACTGGACCAAGACCGGCGACTACGTCGAAGACGTCCAGGAGCTCTACTCCGCACTGCTGGCGGCCAAGGCCGAGACCTCCAAGCCGTCCATCATTTCGCTGCGCACCATCATCGGCTTCCCCGCCCCGAAGAAGCAGAACACGGGCAAGATCCACGGTTCCGCCCTCGGCGGCGATGAAGTCGCAGCCCTGAAGGAAGTGCTGGGCTTCGACCCCGCCAAGTCCTTCGAGGTTGACCAGGAAATCCTGGCCCACGCCCGCCAGGTGGTAGACCGCGGCGCAGCGGCCCGCTCCGAGTGGGAAGAGTCGTTCGCAGCCTGGCAGTCAGCCAACCCGGAAGCTGCCGCTCTGCTCGAGCGCGTCGAAGCCCGCCAGCTGCCCGCAGGACTCGACGCCGCCCTGCCGGTCTTCGAGGCGGGCAAGGACGTCTCCACCCGCGCCGCCTCCGGCAAGGTCCTGAACGCGATCGGCCCGGTCATGCCGGAACTCTGGGGCGGCTCGTGCGACCTCGCGGAGTCGAACAACACCACGATCGAGGGTTCGCCGTCGTTCGTCCCGGCTTCCCGCTCCACGGAAGCGTGGAAGGGCAACCCGTACGGCCGCGTCCTGCACTTCGGTATCCGCGAGCACGCTGCGGCGTCGATCGTGAACGGCATCAGCCTGCACGGCAAGACCCGCGCGTTCTCCGGCACGTTCCTGATCTTCAGCGACTACCAGAAGCCGGCCATCCGCCTCGGTGCCCTCATGGGCGTGCCGTCCATCTATGTGTGGTCGCACGACTCCATCGGCCTCGGCGAGGACGGCCCCACCCACCAGCCGGTGGAGCAGCTCTCCACCCTGCGTGCCATCCCGGGTCTCGACGTCGTCCGTCCGGCCGACGCCAACGAGGTTGGCATCGCGTGGAAGACCATCCTGGAGAACCACGAAAACCCGGCCGGCATCGTCCTGACCCGCCAGAACGTTCCCACCTTCGCCCGCGGCGCGGGCGCTGCGGAGGGTGACACCTTTGCTTCCCCGGCCGGTGTGGCCAAGGGTGGTTACGTCCTGGCCGAGGCAGCCAGGGATGGCAACACCGTGGACGCGCAGGTCATCCTGATCGCCACCGGTTCCGAGGTCGCACTCGCCATCCAGGCCCGCGAAACACTGAAGGCCGAAGGCATCGCCGCCCGCGTGGTTTCCATGCCGTGCGTTGAGTGGTTCAACAAGCAGGACGCTGAGTACCGCGAGGCTGTCCTGCCCGCAGCGGTCACCGCCCGCGTCTCGGTCGAAGCCGGCCTGGCACTGGGCTGGCGCGAGTTCGTCGGTGACGCCGGCCGCTCCATCAGCCTCGAGCACTTCGGCGCCTCGGCAGATTACAAGCGCCTGTTCCAGGAGTTCGGCATCACGGCAGAAGCAGTTACAGCCGCCGCCAAGGACTCCCTCGCCGCGGCAGCCAACTAACTTTCGAAGGAAGAAACAAGCCATGACCAACGCAACACCCACCGCACAGCTTTCCGAAGCAGGCCTGTCCATCTGGCTGGACGACCTCTCCCGCGAGCGGCTCGACAGCGGCAGCCTGCAGAAGCTCATCGATGAGAAGAACGTCGTCGGCGTGACCACCAACCCGTCCATTTTCCAGGCCGCGATCACCTCCGGCACGGACTACGACGCCAAGATTGCCGCACTTGCTGCGCAGGGCGCCGGCGTCGAGGAGACGATCTTCGAGATCACGACGACGGACGTCGCCGACGCATGCGACCTCTTCGCACCGGTCGCCGCCGCCAGCAACGGCGTCGACGGCCGCGTCTCCATCGAGGTTGACCCCCGCCTGGCGTGGGACACCGAAGGCACGATCGCCGAAGCCAAGAACCTCTTCAAGAAGGTCGACAAGGACAACGTCCTGATCAAGATCCCGGCCACCCTTGAGGGCCTGAAGGCCATCACCGCAGTCCTGGCCGAGGGCATCAGCGTCAACGTGACCCTGATCTTCTCGCTGGAGCGCTACCGGGCCGTCATCGATGCCTTCCAGAGCGGCCTGGAGCAGGCCAAGGAAAACGGCCACGACCTGTCCAGGATCCACTCGGTCGCCTCGTTCTTCGTCTCCCGCGTGGACTCCGAAATCGACAAGCGCCTTGACGTGATCGGCACCCCCGCAGCAAAGGCACTCAAGGGCAAGGCCGGCGTCGCGAACGCCCGCCTGGCCTACCAGGTGTTCGAAAAGCTATTCTCCACCGAACGCTGGGCAGTGCTGGCCGAGGCCGGCGCCCGTCCGCAGCGCCCGCTGTGGGCTTCGACCGGCGTGAAGGACCCGGCCTACCCGGACACCCTGTACGTCACCGAACTCGTTGCCGCCGGCGTCGTGAACACCATGCCGGAGAAGACCCTGGACGCCACGTTCGACCACGGCGTGGTCACCGGCGACACCCTTACCGGCACGTACTCGGAAGCGAACACCGTCCTCACGGCTCTCGAACACCTCGGCGTCTCCTACAACAACGTCGTGTCCCTGCTCGAGTCCGAAGGCCTGGAGAAGTTCGTGGCCAGCTGGAAGGAACTCCTCGCCGACGTCGAGGGCGCGCTTGCCGCTGCACGGAGGGCTTCCTAGCCGCCGGTAGGCTTCCTGGCCGCCACCTGTTTCGAGGGCGTGGGGACCCGTTGGGGTCCCCACGCCTTCGTCACCCTGATCATCGAAAGCCTGACCGCTGAAAGGCAACATCATGTCCGCTTCACCCCTGAATTGCTGCATCAACCCCAGCATCCTCTCGGCCGACTTCGTTAACCTCGAAGCCGAGCTGGCCCGCATCAGCAACGCCGACGCCGTGCACGTGGATGTCATGGACAACCACTTCGTGCCCAACCTGACCATTGGCCTGCCGGTCGTGGAACGGATCCAAAAGGTCAGCCCCGTGCCGCTGGACGCCCACCTCATGATCTCCAACGTCGACCGCTGGGCGCCCCAGTTCGCCGACGCCGGCCTGGCCTCGGTGACCTTCCACGTCGAGGCGTCCGACGCCCCCATTAAACTCGCCCGGGAACTGCGCGCCCGCGGGTCCAAGGCCGGCATGGCACTGCGCCCGGCCACCCCCGTGGAGCCCTACCTGGACATGCTCCCGGAACTGGACATGCTGCTGATCATGACCGTCGAGCCCGGCTTCGGCGGCCAGGCGTTCCTGGACGTCATGCTGCCCAAGATCCGGCGCGCCCGCGCCGCCGTCGACGGCTCCGGAGTGGATGTTGCCATCCAGGTGGACGGCGGCATCACGGAAGAAACCATCGTCCGCGCCGCCGAGGCCGGCGCCAATGTCTTCGTGGCCGGATCGTCCGTGTACGGCAAGCCCTCACCCGCCGACGCCATCGAATCCCTCCGCACCAACGGCCAGCTCGCCTTCGCCTCCACAGCACCGCGCCCCAACAACGTCGTATTCCAGCAAGCCTAAAAGGACCACTCATGCGCGTTCACATCGCAACCGACCACGCAGGCATGGAGCTCAGCTCCCACCTCATCACCGCACTGTCAGCCGGCGGCTACGAGATGGTGGACCACGGTCCTGCCGTCTATGACGCCGAGGACGACTACCCTTCATTCTGCATCAACGCCGCGGCCGCCGTCGTTGCCGACCAGGCCGCGGGCGTGGACGCCCTCGGGATCGTGCTGGGCGGCTCGGGCAACGGCGAGCAGATCGCCGCGAACAAGGTCAAGGGCGTACGGGCCGCGCTGGCGTGGAACCTGGACACGGCCAAATTGGCCCGCCAGCACAACAATGCCAACGTGGTCGCGGTGGGCGGGCGCCAGCACACGGTTGAGGAGGCCACCGAACTGATCGAGGCGTTCCTGGCCGAGCCGTTCACCAACGCTGAGCGGCACGAACGCCGCATCGGCAAGATCGCCACCTTCGAAACCACCGGCGAGGTGGTCGAGTAGCATGCCCATTGCAACCCCAGAGATCTATGCCGACATGATCGACCGTGCCAAGAAGGGCGGCTTCGCGTTCCCGGCGGTCAACGTCACTTCTTCCCAGACCCTGAACGCGGCCCTGCGCGGTTTCGCTGAGGCCGAGTCTGACGGGATCGTGCAGGTGTCCACCGGCGGTGCGGCCTACTGGTCGGGTGCGTCCACGAAGGACATGGTTGCCGGTTCGCTTGGCTTCGCCGCGTTCGCCCGCGAGGTGGCCAAGAACTACAACGTGAACATCGCCCTGCACACGGACCACTGCCCGAAGGACAAGCTGGACGGGTTCGTGCTGCCGCTGCTCGCCGCCTCCGAGGCCGAGGTCAAGGCTGGCCGCAACCCGCTGTTCAACTCGCACATGTGGGACGGTTCGGCCGAGACGCTGCAGGAGAACCTGCGCATCGCCCGCGAACTGCTGGCCCGCACCGCTGCAGCCAAGATCATCCTCGAGGTGGAGATCGGCACGGTCGGCGGTGAGGAGGACGGCGTCGAGCACGAGATCAACGAAAAGCTGTACACCACGGTCGAAGACGCCCTGGCCACCATCGACGCCCTGGGCGCCGGGGAGAACGGCCGGTACATCACGGCGCTGACGTTCGGCAACGTGCATGGTGTGTACAAGCCGGGCGGGGTGAAGCTGCGTCCGGAGATCCTGAAGGACATCCAGGCCCAGGTGGGCGCCAGGATCGGCAAGGAGAACCCGTTCGACCTGGTGTTCCATGGCGGGTCGGGTTCCTCGGACCAGGAGATCGCGGATGCGGTGTCCTACGGCACCATCAAGATGAACATCGACACGGACACCCAGTACGCGTACACGCGTCCGGTGGTGGACCACATGTTCCGCAACTACGACGGTGTGCTGAAGGTCGACGGCGAGGTGGGCAACAAGAAGACCTACGACCCCCGCGTCTGGGGCGCCTCCGCCGAGGCCGGCCTCGCCGCCCGCGTCGTTGAGGCAACCCAGCAGCTCGGCTCCGCCGGGCAGAGCTTTTAATCGTACGAGACCACTATGAGGCGATGACATGACATCAACCATTGAACGCAGCGCCGGGACGGCCTACCGGGTCCACATCGGCACCGATCACGCAGGCCTCGAACTGAGCCGGTCGCTGCAACATGAACTGGCCAGCCTGGGCTTTGACGTGGTGGACCATGGACCGCGGGAGTACGACGCCCAGGATGACTATCCGGGATTCTGCATCAGCGCGGCCGAGGGCGTCGCACACGACATCAGCCACAACAGGCCAAGCCTCGGCATCGTCATCGGCGGTTCCGGCAACGGCGAACAGATCGCCGCGAACAAGGTCAGGGGCATCCGCGCCGCCCTGGTCTGGAACGAGTCAACTGCACGGCTGGCCCGCCAGCACAACGACGCCAATGTCATCGCCATCGGCGCCCGTGAACACACGCCGGAGGAATGCCGCCAACTGGCGGTTCTCTTCCTTCAGGAGCCCTTCACGCAGGACTCCCGGCACAAGCGCCGCATCGCGCAGATCGCGGACTACGAAACCTGCGCCACCCCACTGGCGTGCGACATCAGCCGGCGGGATGCACTGGAACGCATGGACCGCAGCGTCGGAACCCCGCAACCCGCCTAGCCGGCCGCCACCCGGTAGTGGAACCCCAGGCGCTCCTCAACGGCCCACGCTTCGTAGGGCGCCGCCTTCTCGAAAAGGCGGCGCCCCTCCGTCGATGAGCGGATCCAGAGGATTCCGCCGTCGTCCGTGACGTCGTCGACCATCCCGCTGCAAACGGATACCCCGTGGCAACGGATCTCCACGCTTGCCCCGCTGAGGAGGCGCCAGTCGTCAATGCGCCGAAGGTCCATTTCAGTACTCCGGTTCCCAGGGCTTGCCCACCACGAATCCCTCCTGGAACGGGTCCGAGGGGTCGAGGACCAGTTGATTGAACGACGTGATCCAGGCGCGCCCGGAGATGCTGGGGACTACCGCTCTGTAAGGACCCACGGTTGTGGTGCCCTCGATCCTCGCGTCGAACTGGCTGCCGATGGGGGACTCGTGCCGGAACAGCTGCCCCGGCGCGAGTTCGCCCCGGGCATGCAGCAGTGCCAGCCTGGCGGACGTTCCCGTCCCGCAGGGCGAACGGTCCAAACGGCCCGGCGACACAATCACGGCGTTGGCGGACCGGACCATTTCGTCGCCGTCGGGACCCTCCTCGCGCAGCAGCGGGCCCGTGAATGACGTGTTGGTGATGCCGGGAATCCGGGGATCGGCAGGGTGGGAGACCTCCAGTTGCTCCGCTGCGGCCTTCTTGATGCGCTGGCCAAGGTCACACAGCTCGGCCTCCCGGCTGATATCGAGCGATATGCCCAGAGTCCCGGCGTCCACAAAGGCAAACGTCATGCCTCCGTAGGCCACGTCGACGGTCACCTTCCCGAGTCCCGGTACGTCGATCTTGGCGTCCTGGTGGTAAACGAAGGCCGGCTGGTTGACCAGCTTCACCCGTTTCACCTTGCCGCCGGCACATGCAGCCTCGATCCGGATCAGGCCGGCGGGCGACTCCAGGACCAGCCGGGTGACCGGCTCGGACATGGGCAGCATCCCCGTCTCCAGGAGGACCGTTGCCACGCACATGGTGTTGGAGCCGGACATCGCGGGGTATTCGGTGGATTCAAGGATGATGTAGCCGAAGTCGGCGTCGGGGTTGTTGGACGGCAGGACCACGTTGGCGTTGTGCCATACGGCCCCGCGCGGCTCGCAGAGGAGGAGCTTGCGCAGATGGTCGAGATTTTCGGAGAAATGAAGCATCTTGTCGAACATCGACGGCCCCGGCACCGGGCCGACACCGCCGACCACCACCTTGCCGGATTCACCTTCGGCGTGCGCGTCCACGACGTTGAGCATGCGGCTGAACCTCACGGTTTTCCTTTCGGCAGGGAGTTAAAGAAGAACGACGACGGCGGTCAGCGCACGTAGTCGGCGCCAGTGATGTCGATGGTTGCTCCGGTGGTGTGCCGGGACCGGCCCGACGCCAGGAACGTGATCACCTCGGCGACGTCCTCGGGCGGGGTGACCTCACCCAGAGGCAGGCCGGCGAGCATCGGATCGTCGGGGGAGATGTGCGCGGAGATGTCCGTCGCCACCCAGCCCGGGGCCACGGCGTAGGCGAGGATATTCTCCTTGGCGTAGCCGCGGGCGATGCCCTTGGTGAGGGCGAGCAGACCGCCCTTGGCCGCGCCGTAGGCGAGGTGTTCGGCGTCGTCACCCCGGTGCGCCGAGCGGCTGGTGACGTTCACGATGATCCCGCCGCCCAGCTTCCGGAACCCGAGGATGGCTACCCTGCAGAGATCGGCAGGGGCCATCAGGTTCAGCTCGTAGTTGGCCTGCCAGCCCTGCTCCCACGTGGCGTCGTCATCGAGTTCCGATGCCAGCCACGCCCCGGCATTGTTGACCAGGACGTCGACGCCGCCGCGCCACTCAGCGGCCTCTGACCAGACGCGCTTGCGCTCGACCGGGTCCCGCAGGTCGCCCTGCACCAGCTTCACCCGCTCGCCGAGCCTGTCTGCCGTGGCCTGGGCGGAGTCCTTGTCGTTGCCGTAGTGCAGCACAACGTGCGCCCCTTCGCGGTGGAGGGCCACCGCCGTTGCCCGGCCGATGCCGCGCGAGGCGCCGGTGACCAGGACCGTCTTCCCGGCCAGCATGCCGCTCATGCGACGGCCTGCGCACCGGTGATTTCGACGACGGAGCCGCAGATGTACGGCGCCTCATCGGAGGCCAGGAACGCCACGAGCGCGGCGATCTCCTCCGGCTTGCCGATGCGCCCGAAGGGCACGAGCGCGTCGAGGTCGGCCACCGTGCGGCCATTGCGCGCCAGGCCGGCTTCAAGCATCGGCGTGTGCACCTCCCCGGGCGCCACGGCGTTGACCCGCACCTTATGCGGCGCATAGTCGCGGGCCAGGTTCTGTGTGAACGAGACCACCGCAGCCTTGGACACGTTGTAGGCGATGTGCCCCGGCGCCGGGTAAATGCCCCACTGGGATGCGGTGTTCACGATGGCGCCCCCGCCGGCCTCGATCATATGCGGGAGGACCGCCCGGCAGAGGTGGAACAGCGAGTCGACGTTCACGGCGAAGGAGAGGTCCCAGTCGGTCTCGGTGAGGGAAAGCAGGTCCCCGCGCCGGTTCACGCCTGCGTTGTTGACCAGGACGTCGAGCCGGCCGCGCGCGTCAATGATCCGCTGCACCGCGGCCTTCGAGGCCTCGGGGTCCAGCAGGTCAAAGACCAGCGGCTCCGCGGAAAGACCTTCGCCAATGAGGGAATCGGCCACCTCCTTGGCCGCCGCCTCGTTCACGTCGCAGATGAACACGTGCGCACCTTCGGCGGCCAGGCGCCGCCCGATGGCCGAGCCGATGCCTCCGCCTGCGCCGGTGACCAGGGCTGTCTTTTCCTCAAACCGCCTGCCGTAAACCCGGCCGGTGGGTTCCGTCGTCGTCATTGTTTCAGCCCTTCAGGGAAAAGATGGTGCGGTGCCAGGCTTTGGCTTTCTCCCCGGTGAGGTCGAACATGACGTGTTTGACCACGGTGTATTCGTCGAGGGAGTAGGTGGACATGTCCTTGCCGAAGCCGGACTGCTTCATGCCGCCGTGGGGCATTTCGCTGATGATCGGAATGTGGTCGTTGACCCAGACTGCTCCGGCGCGGATTTCCCGCGTGGCGCGCAGGGCGCGGTAGACGTCCTTGGTCCAGGCGGAGGCGGCAAGGCCGTAGGGGGTGTCGTTGGCGAGTTCGATCGCTTCGTCGTCGGTGTCGAACGGGGTGACGGCCAGGACGGGGCCGAACACCTCGTCGCGGAAGATCTCGCTGTCCGGGGTGGCATCGGCGACCAGGGTGGGGCGGTAGTAGGAACCGTTGGCGAGGTCGCCGTCTTGTACGCCATCGGGGATGCCGCCGCCGATGACGCGGGCGTAGCCGCGGGCCCGGTCGACCATGCCGGCGACGGTTTCCTGGTGTTTGCGGGAGACGAGCGGGCCCAGGTCGGTGGCGGGGTCGTTGGTGGGACCGAGCTTGACCTTGGCGTAGAGGCCGGCGACGCCCTCAATGAATTTTTCGTAGAGGGAGCGGTGGACGATGGCGCGGGTGGCTGCGGTGCAGTCCTGGCCGGTGTTGATCAGGGATCCGGCGACGGCGCCGTGGATGGCTGCTTCGAGGTCGGCGTCGTCGAACACCACGAAGGGTGCTTTGCCGCCGAGTTCAAGGTGGACGCGTTTGGCGGTGGTGGCTGCTGCGTCCAGGACGGTGCGGCCCACGGTGGTGGAGCCCGTGAAGGAGAGCATGTCCACGTCCGGGTGGCGGAGCAGTTCGGCGCCGACGGCGGAGCCGCGGCCGGTGATGACGTTGATGACGCCGTCCGGGACACCGGCGTCGGTGGCCACTTCAGCGAAGAGGAGAGTGGTGAGCGGGGTGATTTCGGCGGGTTTGAGGACGATCGTGTTGCCGGCGGCGATGGCGGGCAGGATCTTCCAGGCGGCCATCTGCAGGGGGTAGTTCCACGGCGAGATGGAGCCGATTACGCCGATCGCTTCACGGCGGATGGAGGAGGTGTGGTCCGCGGAGTATTCGCCGGTGGCCTTGCCTTCGAGGTTGCGGGCGGCGCCGGCGAAGAAGGCGATGTTGTCGATGGTGCCCGGGACGTCGAATTCGCGGGTGAGGCGGATGGGTTTGCCGGCCTGGCGGGATTCGAGCTGGGCGAATTCCTCGGCGCGTTCTTCCATGAGCGCGGCGAACTTCGTGAGGACGGCGGAGCGTTCGGCCGGGGTGGCGCGGGACCAGGCCGGGAACGCGTCCCGGGCGGCCTGGACGGCTTGGTTAACGTCGTCGCTGCCGGCGAGAGTGATGGTTTCGACGACGGAACCGTTGGACGGGTCGATGACGTCCACGGTTTCCCCGGTGGTGCCCTCGACGAGCTTGCCGTTAATGAACTGGCTCACAACTCCTGCTTTCAGTTGGTTGGAAGAATGGGGTGTTTTATGAACCGGGCGCCCAGATGTCGCCGACGGTGTATCCGGATTGGAAGGGGTCAGTGGGGTCCAGGATCCACTGGCTGTGCCCGGTGACCCAGCCCCGCCCCGTGACGGTGGGAAGGACCGCGTCCCGGCCGCCGACCGTCGTCGTGCCTGTCAGCCGACCGATGAATTCGCTGCCGATGATGCTGTGGTGCAGGAAGTCTTCCCCGATCCCGAGTTGGCCGCGGACGTGGAGTGCTGCCATGCGGGCGGAGGTGCCGGTGCCGCAGGGGGAGCGGTCCAGCGCCCCGGTCCAGGTGGAGGGGTCGGACGGGACGAGCTTGCCGTTGGATAGGACCACGGTGTTGCGGTCCTGCCGGCCCGGGACGCGGTCGCCGGTGTGGAGCATGATCAGGTTGACCCCGTTAATGGCCGGGTTCTCCGGGTGGGTGACCTGGATCTGCTCCAGCGCGGCCATCTTGATCAGCGCCCCGGCGCGGGCGAGTTCCTTGCCGTTGTCCGGGTGCAGTTCCAGTCCGACGTCGGCGACCCGCGCCTGGGCGAAGAACTGGCCGCCGAAGACGACGTCGACGGGCACGGTGCCGAGTTCGGGGACCTGGAGCGGGTAGTCGAGTTCGACGACGAACGCCGGGACGTTCACCACGGTCACGGAGAGGACCTTGCCCTCGTGCACCTTGGCCACGGCCTGGACGGTCCCGACCGCGGTGTCGATCGTGACGACCGTTTCGGGGCCGCGGACGGGGACGATGCCGGCCTCGAGCACCGCGGTGACGGCGCAGATGGTGTTGGACCCTGACATCGGGGTGAAGCCGCCCTGTTCGAGGACGACGATGCCAAAGTCAGAGCCTTCGTTTACGGCCGGCAGGATGATCACCGAGCACAGGCCCGGGTAGCCGCGCGGCTCATGGAGCATGAGCCGGCGCAGCCAGTCCAGGTTCTCCTTGCAGTACTGCAGCCGCTCCACCATCGTCTCGCCCTCCACGAGCCCGGCGGCGTTGGTCAGGATCCGCCCCGGTTCGCCCTCAGCGTGCACCTCGATGGCGTCCAGGGCGAGCCGGCCGGCAGGACGGGCGGTGGTGGAGCGGGTGCTCATGCTGCTACTGCCGGGAGGACGCCGGCGTTCTGCAGGATGGCGGCGAAACGTTCGCGCTCCTCCGCCGGGAGGGGCAGGATGGGCAGGCGGGCGGGGCCGACCGGTTCGCCGATGAGTTCCAGGCCTGCCTTGATGCCGGCGACGTAGTTGACGGACTCGAGGAAGTCGCTGATGGCCCACAGGTGCTTCCACAGTTCGCGGGCGCGGTCCAGGTCCTTCTGTTCGGCGAGGGCTTCCCAGAATTCGACGGCGAGTTCGGGGACGACGCCGGCGGTGCCCCAGACGGAGGCTTCGGCGCCGGAGGCGATGCCGAAGAACGTCAGGGTGTCCCAGCCGTTGAAGGCCTTGATGCTCCCGGTGTGATTGGCCAGCAGTTCCGCCAGGGCAATGGCGTCGTCGGAGGTGTTCTTGATGTAGTCCACTCCCTCGATCTGTCCGAGTTCGGCGAGTTCGGCGGCGGTGAGCCTGACCCCGGTGACACCGGGGATGTTGTAGTACATGACGGGGATGGAGATGGAACCGGCGACGGCGGACAGGAACGCCTGCAGGGCGGTGAAGTCCAGCGGGTCGTAGAACGGCGGAACCAGCATGATGGCGTCGGCGCCGACGGTTTCGGCGTGCCGGGCCAGGTCGATGGCGGCCTGCGTGGTCATCGCGCCGATGCCGGCGACCACGGGGATCCGACCGTCGGCGCCCTTGACGTAAAGCTCGATCACGCGGCGGTACTCGTCAGTGGACAGGGAAGTGAACTCGCCGGTGGAGCCGGTGGGGACCAGCCCGTGGATGCCGGCGGCAACCAGCCGTTCCACCTGCTGCAGCAGCGTGGCTTCGTCGACGGCGGACCCGTCCTCGGTGAACGGGGTGGTGACGGCTGCGAGGATGCCGCGGAGGTCCTTCTTGGTGCGTGACATGTGGTTAAGGTCCTTTCGTTGTTAAAGCTGTTTTGGCCGCGTGGTTGCGGGGGAAGCGGGGTGTGGCGTTAGAGGGCCGGAGCCGGCTGCCGGCGTTGGATGCCGCTGAAGCGGTCGGCCCTGAAGGGCTGGAGGGTGGGTGCCATGCGGCCGTGCACGATCAGGTCCGTGAGCACGGCAGCGGTGCCTGGTGCGAGGGTGACGCCCATCATTCCGTGGCCCGTGGAAACGTAGGTGTTTTGCAGGTGTCCGAGGTGACCGATAACCGGAAGTCCGTCGGGTGTCATTGGCCGCATGCCTGCCATCGGCGTCGGCTTGGTGGCTGGCGGCTCCCAGTTGCGGAAGTATTTCGCGGGAGCACGGAGGATCGCGTCGACCCGGACCTGGTTGATCTTCTCGTCCAGTCCGCCGAACTCCATCGTGCCGGCGAGGCGAAGGCGTTCGTTGAACGGGGTCACCGCGACCTTCGCGTCCCAAAGGTTGACCGCGCTGCGCAGGCCCAGTGCGGGAACCTCAACGCTGTAGCCCTTCCCCGGACGCACGGGCAGCGCAACCCCGAACTGCTTCGACAGGTTCCCGCTCCAGGCGCCGGCAGCAAGCACGAAGTTGTCAGCGGTGTAGCGGTTTCCGCCGCTGTGCACTGCGGTGACCCGGTCGCCGTTGCGATCAACCTCATCGATCGGCGAATTCTCAACGATCCGCACGCCCATCGCCACCAGTCGGCGGTGCAGCGCCGTGGCCATCGCTCCAGGATCGACGTGCCGCTCCTGGGGGAAATAAATGCCGCCAAGGACGTCGTCGGTGAGCAGCGGTTCCTGCTCATGCACTGCGTCCCGGCCAAGCACCTTCGGCTCGCGTCCGTACTGCGACGCCAGGTCCAGGTTGTCGATGTGGTGGTCGAAGTTGTCCTGCTCCATGAACGCCATGAGCAGCCCGTCAGTGTGCATCTCGAAGTCCATGCCGTCAGCGCGGTACTCATCAAAAATCTGGAGGGTGTCGGCGGCAAGGCGGAGATGACCCTCGAATCCTGCGCGCTGGTCACGGGCGTTGGACTTGCGCCACATGCCGAGCATGAACCGTATGAAGGACGGATCAAGGGAGGGACGGATGTAGAGCGGGCTGTCCGGGCGGAGCATCCACTTCATGGATTTGAGGACGACGCCGGGTCCCGGCACGGGTGCCGATTCCGCCGGACAGATCCAGCCTGCGTTGACCTTCGAAGCACCCAGGCCCGTGGCCCGCGCATCAATGACGGTCACTTCCTCGCCCTCCCGGGCGAGGTGGTAAGCCTGCGTCAGGCCGATAACGCCGCCGCCAACTACAACGGTGTGCACAGTGTTTCCTTTCTTGGTCCACTTTTTAACCCAGCCGGGCTAGAAACGGACGGCATCCACGAACTTCTTAAGGTCTTCGTTGTCGCATTTGTCGAACGCGGCTTCCGGGGTGGCGTTGACCGCTATTTCGCCGTTGTGGAAGAACACCACGCGGTCAGCGGCCTTGGAGGCGAAAGCCATGTCATGGGTCACGAGGGCCACCGCGATGCCGTCCTCCTCCTTCAGCCGGCGGAGCACATCCAGGACCTCGGCCGCGACGGGCGGGTCAAGGGCGGACGTGATCTCGTCGCAGAGCAGGAGCTTGGGCTTCATCATCAGGGCCCGGGCGATGGCGACGCGCTGCCGCTCACCGCCGGAGAGCTGGGTGGGCTTGCTGAGGATGTGGTGTTCCATGCCCACTTCGGCCAGCGCGGCCTCGGCCCGGTCCCGGGACTCGGAGGCGCCGGCGCCGCGGACCTTGCGTGGTGCCAGGACCAGGTTGTCCAGCACGTTCATGTGCGGCCACAGCGTGTAGGTCTGGAAGACCATTCCGACTTCCGAGCGGACGCTGTCCCATTCCTTGGTGCGCTGCTGTCCGGCGAACACGGTCTGGCCGTCGACGACGATCTGGCCTTCATCGGGGTCGGTGAGTCCGGCAAGTGCGCGCAGCAGGGTGGACTTGCCGGAGCCGCTCTTGCCGATGATGACGGTGATGTCGCCCTTGTTCATCTGGAAGTCCACGTTCCGGAGGATCTTCCGTTCGCCGAAGCTCTTCTGGAGGCCGCGGGCCTCCACCAGGGCCTGTCCGCTGCCGGCGCGGCCCGCGATCTGCTCCAGAGTTGTCACCGGGGTGCCCTTCTGTCCGTTTCCATCATTGTCCTTCTGCTGGCGGCTGGAAAGCTGCGTGCCGGCTGCCGGCTGGCTCAGTGCGGCGTGGCTCATGCCGGCACCGCCGCCTGCGAGTCGGTGCGGGGGTCTGTCGTCCGGGAACCCGGCATCATGCGGGATACCAGCTTCTTCTTCGCTGGCGGGGCGCCCATGCCGGAGCTGTTCTGCATCCGGCGTTCCAGCGTGCTCGTTGCCAGGGACACGGGGAAGGCGATCGCGAAGTAGACGAGGGCAGCCAGGGTGAAGACCTCAAGGGACCGGTACGTCTGCGAGGAGATGGTGTTCGAGATGAACATCAGGTCCGCGACGGCGATGGTGGAGACGAGCGCGGTGTCCTTGAACAGCGAGATGTTCAGGGACAGGATCACCGGCAGCTGCTGGCGCAGGGCCTGCGGCACGATGATGTAGCGAAGCTGCTGGAAGCGGCTGAGCTGGAGCATGCGCCCTGCCTCAACCTGCTCCACGGGCACCGACTGGAATCCGCTGCGGTAGGCCTCGGCCATGAAGGCGGTGAGGTTGGCCGTCAGTGCGATGACTGCCGAGACCTCGCCGGGAAGGGTGACCCCGGTCAGCGCCGGCATGGCGTAGAAGATCCAGAACAGCTGGACCAGCAGCGGCGTGCAGCGGAAGACCTCGATATAGGCCTGGGCGGCCCAGCGGACGACCTCGATCTTGGACATGCGGCCCACGGCCACGGGGACGGCGAGGACCATGCTGATGGCAATGGTGATGAGTGTGATCTGGACGGTGATTCCCAGGCCCTGCATCATTGCAGGCAATGCCCGGGCAACCACGTCCCAGTCGAAGTTGTAGTTCATGATGTCTTGGCTCCTTACCCGGCGACTTGCCCGGTGACTTCCTGCGAGGTCACTTCTTCTTCAGGTCGCCGAGGTTATCCACCTCGAAGTAGTTGACCTTGGCGTAGGCCTGGGCGAGCTTGCCGCTCTTCTGTGCGCGCTCGATGGCGATGTTGACGATCTGCATCGAGCGGGCGTCGACGCCGGCTGGTACACCGTATGCGGCGGTGCCCGAGTAGATCTCCGGATCCGGGACGACGATCTTCAGCGTCTTGTCTGCCTGGGCTTGGGATTCAGCGGTGGGAAGGTCGGTGAATTCCGCGACCGCCCGGCCGGCCTGGATGGCGGAGATGGCGTTCGAGTACGAATCCATGGGCATGATCTTGGACGTCAGGCCCTTCAGCGTGGCTTCCGGGGCTGCGCCCTGGGCGGTTGCGATCTGGCCGCCGCTTTGGACGATCTGGTCGGAGGTGGTGTGCGGCGAGTTGGCCTTCACCACGAACACGCCGGGGTACTCGTAGACGGGGTTAGTGAAGGAGATCGCCAGTGACCGCTCCACGGTGTAGTCCAGGTTTGCTGCGAAGTCGTAGCGGTTGGCCTGCAGGCCGGCCACGATGTTCTTCCACTCTGCCGCAACCGGCACCAGCTTCACGCCGAGCTGCTTGGCCAGTTCCTCCAGCGGAATGAGGTTGGGGCCGCCGAGGGTGCCGTCGGGCTGCTGGACGGTCATGGGCGGAGCGATGGCAACGCCTACGCGGAGTTCGCCACGCTTCTTGATTTCCTCGATGAACGTGCCCTGCGCCGAGCCGGTGGAAGCCGAAGCACTGTTGCCACGGAATCCGCTGCCAAAGAAGCCGGCGGCTGCGGACAGTACGGCGATGGCGAGGACAGCAAGGACGATCTTGCTTGTTTTGGTCATTGTTTAAACCCTCTTTACGGGAAATGGGTTTCCGGGCTGTCAGCGCCATCAGGGGGCCGTCCGCAGCTCGAAGGAAATTTGTGTCCGGCGGCGCTGGCGCAGCCGGTTGGGGGTGGGGGCGGACTAAACACGAGTGCCGCCGTCGTGGTTTGGTTGTTTTATTGTCAAACAATCTGCGTGCTGGTTCAACAGTAGCGTTGTGACCCCGGCCACGTCCAGTACTTTTTTCGCGGGGCGTGGGCTGGGAGGAAATATTGCCGAAATCGGGGCGCCGCGAGTTCGCGGGCCGGTGCCCCGCGGGTGGTGAGATTGCGGGGGGATTGTAAATTTCCCGTTACCGTCCGGCTGGGAGCCGTGGGTGACGTTAAATGTCAGACCCTCCCCCTAGTCTGGGAGCGTCCGGTGGGGAGTGGCCGGCACTGATTTCCGGGAAGGAGGAGAGGCATGGAGGTTCAGGCGTTCGCCGGCGATGACGATGTGTGGGTTCCGGCTGTCGACTTCACGGACCGCGAGGGTTCGCCGCTGGCTGGCACCGTGAGCTTGCCCCTCGCTTCTTTCCTCACTGCCGACGATGCGCTAGGCGTGGTGGAATCGACGGACAGGCTCATCGCCTGGGCAACAGCACAGAAACTGAGGGCCCTGGCCAGGGTCGAAGAAGCGATCCACGAGGAATCCCCCCGGCGGCAGGAGAACCAGCCGGTGCGGTTCGGCGGGGACGAGACCCACGCGCTGGCTGTCTCCGAGGTGTCCACCGCCTGCGCCCTCACGGAAGGCACTGCCGCGCGCTCCCTGAATGATGCCGCGGAGCTGGCGACGTCCCAGTGGGAGGTTCTCGAAGCGGTAGAGACCGGGGAGATCTCCGAGGCGCACGCCCGGATTATTCTCGACCAGGCCCGCTCCCTCCCTGTCGAGCAGGCCGGCAAATTCGCCACGGTGGCCCTGCAGCGCACGCGGACGCGCACGGGCCGACGCCGCACTCCTTCCGAATTCCGCGCATGCGTGCGGCGGCTGCGCGAGCACCTTCACCCCGAAAGCATCACCGCCCGCAAAGAGTCTGCCCAGCGTGAGCGCGGCGTCTGGTTCTCGGCTGAGCCGGACGGCATGTGCACGCTCTCTGCGTTCCTCACAGCGGAAGTCGGGATGGCCATTTTCAATGGGCTCGACCGCGATGCCCGGCAGGCCAGTGCGCGGGCTGCGGCACTCGGAGAACCTCCTGCTTCGGATTCCCACGCCGGTTCCGATTCCCGCACGCTGTCGGAGTTCCGGGCTGATGCACTGGCCTACCGGCTTTTTTATGGGCCTGACGGGTTTTTGGGTGGTTCTGGCCAGCTGGTTGATGGATCCGGTGAGCCGGAAACAGGAGCATTTCGTGCCGAGGTTGTGTTGACCATTCCCGTCGGATCAATCCTTGGCAGCAACGTCGTTGCCGGCGGCGACGTTCCCGGCGCCGAATCCGCCGAATTCGAAACAGCGGAACTCGAAGGATATGGTCCCATCGACGCCGCAACGGCCCGGCGCCTCGCGGCTCTTGCGCCCACCTGGCGTCGGCTCTTCATGGACTGCACCACGGGCCAGGCTCTGGGCGTGGGGCGCACGGCCTACCGTCCTCCGAAGGCGCTGCGCCGCTACCTGCATTGCCGTGACGGGACCTGCCGGTTCCCCGGGTGCACGCGCCGAGCCTTCGTCTGCGAACCTGATCACACGATCGAGTGGCAGGACGGTGGCACTACCGACGCCAGCAATCTGGCAATGCTCTGCCGAAAGCACCACGCGCTGAAGTCCATCGGCGCCTGGAGCTACAGGCAGTCGTCACCAGCCGGCGACCTTGAGTGGCGTTCACCCCTCGGCCGGAATTACACCACTGAGGCAGCGGACGTCGGCAGGGTGACGCTCTGTCCGTCCAGGGCGCCAGAACCTCCGCCGTTCTAAGGCGGGGGCTCTGGGGACGCCCGTTTGGTTGGCGTGCCTCAGTCCAGCGCGAAGACCTGACCGGTCTGAATGCCTTCGACCGACTTCACGTAGGCGCGGCCAACCTCGTCGGCGGGCACCTGGGAGAATCCCGGGAAGAACTCGTGATAGCCGGAAGCCTCGGCCAGGACCGTGGGGCTGACGGCGTTGATCCGGATGCCCCGGGGCAACTCGGCGGCGGCGGCCATCACGAACGATTCGAGGGCGCCGTTGGCCAGCGATGCTGCGGCGCCGGTCAGGATTGGCTCGCGGGCCAGGACGCCGCTGGTCAGCGTGAAGGAGCCGCCGTCGGAAATGAACTCGGCGCCGAGCTGCACCAGGTTGACCTGGCCCAGGACCTTGTCCTCAAAGCCGGACCTGAAGTCCTTGTCGGTAAGCTCGGCCAGCGGCTTGAACGGAACCGAGCCCGTGCAGGAGATGACCGCATCCACAGTGCCTACCTGGTCGAACATGCGCCGGACCGATTCTGGTTCGGCGAGGTCCACGCTGATATCGCTCGAGCGGGAGGCTTCGATGACCTCGTGCCGTCCCTTGAGTGCTGCGACCGCTGCGGAGCCAAGCAGCCCAGTCGCGCCGACGATGAGAATCTTCATGGGCAGTTACTCCTTCGACGTGTTCTGTGGGCTACTTGTTCTGTGCGTCCAGCAGGGTGATGAGTTCCTTCGCGCTGTCGACCGTGTGTTCCGTGAAGGCCTTCCGGATGACCTCAAGGTCCTTGGTCCGGATGGCCTTAACCAGCTTCTCGTGCACGCGGTGGGCGCGGACCGGGTCTGCGCGGGTGGCCTGGTCCTGGGCCAGAATGATGGTGACGTGGGCTTCGGTGACTGGCCAAAGGCGCAGCAGCAGCGCGTTCTCGGATGCCGCCCAGAGCTTACGGTGGAAGGCCACGTGGCTCTCATGCCGCACAACCGGGTCCGGATCCATTTCCACGCGGCTGTACTCGGCCCAGCTTTCCTCAACCATCCGCATCCGGCGCCCGGTTTCGTCCTCGATGATCGCGGTGACAGCGAGCATGTCGAGGGCCATGCGGGTGTGGGCCAGGTCCATGATGGCGGCCGTATCAAGGGAGGCTACTCGGAGTCCGCGGTACGGCTCCTGCACAAGGAGGCCTTCCTGTGCCATCTGGTTTAGCGCCTCGCGGACCGTGGGCCTGCTGACGCTGAGCCATTCTGACAGCTGCACTTCCGTCAGTTTTTCACCAGGCTTGATGGTGCCCAGCACCACCGCCCGGCGGATTTCGTTGACCACCCCGTCCCGGCGGGAGACAGAGGCCACGGGCGACATTCTCACAGGCAGGGATATCGGCTCGGGTGACAGGTGCGTTTCCGCCATGCGCTTCCCCAATTGCTAGGTTCCGGTCTGCCTCAGATTTGCAGATTGTCAGACAAGCCTAGCGGTTTCGCGCACGCGCGTAAATGGGTGGCCGGGGTTTTCGCTGGTGCCCGCCCCGGCTGGATCGTCGGTCGGCCGTTCATTGCCGGCAGCCACAGCGCGAGGCGTGCCGCCGACCGCCGCCATGACGCTGCCCTGTCCCACGAACCTCGGAGCCTGGGCGGTGGGATCGGCCTGCAGCGGGGACCACCAGCCGGTCCGGGGGCAGTGTTGAGCCCCGCCCTCGGGCGTGTACATATGTCGATCCAGTGATAACGGGCTTGACAAATGTAGGGCGCTGGCCGGTGCGCCGCGGGACTACGGTGGCTGGCAAGCCGCTACGGCGCTCCTGCCCACAACCCCGAAAGCGAGAAGAAGCGTGTCCGAAAACAGCGTGTCCGAAAACCAGGAACTTCCCGTTCTGTCCCACTGGATCGGGGGAGAGGAAGCACTCTCGTCCGGTGACCGCACCGCGCCGGTCTTCGACCCCGCCAAGGGCATTGAGACCAGGCGGGTTGCGCTGGCCAATGCCGCAGACATCGAGGCTGCCGTGTCCTCCGCGCAGAAGGCGTTCCCGGCCTGGCGCGATCTGTCCATCACCAAGCGCCAGCAGATCATCTTCCGGTTCCGCGAGCTGCTCAACGAGCGCAAGGGCGAACTGGCCCAGATCATCACCGCGGAGCACGGCAAGGTGCTCTCGGACGCGCTGGGCGAAATAACCCGCGGCCAGGAGGTGGTGGAACTGGCCACAGGCTTCCCGCACCTGATTAAGGGCGAGCACTCCGAGAACGTCTCCAGCGGCGTGGACGTTTACTCCACCAAGTCACCGCTGGGTGTCGTGGGCATCATCAGCCCGTTCAACTTCCCGGCCATGGTGCCGCTGTGGTTCCTGCCGATCGCCATCGCCGCGGGCAACGCCGTGGTCCTCAAGCCCAGCGAAAAGGACCCTTCGGCGGCCAACTGGCTCGCCGCGCTGTTCAGCGAAGCGGGGCTGCCGGACGGTGTCTTCAACGTCCTGCACGGCGACAAGGAAGCCGTCGACGGCCTGCTGGAGCACCCCGACGTGAAAGCCATCTCCTTCGTCGGCTCCACCCCGATCGCCCAGTACATCTACGAGACCGCCGCCCGCAACGGCAAGCGCGTCCAGGCCCTCGGCGGCGCCAAGAACCACATGCTGGTCCTGCCCGACGCCGACCTCGACCTGACCGCCGACGCCGCGATCAACGCCGGCTTCGGTTCCGCCGGCGAACGCTGCATGGCCATCAGCGTCGTGGTCGCCGTCGAGCCCGTCGCCGACGAACTGATCGAAAAGATCACCTCCCGCATGGCCACGCTGCGGATCGGCGACGGCCGCCGCAACTGCGACATGGGCCCGCTGGTCACCCGGCAGCACCGCGACAAGGTGGCCTCCTACATCGACGTCGCCATCGAGGACGGCGCCAAGGTGGTGGTGGACGGCCGCGGCATCAACGTCGACGGCGACGAGAACGGCTACTGGCTCGGCCCCACCCTGATCGACGACGTCCCGGTCACCTCGCGGGTCTACACGGAAGAGATCTTCGGCCCGGTGCTCGCCGTGGTCCGCGTCCGCAGCTACGAAGAGGGCCTGGACCTGATCAACTCCGGCGCCTTCGGCAACGGCACAGCGATCTTCACCAACGACGGCGGCGCGGCCCGCCGCTTCCAGAACGAGGTCGAGGTGGGCATGGTGGGCATCAACGTACCCATCCCAGTGCCCGTGGCGTACTACTCCTTCGGCGGCTTCAAGGACTCCATCTTCGGCAGCTCCAAGGCCTACGGCCTGCAGGGCTTCCAGTTCTACACCCGCGAGAAGGCCATCACCTCCCGCTGGCTCGACCCCAGCCACGGCGGCATCAACCTCGGCTTCCCGCAGAACTAGCAGGGCGTAGGGGAAAATCCCGCAAGATCTGAGAGGGCGTTGGGAAAAGGGTGCTGCCCCTCCCAACGCTCTCTCAGTTAAGGCCGGGTTTCACCCAACGTTCTCTCACTTCCCGCGGTTTCCAGCCTGACGCTCCTCCAGGAACTGCACCGCGGCGAACAGCTCCAGCCGGTCGCGCATACCGTCAAGGTTCAGGCCAAGAATCCGGCCGGCGGCGTCCACGCGGTTCCGCAAGGTGTGGCGGTGGACGCCAAGGCGCCGGGCGGTCTTGTCCCACACGCAGTCGTTCGCGAGCCATTCCCGCACCGTGGCCAGCAGCTCCGTCTGTTCCGCCGCATCGTGCGCGATGAGCGGCTGCAGCAGTCCCCGGGCCACAGGCCCGGCCTTTTCCTCGCGCAGCAAACCCAGCATCCCGCCGTCGGACAATTCGGAAAACTCGACGGCGGCCCTCCCCAGCTCTGTAGCGCGCCGCTGCGCGCGGCTGGCTTCCTCAAGGGCGCCCCGCAGCGCCTCCATGGCGGTCTCGGAGGAGACGCCGCAGGCGCCGTGCCGTTGCAGTAATTCCAAGACCTTGTCCTGGTGCTGCCGTCCCGCCAGAACCACCAAGAGGTCACCGCGGAGAGCGTAGAATACGGCGCCCCGGTAGTCATCGGCCAGCAGTTCGAGTGCCTCGAGCAGGTTCGGCGCCGGATTCTCCTGCCGTGAGGCGGTCACGAACAACGGATCCCGCGGCAGCTGGCCCCACACCTGCCGCGCCGTTCTAACCGCGACGTCGGTGCTGCCCGCCAGCAGCTGCTCGAAGACGCCCGCGCGCAGGTGCCGCCGGGCGGTATCGAGGGTGCGGGCCTGCTCGAGTGCCAGGCTGGCCAGGCCGATCACGCTGTTGACAATGTCCGTCCTGGCCGGGTCCAGCGGTTCGATGGCACCCAGAACCAGTGCGCCGCGAAGGCTGCCCTTCCGGCCAAGGGTTTGCAGCGTCACCGACTGGCCCGCGATCTCCAGGTGCGAGGCGGAACGCGTCCCCAGGTCCAGGGCATTGCGGACCTTCGCCGTGACGTCGCCGGCGATATCGGAAGGAACGGGACGGTTCCTGGGCATCCGGACGTAGTTGCCGGCAGCGTCGTATAGGGCCACCCAGCTGTGCAGCTGGCGCTCCAGCTCACCGAGGATGGAGGTCAGCCCGTCGGGTCGGAGGGCTGCGCGGGAGATGGCGCGCTGTGCCTGCAGCGACCATTCCGCCCGGGCGTGCTCTTCCTTGGCCAGGTAATCAGCCACCATACGGATGATCGCGATGAACGGCGTCCTGTCCGGGACTTCCAGTAACGGCAGCCCCTGCTTCCGGCAGGCGTCCTCCAGCGCGGGCGGCAGCGTTCCGTGGATCACCTGCGTGGCGAAGCCGAGGCCTGCGATGCCGTGCTCCACCAAGCGTTCAACGTATTCGTCGTACATGGCCTTCGCATCCCGCGGAACGTCCACCGGGAACTGGGTGCCGTCGGTGAGCAGCAGCTGGCCCGCGTCGAGGAACGGCGTGGGGTCCTCCAGGTCGGAACTGTGGACCCAGCTGATGGGTTCGTCGAGCTGAGCGGACCCGGCGTCGGGCACGACGAGGCGGAGCTTCAGCGCGCGGCTGCGGAGAAGGACGTTCAGGCTTGGCGGCATGCCGGACCCCTAGGGATGTGAAAATGTCGAACGGAATGGAGCTGATTGTACAAAGGTATATGGGGGCGCGGCCGCCGGGAACCGGATGATGAAGGAACTCCCCGATCCTTCCACCGAGAGGAACCGTCATGGTCGCCAGCCAGGCAATCCTGGACTCCGCAGTCACCAACGCCGAAGTCTCCGGCGCAGCCGCCAGCAACGGCACCATAAGCAATGCCGACGTCGTCGCCCTGGACCGGGCGAACGTCTTCCACTCGTGGTCGGCGCAGAAGTCCCTCAACCCGATGGCCATCGCCGGCGGATCCGGCAGCACCGTCTGGGACCACGACGGCAATACGTACCTGGACTTCTCCAGCCAGTTGGTCAACACCAACATCGGCCACCAGCACGCCAAGGTCATCGCGGCCATCGCGCAGCAGGCAGCCAGCCTGGCCACCGTGGCCCCGGCGCACGCCAACCACGTCCGGGCGACCGCGGCGGCCAAGATCCTGTCCCACGCACCTGCCAACATGGAGAAGGTCTTCTTCACCAACGGCGGAGCCGACGCTAACGAGAACGCCATCCGGATGGCCCGGCTGCACACGGGCCGCGACAAGGTCATCTCCCGCTACCGCTCCTACCACGGCAACACCGGCTCGGCGATCGTGGCCACCGGGGACTGGCGCCGCATTCCCAACGAATACGCCCGCGGCCACGTCCACGTCTTTGGTCCGTACCTCTACCGCTCCGAGTTCTGGGCGGAGACGCCGGAACAGGAAACCGAGCGCGCCCTGCACCACCTGCGCCGCGTCATCCAGGCCGAAGGGCCTCAGTCCGTCGCCGCAGTGCTGCTCGAAACCGTCCCCGGCACCGCCGGCATCCTCGTCCCGACGCCCGGCTACCTCGAAGGCGTCCGGGCGCTGTGCGACGAGTACGGCATCGTGATGATCCTGGACGAGGTCATGGCCGGCTTCGGACGCACCGGCGACTGGTTCGCGCTCGACGCCTTCAACGTCACCCCGGACCTGATCACCTTCGCCAAGGGCGTGAACTCCGGCTACGTCCCGGTGGGCGGGGTCATCATCTCCGGAGACATCGCCGCCACCTTCGACGAGCGGGTCTTCCCCGGCGGCCTCACCTACTCCGGCCACCCCCTGGCAGCAGCCTCCGTCGTCGCCTCCATCGAGGCCTTCGAGGAAGAGGACATCGTGGGCAACGCCGCCCGGATCGGCCGCGACCACCTCGAACCCGGCCTGCGCGCGCTCGCCGAGAAGCACAACGTGATCGGCGATGTCCGCGGCCGTGGCGTGTTCTGGGCCCTCGAACTCGTCCAGGACCGGACTTCCCGGGTGCCGGTTTCAGCCGACTACCTGAGCCGTCTCAAAGCCGAGCTCCTGCGCCTTGGCCTGCTGCCCTTCATCGCGGACAACCGCATCCACGTCGTTCCGCCCGCTGTCGTAACACCCGAGGAAGTGGCCACGGCACTGGCCATCTACGACCAGGCGCTCACCGCCGTCGGCCTCTAACGCCCATTATCTGTACAAAACCCAGGGCAGGGGGAAGTACGACGCCGGAGGAAGGGTCAGGCAGTGGCTTCGTCAGCCTCGCCGTGGTCAGCCTGGAGGGTGTGATCGATCTGGGCGGCTTCGATGAGCTGCGTCATGGCAACGTGGATGTCCTCCGCCTGGGCGCGGGTGAGGCCGAGCTTGGCCAGCATGGTGCCTGGCACTCCCATCGCCTTGTCCCGGAGCGCAGCGCCATCGGGGGTCAGGCCGACCGCGAGGGACCGTTCATCCCCGGGAACGCGGCGGCGGGTGACGTAGCCCAGGGCTTCGAGCCGCTTGAGCAGCGGTGACAGGGTGGCCGGGACGAGGAGGAGGGCGTCGCTGATTTCCTTGACGGAACGGGGGCTCTTTTCCCACAGCGCGAGCATCACCAGGTACTGCGGGTGCGTGAGGTTCAGCTCCTGCAGCACGGGCCGGTAGGCACTGATGACGGTGCGCGAGGCGACAGCGAGAGCGAAGCAGAGCTGCCGCTCGAGCAGGAGGTCTTCGTCGCTCCCTGAAGGGGAAGTCATGAAGCCATGATATCGAAGTACAAAATCAACTACGGGAACATGGCCAGGAAGAGGAACGCGGCGAACAGCACCAGGTGGATGGCCCCCTGCAGGCGCGTGGCCCGGCCGGGCACCACCGTGAGCGTTCCCACGATGACGGTCAGCAGGAACAGGACTATCTGAGTGCCGCCGAGGCCCAGCGTCAGCGGTCCCTCCAGCCAAATGCTGGCCACTGCGATGGCGGGAATCGTCAGGCCGATGCTGGCAATCGCCGAGCCGTAAGCCAGGTTGAGGCTGATCTGGATCCTGTTCCGTGACGCTGCCCGAGTGGCGGCCAGCCCCTCCGGCAGCAGGACCAGGAGCGCGATGACCACGCCCACGAAGGACTCCGGAATCCCGGCTCGGGTGACGCCCGCTTCGATGACAGGGGATACGGTTTTGGCCAGTCCGACGACGGCGACCAGCGCCGCACACAGCAGCGCCAGGCTTATGTAGGTGGCCCGGTTGGTGGGGGTGGGGCCGTGCAGATCGTCCTCGCCGTCGCCGGGTGACAGCACGGGAAGGAAAAAGTGGCGGTGGCGGACGGTCTGGGTCAGCACGAACACGCCATAAAGGGACAGCGAGGCCACGGCGGCGAAGCCCAGCTGCAGGGGAGAAAACTCAGGTCCGGGCCGTGATGACGTGAAGGTGGGCAGGACCAGTGTCAGGGTAGCCAGGGTTGTGACCACGGCCAGGGCGGCGCCTGCCCCCTCCGGGTTGAACCGCGGAATGCCGTACCTGCGGGCACCTACCAGCAGGGCGATCCCCACGATGCCGTTGGCGGTGATCATGACCGCGGCAAAGACGGTATCCCGTGCCAGGGAGTGGCTTCCCTCGCCGCCGGACGCGATCAGCGTGACGATCAGGGCCACCTCGATGACCGTCACCGCTACCGCCAGCACTAGCGACCCGAAGGGCTCGCCGACACGTTGGGCCACCACTTCCGCGTGGTGCACCGCCGCCAGGACGGCGCCCACCAGAACCACAGCAATGACGGTGGCCAGTGCAGGCCCGGGCGAGACTCCCCAGGTCACGGCCAGCACGATCAGGCCGACGACAGGAACGACGGCGGTCCAGGACGATCGGAGCCGGGCCAGCACAGCGCTATCTTCTCAGTGCTGGCCCTGTAGTGCCAGACCTTCGGTACTAGCCTTCGCACTCCGAGCAGTACTTCTTGCCGTCCTTTTCACGTGCGAGCTGGCTGCGGTGATGGACCAGGAAGCAGGACATGCAGGTGAACTCGTCCTCCTGCACCGGAACAACCTGGATCAGCAGCTCTTCGTGCGACAGGTCGGCACCGGGAAGGTCGATGCCTTCTGCGGTGTCGGCTTCCTCCACGTCAAGCAGGGCAGTCTGGGACCCGCCCTGCCGGGACTGGATGGCCTCCAGGGATTCGTTGGCCGGCTGGTCCTCTTGGGCCACGCGAGGGGCGTCGTAGTCAGTTGCCATGGTTTTAACTCCTTCGGCTGAGCGCCGGACGGCGCCCGTTCGCAGGACTCAACGAGTGGGCACCGCCAGGTATTCCCGGTAACCGGGGACGGGTCAGGGTCCCCAAAGTTTAGAGGATGATTTCGCGGGTCATGCCGAATGGAACCTGATCGGAAAGCGTGGCGGTGTAGCTCCCGGGCCGATGGCGCGTGACGATGATCCCGTGCGTTCCGGCGAGCATGGCAGCTTCCTGGAGGCACTTGACGGCGGCATCGAGCCTTTCGTCGAGGACCTTGCGGCTGTCTACCTGGATGTCGATCGTTTGGGTGGTGCTGGGCATGGGTGTCCTTTGGGCATTGAAAAATTGGGCTCTATCAGAAATTGGTGGCCGCGCGGAATGGCGGCAGGGCGTTCCGGGATCACTGCATACGCAGCTGCGCCGGGCGCCAATATGTTCGGCCGGTAGGCCGCTGGTGCACCGCCCCCACGGGGCTCTGATGAAGCCGGTCCACGCATACTGTCTCGCGTGCATCTTGTTCGGTGCCTGCATAAAAGTAGAACGGCGAGACAGGCACTTTGTCAACGTATTGGGGCCGCCGCCGGGTTAGGCTGTTCCGTGCTTCGTCTGAAACGCCTTGCGGTGCTCGGCCTTTTCGCGTTCTGCGCCATCACCGGGCTTGCCTTCTGGCTCCTCGGCATGGCCAACGCGGGCGTACCCGGTGCGGGGGCTCGGACAGGCCAGCCGGCGCCGCCGCAAGCAGCGGGTAAGTTCGTGCCGCTGGCAGGTGGCAGCAGGCATGCCGTGAACATCACCAGGACCGTCGATCCCGGCTGGCTGGCGCGGACAGCCGCGCAGACGGGAATTCCACCGCGGGCCCTCCGGGCCTACGTTGCCGCGGCCGGCATGGCGGACACTGCGGCGCCGGCCTGCAGAATCGGCTGGAACACGGTGGCCGCCGTCGGGTTTGTTGAATCAGTTCACGGCGCCCTTGGCGGCGGCCGGCTGACGGCGTCGGGGGAGGTGACCGGCCCGATCGTGGGCCCCGGCCTCAACGGCGACGGCTTTGCCGCCATTGCCGACACCGACGGCGGTGCGCTCGACGGCGATCCCCACTGGGACAGGGCCGTCGGGCCGATGCAGTTCATCCCGTCCACGTGGGTGCTGGCAGGGCAGGACGCGAACGGGGACGGGGTGGCTGATCCGGACAACATCGACGACGCCGCCCTCAGCGCGGCCGGCTACCTGTGTGCCGGGGGCCGGGACCTCACCACCGCCCAGGGGTGGAGCGACGCCATCTGGTCCTACAACCAGTCGGAGGCCTATCTTGGCCAGGTTGCGGAGAAGGCCGTTGAATACGCGGAGCAGGCCGGGCCCACCAAGTAGGCCCGGCCTGTCAACGCAGGTGCTGTTCTGTTCAGACGCGTTTTGTTCAGACCCGGTGCGGGGAGCCCAGTTCCACGGGCTCCTCATCCATCAGGTATGCGGATTCGGAGTGTGCCGCGATGTCGATGCCGCGGAGTTCGGCGGCCTCGTCGATGCGGAGGCCCACCGTGATGTTGAGGACCTTGGCGATGACCCAGGTGACGGCAAAGGAGTAGGCAAGCGTGGCCGCGGTTGCGACCGTCTGGATGCCGAGCAGGCCAAACCCACCGCCGTAGAAGAGCCCGTTGACCTTGTTCGGCGCGGCGTCCGTGGCGAAGAACCCGATCAGCAGGGTTCCAATGATGCCGCCGATGAGGTGCACGCCGACGACGTCGAGTGAGTCGTCGAAGCCGAGGCGGAACTTCAGCTCGATGGCCAGGGAGCAGACGGCCCCGGCGATCGCTCCGATGGCCAGTGCGCCGAGGGGGCTCACGGCGCCACACGCCGGGGTGATGGCCACGAGGGCCGAAATCAGTCCGGACGCCGCACCCATGCTGCTGGCACTGCCGAGCCGGAGGCGTTCTACGAGCGCCCAGCCGAGCAGTCCGGCGGCGCCGGCTACGGCCGTGTTCAGGAAGACTACCGACGCCGAGTGCCCGGCCGTGAGGGCGGAACCGGCATTGAAGCCGAACCAGCCGGCCCACAGCAGTCCTGCCCCGACCAGCACCAGCGGGCGGCTGTGGGGCCGGACGTGCTCGCTCTTGGGCCAGCCCGCGCTGCGTCCCAGGACCAGTGCGAGGGCGAGGGCGGCGATTCCTGCGTTCATGTGCACGGCTGTTCCGCCGGCGAAGTCGACCGCCTTGAGGTTGTTGACGATCCAGCCGCCGGTCACGGAACCGTCCGCGGAGCTGAAGGCGAAAACCCAGTGGGCCACCGGGAAGTAGACCAGGGTGGCCCACAGGGCGGCGAAGGTCATCCAGGCGCCGAACTTCATCCGGCCGGCTGCGGCACCCGCGATGATTGCTGTGGTGATCCCGGCGAAGAACAGCTGGAAGGCGGCGAACAGGGCCGGCGGTATCGCGGCGTCCGGGTCCTCGGCCAGCAACTGGCCCATACCCAGGTACTCGGTGGCGTCGCCGATGAGCCCGGCCCCGCCGAGGGAATTGCCGAAGACCATCGAGTAGCCGAACACCGCCCAGAGTACAGCGACAAGGCTGACGCCGCCGAAGCACATCATCATCATGTTCAGGATCCGGCGGGAACCCACCATGCCCCCGTAAAACAGGGCAAGCGCCGGGATCATCATGCAGACCAGGGCGCTCGCGGCGAGAATCCAGGCAACATCTCCAGAATTCATGGAAACTCCAATCGGGAACGGAAAGAGGCGTGTCCTGCCCGGCTCTTTATGGACAGGACGCGGGGTTAGTGGCGTGAAACCATGATTCACCACAGTGAACTTCCCTGGGTTTCCTCCGGGTTAATTTGCCGTTGCAATCTGCACCGAACACGGACTTTCAGATTTAACAAACAGGGCGCTCTTTTGTAACATCGGCTTGGCTACTGTGATTCAACAGCGTTTCACAGCAGGTAACACCGGCCGCCGGCCAGCCAACCACACCCCTCCAGCAAAGGACCTGACATGTGCGGAATTGCGGCGCTCCAGCTGCGCAATCCCCTGCTGCACCCCCGGATGGGCAGCCTCCTGTCCTCGATGATGTGCCAGATCGTGGACCGCGGCCCGGACTCTGCCGGCTTCGCCGTCTACGACACCCCGGGCCTGGCTTCCGGCAACACCTCTACGCTCAGCCTGCTGGGCAAGGACCAGGGCCTGCCGGCAGCCGGGATCGCCGCGGCGCTGGAAAACCTGCTGCCCGCCTCCGCCGGAACAAAAGTGAAAGTGGTGGGCGATACGACGTTCGTCACTTCCGCCGTCGACACCGGGCTGCTCGCCAAGGCCGTGCGCGAAACCCTTCCGGACTCCACCATCATCGGCCGCGGTGAGCACGTGGCCGTCATGAAAAGCGTCGGCCATCCGATGGAGATCGCTGCAGGGCACGGACTGGAGGCCATGTCCGGCAGCCAGGGCCTCTCCCACACCCGCATGGCGACCGAATCGGCTGTGACCGCGGGCGGATCCCATCCCTTCTCTGTCGCCGACGACCTCTGCCTGGTCCACAACGGCTCGTTCTCCAACCACGCCACCATCCGCCGGGACCTGCTGCGCGAAGGCGTGGAGTTCGACTCGGACAACGACACCGAAGTTGGTGCGCGCTACATCGCCTCCCGGCTGAAGCAGGGCGACACCCTGGAAGAGGCCCTGACCAACCTCGGCAAGGTCTTCGACGGCTTCTACACGCTGGTCGTCACCACGGCGGACAGCATGGCAGTGGTCCGCGACCCGATCGCCTGCAAGCCGGCCATCATCGCCGAAACCGACGACTACGTGGCCATGGCCTCCGAATACCGCGCCTTGGCATCCCTGCCCGGCATCGAAACCGCCCGCATCTTTGAACCGGAGCCCGGAAAGGTCTACACATGGTCGCTCTGACAGCACCCGAGACAACAGCAACCACAACCACAACTGACCTCGCCGTCAGCCCGGTCCGTGACTTCAACCGGGCCCTGCACGGGGCATTCGACGGGCAGTCTTGGACCGTCGAGAACCCGGGCGGAAAGCACAGCCTCGCCGTCGGTATCGACGCCGAGGTGTCCGTCACCATTAACGGCCATGCCGGCTACTACGCTGCCGGGATGCACCAAAAAGGCACGGTGACCATCAACGGCAATGCCGGCGTCGGACTCGCCGAGAACATCATGTCCGGGAAGGTCCATGTAAAGGGTGACGCCTCCCAGTCGGCCGCGGCCACCGGCCACGGCGGACTCGTGGTGATCGACGGCAACGCCGGAGCCCGCTGCGGGATCTCCATGAAGGGCGTGGACATCGTGGTGGGCGGCAACATCGGCCACATGTCGGCCTTCATGGCCCAGGCCGGCCGGCTCGTGGTGTGCGGCGACGCGGGGGACGCCCTGGGTGACTCCATCTACGAGGCCCGCATCTACGTGAAGGGAACCGTTGCCTCCCTCGGCGCGGACTGCATCGAGAAGCCGATGAAGGCCGAACACCTGGAGGAGCTCGCCGGGCTGCTCGCCGCCGCCGGCCGTGCTGACAACCCGGCCGACTTCAGGCGCTACGGCTCGGCCCGGAACCTCTACCACTTCAGCGTCCGCAACTCGACGTCTTACTAAAGGACAACGCCATGACCATCACCTCGCCGGGCGCACCGGCCCTCCCCGCACGGCAGGTCGAAGAACTGGGCCTGCGCGAGTCCGCCACGTTCGACCGCGCCACCATCGCCGATATCCAGCGGGCCGCCGCTACCGGCGTCTACGACATCCGCGGCTGGGGAGCCAAGCGCAAGGTCCCGCACTTCGATGACCTGCTCTTCCTCGGCGCTTCCATGTCCCGCTACCCGCTGGAGGGCTACCGCGAAAAGTGCGATACCGACGTCGTCCTCGGCGACCGCCACGCGAGCAAACCGCTGCACCTGCAGACTCCGGTGACCATCGCCGGCATGAGCTTCGGCGCGCTGTCCGCCAACGCCAAGGAGGCCCTGGGCCGCGGCGCCAGCGAGGTGGGCACCTCCACCACAACGGGCGACGGCGGGATGACGCCCGAAGAGCGCGGCCAGTCCAAGCATCTGGTCTACCAGTACCTGCCTTCCCGTTACGGCATGAACCCGGACGACCTCCGCAAGGCCGACGCCATCGAAATCGTGCTCGGCCAGGGCGCCAAGCCGGGCGGCGGCGGCATGCTGCTCGGGCAGAAGATTACCGATCGCGTGGCCGGCATGCGGACGCTGCCGGTGGGCATCGACCAGCGCTCCGCCAGCCGCCACCCGGACTGGACCGGCCCGGACGACCTGGAAATCAAGATCGGCGAGCTCCACGAAATCACCGACTGGAGGACGCCCATCTACGTCAAGATCGGTGCGTCCCGCCCCTACTACGACACCGCACTGGCCGTGAAGGCCGGGGCCGACGTCGTCGTCGTCGATGGCATGCAGGGCGGCACCGCCGCCACGCAGCAGGTGTTCATCGAAAACGTCGGGATCCCCACGCTGGCAGCCATCCCGCAGGCCGTCCAGGCGCTGCAGGAAGCCGGCCTGCACCGCAAGGTCCAGCTCATCGTCTCCGGCGGCATCCGCACCGGGGCGGATGTTGCCAAGGCGATGGCCCTGGGTGCCGACGCGGTGGCCATCGGCACGGCGGCGCTAATTGCCCTGGGCGACAACGATCCCCGCTACGCCGCCGAGTACGCGGCCATGGGATCGGCGGCGGGTTTCTACGACGACTTCCAGGACGGGCGGGATCCTGCCGGCATCACCACGCAGGACCCGGAGCTCTCGTCGCGGCTTGACCCGATCGCGGGCGGGCGGCGCCTGGCCAACTACCTGCGGGTCCTGACCATGGAGGCCCAGACCATCGCCCGGGCCTGCGGCAAGTCGCACCTGCGCAACCTTGAGCCGGAGGACCTGGTGGCCCTGACCATCGAGGCGTCGGCCATGGCCCGGGTTCCGCTGGCGGGCACCAGCTGGATCCCTGGAGCGAAGTAATGCCGGCCACCGTAACCGGGCTGCTGCGGGACATTTCCGACGTCGGAACGGACGCCCGCCGTGGCGGCTACTCCAGGCCGGTCTTCTCCTCCGCTGAAACTGACCTCCGGGCATGGTTCACGGAGCAGGCCGAACGGCGCGGGCTGGACGTCCACACCGACGGGAACGGCATCATCTGGGCCTGGTGGGACACGGCAACCGGCACCCGCCGGGACGCCGTCGTCACCGGCAGCCACCTGGACTCGGTGCCCGGCGGCGGCGAGTACGACGGGCCGCTGGGCGTGGCGTCCGCGCTCGTCGCCGTCGACATCCTGAAGGGCCGCGGGTTCCGTCCCCGCCGGCCGCTGGCCATCGCCGTCTTCCCGGAGGAGGAGGGCTCCCGCTTCGGCGTGGCGTGCCTGGGGTCGCGGCTGCTTACGGGCGCCCTGGATCCGAACAAGGCCCGCAACCTCAAGGACGCGGACGGCAACACGTACGCCGACGTGGCCGCAGCGAACGGCCAGGACCCCCGGTTCATCGGTGCCGACCACAGGACCCTCAGCCAGCTGGGCGTCTTTGTGGAGCTGCACGTCGAGCAGGGGAGGGGACTGGCCGAACTCGGCCGGCCGGTGGCCATCGGCTCCTCCATCCTGGGCCACGGCCGGTGGAAGCTGTCGGTGCACGGCCAGGGGAACCACGCCGGGACCACGCTCATGAAGGACCGCAGGGATCCCATGATTGCCGCGGCCAAGATCATGATCGGCATCAGGGATACTGCCGCGAAGTACCGGGACGCGCGGGCGACGGTGGGCAGGCTCCAGCCTGTTCCCGGCGGCACCAACGTCATTGCCTCCCGCGTGGACATGTGGGTCGACGTCCGGCATCCCCGTGACGGGGTCACCGCGGCGCTGGTGGAATCGATCCATCTCAACGCGCAGGTGATGGCGGCGGAGGAAAACTGCACCGTGACGTTCGGCGTCGAATCCCTCAGCCCTACGGTGCACTTTGACGCCGGCCTGCGTGACCGGCTCCAGGCGATGCTCCCGGCGGCGCCGGTCCTGGACACCGGGGCCGGGCACGACGCCGGTGTGCTGGCAGGGCACATCCCAACGGCGATGCTGTTCGTGCGGAACCCGACCGGCATCTCGCACTCGCCCGAGGAACTGGTGGAGGATGCCGACGCGGAGGCAGGTGCCGCGACGCTGGCGGAGGCCCTTGCGGGCCTGCTGGGAGCGGCCCGGGTGCTCGGATCCGGGCTGCAGGCTCCGCCTATGATGGCTTGATGACGGATCAGGCTGGCGAGGCGCGGGACATGGCTGCGGAGAACACCGAAGACGGCGTGGCCGGCAAGCTGGAGCGTATCATCGCCGGCCAGGTCCGCCACTACCGGACGGCGAACGGGCTCTCCGCGTCGGAGCTGGCCTCACGTACCGGCATGTCCAAGGCGATGATCTCCAAGATTGAAACCGCCAGCACGTCCTGTTCCCTTACTACGCTGCAGCGGCTGGCGGACGGGCTGAAGATTCCGGTCACCGCGCTGTTCCGCGGGGCGGACACGGACCGGGACGCCACGTTCACCAAGAACGGCCAGGGCAGCCTGACGGTGCGCAGCGGAACCCAGCACGGGCACGAATACCGGGTGCTGGGGGCCCTGAAAGGGCGGACCGACGCCATCGAGCCGACCCTGGTGACGCTGACCGACGCGTCCGACGTCTTTCCGCTGTTCCAGCACCCCGGCACCGAGTTCATCTACATGCTCGACGGCAGGATGATCTACGGCCACGGTGCCTACGAATACACCATGGAGCCGGGGGATTCACTGCTCCTGGACGGCGAAGGCCCGCACGGTCCGCTGGAGCTGCTGGACCTGCCCATCAGGTTCCTGGCCATCGCGGCCAAGTAGCGTTTTCAGTCCGCGAGGATCTGGTAGAGGGCCCGGCGGGTTTCGTCGATCTTTTCCATTGCGGCTGCCCGCTGTTCGTCGGTGGCTGCGAACCGGAACTGGTGGATGACGCCCATGAGCTTCTCCACGCTCTGGTGGAACGCCGGGCCGGATTCCTCCGCGGTGGTGTTCCAGGCCCGGTCCAGCTCCTCGGCGTGGTCAGCCACATACTCCCGTCCCAGGTCGGTGAGTGCGAACTCGGTGCGGCGGCCGTCGCCCACCGGCGCGATGAGTTCCTCGTCGACGAGCTGCTGGAGCGTCGGGTAGACGGAGCCGGGGCTGGGCCGCCAGGCGCCCGAGGACTTCTCGGCAATGGTCTTGATGATCCCGTAGCCGTTGGACGGAGCCTCCGCCAGGAGCGAGAGGATGGCGGAGCGCACATCGCCCCTGTTGGCCCGGCGTGAACCGCCGGGTCCGAACCCCGGGCCGAATCCGCGGCCGGGGCCAAACCTGCCGTGGCCATGAGGCCCGCGCCGGCTCCTTCCCCGCTCGAAGCGCCCCGCCTCTGGGCCGAAGTCCGTAAATCTGCTGTGGTCGTGAATGCCTTTCATGGGGCATCATCCTTCCGTTGAGTGTGGTCACTCCTCTTCGAAGCGATACTCAACGATATATCGGTACATATCGGCCGTCAATGAGTTTTTGTCCAGTTGTCGCGGCTTCACGTGGTGTTTGCGGCGATTATCTGTACAAAAACTCCATGGGGGATGCCTTCCGGAAAAGTACGACGGCGTCGTCCGGGCGGGACGGGTAACGGCGCCTTAGGCGCCGCCCCGCC
Organism: Arthrobacter sp. NPDC056727; assembly: GCF_042790555.1. Classification (NCBI taxonomy): domain Bacteria; kingdom Bacillati; phylum Actinomycetota; class Actinomycetes; order Micrococcales; family Micrococcaceae; genus Arthrobacter; species Arthrobacter sp. NPDC056727. The sequence goes on along the minus strand of NZ_JBHTZA010000027.1, from coordinate 30,112 downwards.
TGCTCACCATCTCGTTGATCCAGGCCGGGGCGAAGGGTGACGTGCAGTTCGGCGGGGTGGGGTAATCCTTCAGGACTTCCAGCCGTTCGCCGATATCGAGGGCCCGGGCCCGGTGGTCCGCATGCTCGATGCCGATCTGCGCCAGGGTGTGGTTCATGGCCCACTGCAGGCGGTCCGGGGCATCCTTCATTTCCGCCTCGATAGTGTCCAGCAGTCCCGGCAGGTCAAGCCCCTCGGGCTTCTTTGCGACCCGTTCGGTGGTCAGGGCCCAGCCGGCACTCGCGACCACCTGGTCCGGATCGTCGGTCCAGGCGACCCGCAGTTCTTCGGCGTGCTGACTCTTCTTCACCACATAGTTCACCAGCCAGTCATGCACCTTGGGTGCACGGGCCTGGCGCAGCATCGCGTCCAGTTCCTGCCGCCCGAAGGCCTTCGGCCGGCAGATCAGCACCGCCAGCAGCCGGGCGGCCGTGTCGTCCGTGGCCCACAGGTCAACGGCCAGGCTGTGCTGGGTCTTGAGCCGCCTCGCGACGGCGCGCAGCGCGGACAGGTTTACGCCGTGGTCATCGCCGCGCTTCCGGTTGGCCTCGCGCATTTTGGGATCCTCGAGAGTGCCGAGTTCGGCCATCACCGCGTCAATAGTTGCCTCGGTCACCATTGCTCCTGCCTGCCGCCTGCCGTCGCTCGTATTCTACGGTTGCGGACAGGCCGTCCTAGCGGCCGTTTCCGTATGTGCGTTCATTAAATGAACGCACTGTTTGGATGGGGACTTGGCCGCATGTCCCGCACCCCGTTGGGCGGGTGGGCCGCCCCACCGACGTCCGGGACCTGGCCGTCTTCCTGGCCAGCGACCGGTCAAGCTTCCTGACCGGAGAGGTTGTCGTGCTCGACGGCGGCAGGACGGCAAAGCTTCCGCTTCCGCTTTGGCGGCGCTGCTTTTCCTCGCGCTGGCCGCCAGCGGGGATGGACTAAGGTCAAAGCAACACCACCCAGAAAGGCGGTCCCTGCCGGCCCATGAGTGCGCCCGGATACCTTGCGGCTTCGATACCCCCGAGGATGGCGATGGCCGGTTCGGCCGTTGCGATCCCCATCCTCGCAGTGCAGCAAATGAACAGCGTGGGCATCGGCGGTGCGCTGGTGGCGGTATCCCTTGGCCCCAGCGTCCTCGCCGCACCGCTCGCCGGAGCCGCGCTGGACCGGGCCAGGCGGCCCGCCCTGCTGGTGGCGGTATCCGGAGTGCTCACCGCCATGGCCTTTGCCGTAACCGCATTCCTCGGCCAGCTCCCGCTGCCGCTGGTGTTCGCCTCCCTGGCTGTGGCCGGCGCCGCCTCGCCCTTCTACATGGGTGGACTCTCCAGCTTCGTCGCTGACGTCATCCCTGACGGCCGCCGGGCGTTTGCCTTCGATGCCCTTTCCTACAATGTCTCCGCGGTGGCCGGTCCGGCCTTCGTGGCCATCATGGCCCTGTTCCTCCCGGCCCCGGCTTCGCTCGCGGTGCTGGCAGCCACCGCCGCCGCAGGAGCTGTGAGCGTCAGCCTTATCGCATTGAAATCGCATTCGGGCCCCCGGGATTCACCGTGGCAGACGGTCGTGGCCGGGCTGCGCCGGATCCTCCGCCACCGTCCGCTGGCCGTGGTCACCGCCGCGTCCACCCTGAGCCAGCTGGGCCAGGGCGGCCTGGCGATCGCCGCCGTCGCCCTTTCCATCGAACGGATCGGCTCACCCGGCGACGGCGCACTTGTGGTGACCTCCTTCGCCGTCGGCAGTCTGCTGGGTGCGCTGTACGAAACCGTCCGTCCCACGCGGGCCCGGCCGCACGCGGTCATGATGGCCGGTTTCTTGGCCACCGGCCTGCTGACCGTCGGCGCCGCCGTCGACGTCGGGACGGCCTGGACCGTCGTCGCCATCGGCCTGTCCGGCGTCTTCACGGCGTCCACCGCCGCCGCGATGCTCTTCCTTCGCAACCATCTGAGCCCGCCGCACCTCAGATCCCAGATCTTCACCGTGGGCGCGGGTCTTCGCGCCAGCGCCTCGGCCGGCGGTGCAGCCCTGGCCGCCTCCGCCACGGGATTCGGCGGGGCACTGGGCCTTGCCGTCGTCGGAATTATCTGGGTGGCGTCCGCCGCTCTGATGGCCGCATACCCGAAAGCCGGCCAGTAACACCCGATATAGTGGAGGGTATTATGGACGACCCTCCTTCACATATGCCCTGGCCCCTCACCCACTTGACCGGCATGCCGGTTAGCACGGGAGAGGGGCGCCCCCAATGAATGAATGGATCATGATCGGGATCGGCCTGATCCTGACAGTCGGCACCGGATTCTTCGTCGCATCCGAGTTTGCCCTGGTCAATCTTGACCGCAACGACCTGGAAGCGCGCCAGGCCCGGGGTGAGAAACGCCTTGCCCCCACCATCAAGGCCCTGAAAATCACCTCGACGCACCTGTCCGGTGCGCAGCTGGGCATCACCCTCACTACACTCCTGACCGGCTACACCTTTGAACCGGCCATCAGCAGGCTGCTGAGCGGACCGCTGACGGCGGCCGGGTTCCCGGAAGCCCTCGTGCCCGGGGCGGGTGCCGTCGTCGCGATTTTCGTCGCCACCATCTTCTCGATGGTGATCGGCGAGCTGGTACCCAAGAACTTCGCGCTCGCGCTGCCGCTGGCCACCGCCAAGGTGGTGGTCCCGTTCCAGGCCCTGTTCACCACCGTGTTCAAGCCCGTCATCCTCCTGTTCAACAACACAGCGAACGCCATCATCAGGTCCTTCGGCATCGAGCCCAAGGAGGAACTCTCCGGCGCCCGGAGCGCCGAGGAACTGAGCTCGCTGGTCCGCCGCTCCGCGGTGGAGGGCGTCCTCGACCTGGACCACGCGGCCCTGCTGCACCGGACGCTGCGCTTCTCCGAGCACAGCGCCGGGGACGTTCTGACCCCGCGGGTGAGGATGACCGCGGTGAACACTGATGACACGGCCGAGCAGGTCATCGCGCTGGCCAGCTCCACCGGCTACTCGCGGTTTCCGGTCATCGGCAGGGACCGGGACGACGTGCTCGGCGTGCTCCACGTCAAGCAGGCCTTCGCCGTCGCACTCGGGGAACGCGCCAGCGTCCTGGCCGCCGACCTGATGATCGAACCGCTCAGGGTCCCCGAATCCATGGGCGTCGATTCCCTGCTGGTGCTGCTCCGCAGGCAGGGCCTGCAGGTGGCCATCGTCTCCGACGAGCACGGCGGAACGGCCGGCATCGTCACCCTGGAAGACCTGGTGGAGGAGATCGTCGGTGAGCTGGAGGATGAGCACGACCGCGCCCGGGTGGGCGTGGTCAGGACCGGCAGGTCCATCACCTTCGATGCCTCGCTGCGCCCGGACGAGCTCCTGGACCGCACCGGCATCGCCGTGCCCGACGGCGAGGACTACGACACCGTGGCCGGGTTCGTCGCGGACCGGCTGGACCGGATCCCGGAACTGGGCGACGAGGTGGGCATCGACGGCGGCACGCTCCGCGTGGAGCGGGTGGCCGGCACCCATGTGGGGCGCCTGAAATTCACGCCGGAGGAATCGGCGGAGCCGCCCAAAAGCACGCACGACAGGATCATTGACAGCCTCACACAGGAGCTGACCCATGAGTGAGTACCTTCCGGGCATCATCTGGCTCGCCGTGCTGCTGGTGGTCAACGGCTTCTTCGTCGGCGCCGAATTTGCCGTCATCTCTGCCCGCCGCTCCCAGATCGAACCGATGGCGGAGGCCGGCAGCAAGGCCGCGAAAACCACGCTGTGGGCCATGGAGCACGCCACGCTCATGCTGGCCACCAGCCAGCTGGGAATCACCGTCTGCTCGCTGGTGATCCTGAATGTCTCCGAGCCGGCGATCCACCACCTGCTGGAAATTCCGCTGGGGCTGACGTCCCTGTCCGGGGAGGCGATCGGACTCATTGCCTTCGTTGCCGCCCTGCTGCTGGTGACCTTCCTGCACGTGGTCCTCGGCGAGATGGTCCCCAAGAACATTTCGTTCTCGGTCCCCACCCGCGCGGCGCTCATCCTGGCCCCGCCGCTGGTGATGGTGGCGCGCGTGTTCAAACCGGTCATCTGGACCCTGAACGGTATCGCCAACTCCATCCTCCGCCTGTTCCGGGTGGAGCCCAAGGACGAGGCCACCAGCGCCTACACCCTGGACGAGGTGGCCACCATCGTGGAGCAGTCCACGCGGGAGGGCGTGCTGACCGACAACACCGGCGCCCTCACCGCCGCCTTCGAGTTCACGGAAAAAACCGTGGCCGACGTCGAGGTCCCCATCCGCGAGATGGTGCTGCTCCCGGCGTCGTCGACGCCGGCGGACATCCAGCGCGCGGTCACCGAGCACGGCTACTCCCGGTACATCATGACCGACGACGACGGCGACCCATCCGGTTACCTTCACCTGAAGGACGTCATGGACCTCACCACGGCGGAGAAGTTCAACCGGCCCGTGCCGGAGAAACGCATCCGCCGGCTGGCCTCGACCTTCCGCGGCAGCGAACTGGAGGATGCGCTGGCCACCATGCGGCGCACCGGGACCCACGTGGCCCGGGTCTTCGACGCGCGGGGGAACACCACCGGCGTGCTGTTCCTCGAGGACATCATCGAGGAACTGGTGGGCGAGGTGCAGGACGCCACCAGCAGCACCTGACTACCGGGTCATGGTGAGGCCCGGACACACCGAAGTCCGGTGGCTGACGGCTGATGCCGCCGGCCACCGGACTCGGTGGTTAAGGCTGGTTAGTTACTTATTGGCTACCGCTTTGGGCCCGGCGGTGCCGCCGAGCGTGGATTCAACCCACACGGTGCCCGGGTTTGTGGTGCCGGCGGCTGCGTTGCGGAGCCGCAGGGTGTAAACGCCGCCCGTTGCCGGTGCCACAGCCGCGGTGACGGCTGCCTGGCCCAGGACCCGGCCGGTCGGTCCACCGACGCGGACGGTGACGGTACTGCCGACCACGGAGCTGGTGCCGTCAATCCTGAGGTCGCCTGTCTTCCACTGCGCGACGCCGATGGTCACCCGGTCAGTAACGGGGACTACCTTGACTTCGTCGGTGCGGACCGTCGTGCCGACCGTGACCGTCAGCCGGAACGTGAGCGGGTCGTTGGTCATCGGTGACTGGAAGACCGGAAGGCTGAACGTCGGCTTCAGTGTGGTGGCGCCGGTCAGCGTGACCTTGTTGGGGTCGGTTGGCGAGGCCAGGACCTGCTCCCACTTGTAGGTGGCTCCGGTGGTGGAGCCGGTGCCGTCCAGGGTGACCGTGGTGGCCGTGGTGCGCCGGACAATATTCTGGTCCGGGCCGGCCACTGCGACGACGGCACCCTGCGAGGTGACGGCGGCCGTCTTGGCCGATTCGGGGCTGCTGCCGTTGGCGTTGCTGGCCTTGATGGTGAACTGGTAGGCGGTGTCGCCGGCGAGTCCGTCGTAGACGAGGGACGTTGCGGTGCCGGCGGCCGTCTTCGGGGCCCCGAATGCTGCGCCGTCAGCGGTGTACGCCTGGAGGGTGTAGCCGGTGATCGTCAGGCCGGCGGCGCCCGGGTCCGGGGCGGTCCACGTCAGTGTGGCCGTGCCCTGCCCCACCACGGGTGCGCCTGTGAAGGCGGGAGTCGCAGGAACCGGATCGTTCGTGACCTTGAAGAGGGCTTCGCTGATGGCGGAGACGTTGCCGGACGGATCGAACGCCGCAAACCTCAGCGTGGTGTTGGTGGCGATGTCCATCGGACCGGTGTAGCGCACTGCCGTGGCACCGAGGACGCCGCCGGAGAGGACCGGGTCGGTGCCGTCGGTGGTGTAGTAGATGTCGCTGCCCGTTTCGTTGGCCGTCAGCGTCACGCGCTGTGCCACCGGTGAGGTGCCCCCGTTCGGGGTGGCAGAGACCGTCGGCGCGGTGGTGTCCGTGACCGGGATGGCGTGGGCCGCGGGGTAGGACTCGCCGACGCTGCTGACGCCGACCACATAAACGTCGTATTCCTCGCTGGCGGACAGGCCGGTGATCGTGGTGCCGGTGGCTGCCTGGCCGGAGATGCGCTTGCCGATCTCCAACTGCTCGTTCGCGGTCACCGTCTTGCCGACGGCGACGGCGCGGTAGCCGGTGATCGCGGGGGTTCCGGGGATGGCTTCGGCGGGTGTCCAGTTCAGCTTGAGTCCGCCGGATACCTTGGCGGCCGTGATGCCGGACGGTGCGGGGGGACCGGACTGCAGCGGGCCGTTGGGGCAACCGCCCATGCCGGGGCCGCCGGGCTCGCCGTATTCGGCGATGGTCAGGCCCTGCCGGTTGGCGTCGGCGTCTTCGAACTCCCAGGCCATGGCGCGCTCGCCGAGCCCGGCGTTCGCGGCGATTTCGGCGGTGGCGGCGTCGTCGAAGTTGTAGGTGGCGGTGAAGGTGTCGCCGGTGACTTCCAGGCCGGAGGAGTAGCCGCCCTTGGGGGCCGGCGTGAGCGGGCCGGGGATGGCGCGGATGTCGCGGCGCGCCACCGTGGTGTCCCGGAGTGCCGGCTCAATGATGCGCTGCTCCAGCTGGGCTGGGTTGACGCCTGCCCCGATGTGGCCCTTGACGGTGAGCGTGCTGCCGCTGAGCGTGGAGTCACCGGTCACGTAGGCGTCCTGGACCGTGGTCTGGCCGCCGTCGGTGGCACCGAATTTGATGGAGACGACGTCGCCGGGGAGGATGTCCGGCGTGATGTTCAGGCCGGTTCCCGCGCCCCAGCAGTAGCCGCCGGGATGGTTGATTTCGAACGCGACATCGCCGGCCGCCACCACGCCCTGGGCGGAGCCGATCACCTTGCCGGCGCGGCTGACCTCGACGGTGCCGGTTTCACCGATGTGGTTCTGGTACCCCTCGATGGTGACGAAGTCACGGTTGGGGAAGACCACGATGTTGTCCGGGAAAGTGGGGACCGCCGCGCTGGCGGCCGGAATGGCGAACATGGACGTTGAGCAGATGACCGCGGAGACGGTGGCAAAGACACCGGCCCTGCGGACGCCGGGAAGGCGAGAAGTGTGCGCTCCCGGCTCGCTTTGTGCTGATTTCATGATGACCTCATCGATCCGAGGTGCGCGACCTTCACGCACAATCACAGAATCAAGAAGGCCCCTTGGGGAAACGCTGGGCGTTTTGGCTTGGAAAAACGCGCCGGGGCGCCACTTCGGCAGCGCCCTTTGGGCCCCCCACATGGAGGAGCCCATGAGGGGGACAGCGGCGGTTTACCCACGTCAGTGCAGGCATCCCGGGCGTGGGGCCATTCAGCGGACGTGCACCCCGCGAGGGGGTGGCGACCCCCAAATCCCCCAGCGCGGGGGGATCAGAATTATGGGTTTCCCAAGGGATTGGCAGGAAATCCGGGCCGCGCACGTGCCCCCAGCGGGGCCGGCCAGACGGCCTCAGCCCTGGCGGGCCTTCTTTGCTGCCTTCTTGGCAGCCTCTTCCTTCACCCGCTCGGCCTCGGCGCGGACGGCGGCGTGCGTGGCGCGCTCGGCAACCAGCCACGCAGGGGGAGCCTGCAGCAGCGCGGTGATCTCCGCCGTCGTCAGCGCCTCTTCAACGCCGCCGCGGGCGAGACCGCTGATGGAGATGTTGAGTTTCTGGGCGACCACCGGGCGGGGGTGCGGTCCGGTGCGGCGCAGTTCGGCCAGCCACTCCGGCGGGTTGGACTGCAGCTCGGCGAATTCCATGCGGGTGATGGTTGAATCCTGGAACTCCTGGGGTGTTGCAGGCAGGTAGATGCCAAGCTTCTTGGCAGCGGTGGCCGGCTTCATGGACTGGGAGTTCGCAGACGTCATGCATTAAGGGTATCCGCAGTACTGTGAAGGTGTGTCCGCTGAAGATGAACCCACCCTGGATCCGGCCGCGCCGGACTCCCCGCCGCGCGAGCTCCGCTTCGCCTACGTCGCCGGCGTGACGCCGGGAAAGTGGATCCGGCGCTGGGAGGAACGGATGGCGGATGTTCCCCTGCGTTCGTTCATGTCCGACGGCGGCAACCAGCTTTCGGTGCTGCGTGACGGTTCGGCGGACCTCAGCTTTGTCCGCCTACCGGTGGAGCGCGAAGGCCTCAATGTCATCCCGCTCTACGAGGAACAGCCGGTGGTGGTGGCGCCCAAGGGGCACGAAATCAGCGTGTTCGAGGACGTGGCGCTGGAGGACCTGGCCGAGGAGACTTTCCTCGACGCCGATGAACTGGGCGGGCCGGAAATGGCCCTGCAGGTGGTGGCGTCGGGCGCGGGCCTGCTGATACTTCCAATGTCCGTGGCGCGGCATTTCAACGTCAAGGACACCGTGGCCCGCCGCCTCACGGGGGCGCCGGGAACGCAGATCGCACTCGCCTGGCCCAGCGACGCCACGGACGAGGTGATTGAAGAGTTCGTCGGTATTGTCCGCGGCCGCACGGCACAGAGCTCGCGGCAACCCTCCGCCCGGCAGGAGAAACCGAAGAAGACGCCCAAACCGGACCGCCGCGGCGGCGGTTCAGGCGCCGGCGCCCAGAAGCCGAAAGTCGCCCAGCGCTACGCCCCCAACCCGGACAAGGGGAGGGGCCGCGGCTCACGGAAAAAGGGCAAGCGGTAGCCCGGCCCGAACCCCTCCCGAGGTGACACTGAGCCCAAGGAGGCACAAGGAAGCGCCGCCCGCTGCGTGAGCGGACGGCGCTTCCTGCTTCCGGTTCGGCAGGTTCCGGTATTCAGTTCAGTCGTTCAGTTCTTTCGCTCAGCGGGTGCCGGTGGTGAAACTCCAGGCCGTGCTGGCCAGCGGAGTGCCGGCCACGTCACGTACCGCGGCAGGGCCACCCGTGGCGGCGGTGTACCTGGTGCCTGCCGCAAGGGTGGCCGCCGGGTTGAGGATCCACTGGTTGGTGGTCCCGTTGCGGGTGACCGTTGCCGTCACCGCCGCGCCCGTGGCGGCGTTCTTCAGGGTGAAGGTGGCCGTGCTGACACCGTTGACGGGCTTGCTGAACGTTGCCGTGACGTTGGCCGTCCGCAGCGCACCTGTCGAGTTGATTCCCGGCGCCCGTGAGGTCACGGTGGGTGCGGAGCTGGTGGTGAACCGCCAGGTGTTTGAGGCGAGCGGACGGTTGCCCAGGTCGCGGATGGTGGCCGTGCCGCCGGTCAGGGTTGCCGTGTACGTGGTGCTCGGGGTGAGCGGGGCAGTGGGATCCAGCGTTGCCCGCCTGGCCGCCTGGTCATAGGTCACCGCGGCCGGGACCGTAACCCCGGCGGCGTTCTTCAGCGTGAACGTGCTGCCGGAGACCCCCTGGACGAACTCACTGAAAGTGGCGGTGACGTTCGTGCCGGTTCCGACGCCGGTGGCTGCCGAGGCCGGTGCCCGGCCGGTGACGGCGGGAGCCACCGTGTCTGCAGGGCCGATTTGCACGGTCCTGCCGGCTACGGCGCTGACGTTGCCGGCGGCGTCCGTTGCCCGGACGTTGAACACATAGGTCCCGTTGACCTGGGCGTCCCAGGTTTTGGGTGAGGCGGCAGGTCGGGTCCCAGGAGGTGTTGCTGGGCAGCAGCTGGCATTCGAACCTGGCGCCGGCCTCGCTGCTGAAGGTCAGCGTCGGCGTGTTGTCGAGGGTCGGCGTTGACGGGAACGGGGCGATGACCGAGGCCACGGTGCGGCGCTGTCCACGGTGAACGTCAGCGTCGGGGAGTTCAGGAACTGCGGAACGCCCGCCGGCACAACACCGGTCAGCGGGTCCGGAACGTAGGCCGGGTTAGCAGTCCGGGACTGGATCCTGTGGACACCCTGGCCCAGCGCTGCCAGCTTGGCGGAGTAGCTCCCGCCGGCAACAGTGGCGGCCACCGGGGTTGCCGCACCGTCCACGACCAGCTGCACGGGCGCAGTGCTCCCTGCGGGCAAAGTGCCTGTGAAGGTGGGCGCCGTGACGTTGGTGATGTTGTCCGTGGCGGAGCGTCCGCTGTCACTGGCTGCCGCCAGATCCGGGGTGGAAGGGGCACCGTCGGATCCTTCAGCTATCAGTCCCTGCACCGTAAAGGTGCTGACGGTGAGGGTGTTGATCCCCGGACCGCCCGCGTTGGGGCCGGTGATTACGACGGCGTTCGTGCCGGAGGGTGCGCCGGTCACCGCCCGTGCGGTGTTGATGTCGCCCAAGGTTCCGGGGGCCGCACCCACCTGCCGGAGGAAGGTGGCGGTGCTGCCGGTTTTGTAGTCGCCCAGAAAGGCGGCGCCGACGCCGGCCCAGTCGCAGGGTGCGGTGGGGCTGGGCGCGCAGACGCCGGAGTCAATGGTGGTTTTGATCCTGCCCAGGGATGCGTTCTTGGGATCAGGTGCGGCCGTGATGACGTTCACGCCGTAAGGGTGGGTGATGGTGTATGAAGCATTGGGCACGAGGTTGTCCACCAGGAAGCGAAGCCGCCCGAATCCCATCTGCTGGCCCGGCTCCACGACGCCGTTGGTGTGCGCGCCCTCCAGCGCCGCCTCATAGAGCCGCAGGTTTCCGCTGGAGGCTTCGGCGTTGAACCAGAAGGCCTCCTCGGGGAAGTTGTCAGGATATGACGCCGGCGCTTGCCGGCACCATCGCCAGCGGCGACAGCGCAGCCGTCAGCAGGGCACCGGCGGCAATGGATGCCAGTCCGCCCCTTTGTTTGGAAAACATGATGACTCCCTTGGTCTAAAGATGGCCCCCAGAACCTTCCAGGCCAGGCCGGGTGATGCCCCAACCACGGCAAGCTTCAAATAAAGACCTTGGATAAATGCCCGGCGGGCCTATTCTCGACAGCCCCCACATTCACGCCTTGGGGGGACCCCGCACCCGCTCAGCAGGGTCCCTCAGCCGGGCCGCCGCCGCGGGGCGCGTCCTGGTCCCCGCAGTCGCGCAGGTGCGCCAGCAGCGCCAGTTCCGGGCTGCCGGGGTTCTCACCTAGATGCCGCAGCAGCGCCATCCGGACGGCGGTATCGGTGGCCTCGTCAGCGAGGACATGGCCGATCACGCCCATGATCTGGCGCCGAAGACCGTCGTCCTGCATTGACCGGCTCCTTTCTGCGCGGACCTGCTCCATGTTCCTCGCTGCAGTGTGCCCCCGGCCCGTTGTGAATAGCCGGGAGTCTGCAGGGTTAATGGCACATGCGGCGGCCATACCTAGGGGGCCCCGGGCACTAAGACAGTGGACCCACCTATTCAGGTGGGGCAGCCCTCCATGAGTGATGGTTCCCAAGGTTTTCTGGAGTCGCGCGGCGCACGATGAGTTGTGTCTCAAATATTTGCTCAGCGCCAACGGCGTCGCTGGGGCCATCACAACACGCTGGGAGGACGTCATGGCAGCAACACGGAGGGACGTGTTGAAACTAAGCCTGTTAGGCGGCGCTGTCGCCGTCAGTGCATCAACCGGGGGCCCGGCGCTCGCAGGCGTGCCGGGCCGGAAGGGTGGTGCCGACGACGCCGCGACGCCGATCACCACGCCAAGCAGGCTCGCGCCGGCGAATACACCCGTTCCGTATACGAGGGCCTTCCGGCGGCCGCCCGAACTGCTTCCTTACGCCACGGGCCGGGACCGCGACGGCACGCCGTTCGCCAAATATGCACTGAACCAAAAACTCGGCAAGGCCCAGATCGCACCGGGGCTGAGCACTACCCTGGCCGGGTACAACGGCATTTTCCCGGGCCCCACGGTCCGGGTGCAGCAGGGCACGAGGTCCGAGCTGAGGATCAGCAACCGACTGCCCGCCACAGGCCTGCTCTATCCGAACACCTTCAACACCGTCACGCACCTGCACGGCTCGGCATCGCTGCCCCAGTACGACGGATACGCCAACGACCGCACCGCACCGGGCCGGGTGAAGAACTACCACTATCCAAACTGGCAGGCGGCGCGGACACTCTGGTACCACGATCACAACCACATGCTGACGGCGCAGGGCGTGTACTCGGGGCTCGCCTCGATCTACTCCATCACCAACGCGCGCGAGCGGGCGCAGCTGCCGCAGGGTGAATTCGATGTGCCCATCCTGGTCTCGGACGTGATGCTGAACGCCGACGGGTCCCTCGGCTACAACGACAACGGCCACGCCGGGCTGTGGGGTGACATCATCATGGTCAACGGGGTGCCGTGGCCCACCATGAAGGTCAAGCCGCAGATTTACCGGTTCCGGTTCCTGGTTGGCTCGATCACCCGTTCCTACCGCTTCGCCCTGTCCAACGGCGACCCGTTCCACGTGGTGGGCACCGATGCCGGGATGACCCCCAAGGTGCAGGCTGTGTCCTCCTGGCGCCAGGGCACCGCCGAACGCTACGAGGTCCTGATCGACTTCCGAAAGTACAAGCCGGGCCAGTCTGTGGAGCTGCGGAACCTGAGCAACAAGAACAACGTGAACTTCGCCAACACCGGCAAGGTGATGAAGTTCCAGGTGGTGGCCGACTCCCCGGCGCAGGCCGGGTCCCACACCATCTCGGCCATCCCCGCCACGCTGGACCCCGGCCCGCACCCCACCAAGGCCATGGGCGGGCTGGACACCATGGCACTGACCCCGGACATGGCCGTCGCCAAGAGGATCCTCCGGGTCCAGCGGCAGGGCGGAGAATGGACGATCAACGGTGAAACCTGGGACGACGTGGAGAAATCCAACTTCACCCGCTGCTTCGCCAACCCGCAACGCAACCAGGTGGAGCAGTGGACCATCGTCAACGAGTCAGGGGGCTGGTTCCATCCGGTCCACATCCACCTGATTGACGGCAAGATCATCGGCCGCAACACCAACGGCGGCCAGCCGTTCGCGTGGGAAGGCGGCCCCAAGGACGTCTTCTACGCCGGTGAAAGCGAGTCGGTCACGGTCCTCATGCAGTTCGACACCGGCAAGCACGTCGGTGGCCGGTACATGGTGCACTGCCACAACCTCGTCCACGAGGACCACGACATGATGGTCCAGTTCTCCGTCGGCGACCTGCGGAACAACGACCCCATCAACGCCGACAAACCCGTGCTGGAAACCAGGCCCGAAGGCTACTTCGCGTCAAAGTACAAGACGGCCTACCCGGCGGGGACCTGAGATGAACCGTGTGCTCCTGATCGCACCGGCGGTGCTGCTGGCCTTCTCCCTGGCCGGCTGCACCGGCGGTGTCCAGGCCAACCCCGCGGCAAACCCGGCCCCCAGCCCGCCCCCCAGCAGCGCAGCCAACGCCGCGGACCGGGTCCTCGCCCAGGCGGAGGAAGGCCAGGACCTCGGCAACGGGCGGCCCACGGTCACCTACGACGGCCTCATGGTCCGGCGCAGGGTGGTGATCGCCGTCCACACCGCGCTGGACGCCGACGTCGCCGGCGTCCGCAAACGGCTGGACGCGGCCGCCGCCGCGCGGGGCACGGCCCTGTCCGCCATTTCGCCGGATGTGCTCGAACCCGCTGTGCTGCAGCAGATGGTCCCCGAAGTGATCGTGGCCCTGCCCGCAACTGCCACTCCCGCCGACGGACGCACTATTGTGCGGGCAGTCACCGAGGAGGACACCGGCAAACTGGGAGTGAAGAACTTCTACGTCCTGCCGGTCCTGGTGCACGACCTGCGCTTCAGCGTTGCCACAGCCGACCCCGCCGGAGTTTCGGCGCGCGTGGACAGGGAGGGCATCGTCTCCGACGCACTCGGGAACTACAGCACCGTGGCCGGGGACGGGCAGCTCAGCATCAGCTATACGGGCCCGCTGCTCGGCGACCAAATCGTCGAGAGCGTCCGCGAGGGCATCAGCCGGCAGGCGCACCTTCCGGCCAGCGAGGTGGCCGTGGGGCCCAGGTCCGCGGCCGGAACCGGCGTGGACATGGCCGCCGAACCGCCGTGGGACCCGGAGCAGCTCGAAGGCCAGACAATACACCCGCACACTGAGTGACGATAGGAGAAACAGTGAGGAGCATGTCCAGCCCCACCATCCGGGACGTTGCCGAAAAGGCCGGGGTCTCACTGACGACCGTGTCCTACGTGCTGTCCGGCCGGAGCGGGGGCACCACCCGGATCAGTCCGTCCACGCAGGAGCGGGTCCTGGCCGCCGTCGACGACCTGGGCTACGTGCCCAACCAGGCGGCACGGGGAATGCGCCGCGGCAGGACGGACCTGGTGGCCATCGCCATTGACGACCTCGAATGGCCGCCGGACCGGGCGCTGGCCACGGCCGCTGCCGCGATACTTCCCCGGCACGGCTACCAGCCGGTGATCCTTCTCGGCCAGTCGTGGCGGCAGTTCATGCTGGCTGGCGGCGCCGACGGCGTCATTGTGGGCGTCCTGCCCGCCACTGAGGAGGAGGATTACGCCATCGCCGAACTGGCCAGGCGCGGCATTGCGCAGGTGGTCATCTCCGAATCGCTGCACGCCGAACAGGCCGTGGAGCTGCTCTTGGACCGGATGGCGGGGTACGCGGCCCGGGCTGCGGCAGAGCCGGCCTCCTGGAAGCGCCTCAGCGGACATGCCCTGTTCGGCGGTGGTGCGATCCAGCTGCTGAACGACATCCTGTCCATGGCCGGCGAGTTTTCCCAGCAGGTCCCCATCTTCTAGGAGCGTAACAATCGGATCTGCCCCTGCCCGCGCGACGTTCACAGGCAGGGCGGCGCCGGCCTGTCATTGTCCGTAGCCGGCCGCAACATCGGCAGCCTTCCGGGCCCGTTTCTGTCGCCATGCGTCACCCGGTGTCTCCGGAAGACGCCCGTCATTACGCCCTGTTTACTTCGAAGTCCCTTCGCGTCCCGGCGCCGCCATCCGCGGCACCGGCCGGCAGGTTACGCCCCGTTTCCCCTCATGACCGTGCCCTTCAGGCGGTGGTCTATCTCTGCTCTCATGGTGGACACCAAACGCCTCGAACGACCTGCTGAAGGGAAGCACACCATGACCTCCGGAACCGGGCCGATACCGAAAATCAGCCTTCAAAACATCACCAAGAAGTTCACGGTGCGGCCCAGCAAGGACAACCCGGAAGGGTCAGTGCTGACCGCCTTGGACGGCATCTCGCTCGACGTCTCGGCCGGTGAGTTCATCACCCTGGTGGGCCCCAGCGGCTCCGGCAAGACCACCCTCCTGGACCTCCTGGCAGGACTGACCAGGCCGGACACCGGCCAGGTGCTGGTGGACGGGCGGGAAGTCGCGGGTCCGGGCCGGGACCGCGCCGTCGTTTTCCAGCAGTACGCGCTGTTTCCCTGGCGGACGGCCGCGGCCAACGTGTCCTTCGGCCTGGAAGGCGCGGGCAGCGACGGGAAGCGCTACACCCGCAAGGAGCGGGCAGCGAAGGCGCGCGAATACCTCGAGCTTGTGGGCCTCGGCGGCTTTGAAGACCGGTACCCACATGAGCTGTCCGGCGGCATGAAGCAGCGCGTGGCCATTGCCCGCAGCCTCGCCTATGAGCCGGACATCCTGCTGATGGACGAGCCGTTCGCCGCGCTGGATGCGCAGACGCGCGAGCAGCTCCAGACCGAACTGCTCCGCATCTGGGCGACCACCGGCAAGACCATCATCTTCATCACCCACGGCATCGACGAGGCCGTGTACCTCGGCCAGCGCGTGGCGGTGCTCAGCTCCCGGCCGGGCCGGCTGAAGGAAATCGTGGACATCGATCTCGGGGACCGCTCCGGCGACGAGGACGTCCGGTCCAACCCCGCCTTCGTGGAACACAGGCACAAGGTCTGGTCGCTGCTGCATGACGAGGTACGCCGCGCCCAGGAGGCCGGGCACGCAAAGATCCAGCCCGACGGTACGGCGCCGGATGAAACCAGGACCATCACCACCGGAAAGGCAGCCTGATGAGCACGCCAACACTGACCAAGGAAACGGAAACCCGTACCGGTCCCGCGGCCGCTGCCGGCGGGGAAAGCACGGCGGCCACACCGGCGCTGCGTCCCGCACCCGGCAAAGCCACCGCAGCCAGGCTGCGCCTGTACGCCCTGCAGGGCGGCAAAGCCGTATGGGGTGCCGGGGCGATCATCCTGTTTCTGCTGCTGTGGGAACTTGGCCCCACCTACCTCGCGCCGGCATCGACGAGGGTGTTCCTTCCGCCGCTGCACACGGTGCTCGAGGCACTGGGCACGCTTATCGCAAACGGGCAGCTGCAAAACCACCTCGCCGCCAGCCTGAGCCGCTCCGCGAGCGGCTTCGGCATCGCCGTCGTCTCCGCCGTGGCCCTTGGGCTGCTGGTGGCCTGGTACGGGGCCCTTGACCGCTTCCTCAACCCGCTGCTGGAGGTCTTCCGGAACACGGCGGCGCTGGCACTGCTCCCGGTGTTCACGCTGCTGCTTGGCATCGGGGAGACGTCCAAGATCAGCATCGTTGCCTACGCAGCGTTCTTCCCGGTGCTGCTGAACACCATCGCGGGCGTCCGGACCGTGGACCCGCTGCTGATCAGGGCCGCCCGTTCACTGGGGCTGTCCAACTTCCAGCTGTTCCAGAAGGTGATCCTTCCCTCTGCCGTACCCACCATCTTCACGGGCATCCGGATGGCCGGCACCTCCTCCATCCTCGTCCTGATCGCCGCCGAGATGGTCGGCGCCAAAGCCGGACTTGGTTACCTGATCGTCAATTCCCAGATGAGCTTCCTCATTCCGGACATGTACGCGGGCATCCTGACCGTGTCCCTGCTCGGCCTGCTGGTCAACTACCTGCTGGTCGCCGTCGAACGCCACTTCTCCCGCTGGCGGACCGCCATCGGCTCCCGGACCTCCTGACCGCCCTCCCACACCAAGGAACCTGACCATGCATGAACGCCAACTCCACCTGAATGCCTTCCTGATGAGCACCGGACACCATGAGGCGTCCTGGCGGCTGCCCGAGACTGACAGCTTCGCCGGCACCCAGGTGGCGCATTTCCAGCAGCTCGCCCGCACCGCCGAACGCGGCACGTTCGACTCGATCTTCTTCGCCGACTCGCCGGTCCTGCACGGCGACGTGCGCCAGCGTCCCTACGGGACGCTCGAGCCAACGGTCCTGCTCAGCGCCATCGCCGCCGTGACCAAGCGGATCGGGCTGATCGGCACCGCCTCCACTACCTACAACGACCCCTACAACCTGGCTCGCCGGTTCGCCTCCCTGGACCACATCAGCGGCGGCCGGGCGGGCTGGAACGTAGTGACCACAGCAGGAGAGGCCGCCGCGCGGAACTTCTCGCTGGAGGACCAGCCCGCGCATTGGCGCCGCTATGAGCGCGCCGCCGAGTTCCTCGATGCCGCCCGGAAGCTTTGGGACAGCTGGGAGGACGACGCCGCGGTGGGTGACAAGGCGGCCGGAATCTGGGCGGACAGCTCCCGCGTCCACACCGTCGGCCACACCGGGCGTTACTTCCGCATCCAGGGTCCCCTGGACGTGCCGCGTTCGCCGCAGGGCCATCCCGTCATCGTGCAGGCAGGCTCCTCCGAGGACGGCAAGGACTTCGCCGCCCGCTACGCCGAGGCGGTGTTCACGGCGCAGCAGACCCTGGCGGAGGCCCAGCGTTTCTACGCCGACCTCAAGCGGAAGACGGCCGCCGCGGGCCGGAACCCGGAACACATCAAGATCCTTCCCGGCATCGTCCCGGTCATCGGCTCCACCGAGCGTGAAGCGCGGCAGCTTGAAAAGCAGCTGGATGAGCTCATCCACCCCGAGCATGCGCGCAGGCAGCTGGCCGGCGTCCTGCGGGTCTCGCCGGAATCCCTCCCGCTCGATGCCCAGCTGCCCGAGGACCTTCCCTCGGAGGACGCGATCGAGGGCGCCAAGAGCCGGTACACACTGATCGTGGAGCTCGCCCGGCGCGAGCGGCTCACAGTCCGGCAGCTCATCGGCAGGCTGGGCGGCGGCCGCGGGCACCGCACCTTCTCCGGAACGCCCGAGCAGGTGGCGGACGCCATCCAGGAGTGGTTTGAAAAAGGCGCGGCCGACGGCTTCAACATCATGCCGCCTGTGCTGCCCTCGGGGCTGGACGCCTTCGTGGACCACGTCATTCCGATCCTGCGGTCCCGCGGGCTCTTCCGCCGGCAGTACACGGGGCGCACGCTGCGTGAGCACTACGGACTGCCGCGGCCCGCGAACACATTCACGCAGGCAGTCCCCGCCGGGCCGGCGGTTGCGGCTAAGGCCGCCGTGCCCGCTGGAGTCTAGGCCTCCTGCCGCTCCGGCAGGGGCTTCCGGGCCAGCCAGGCAGCAACGATGGCACCTGAAATGTTGTGCCAGAGGGAGAACACGGCGGACGGCAGGGCCGCCAGCGGCGTGAAGTGCGCGGTGGCCAGCGTTGCCGCGAGGCCGGAGTTCTGCATGCCCACCTCGAACGCGAGTGCCCTGCGCGCCTTGGCATCCAGGCGGCCCAGCTTGCCGGCCAGGTAGCCGAGCCCCAGGCCGAAGCCGTTGTGCAGCACCACGGCAAGGAACACGATGCCGCCGGCGGCCAGGATCTTGCCGGCGCTTCCCGCCACCACCACCGCCACGATGAGGGAAATAACGACGGCGGACGCCCAGGGGAGCGCCGGCAGTGCCTTGGCCACGAGCTTCTTGAGGAACAGGCGGGCCAGCAGGCCTGCGATCACCGGGAGCAAAACGGTCTTGACGATGTCCAGCACCATGCCGCCGGCGTCGATGGTCAGGAAGGACCCGGCGAGGAACAGCACCAGGACCGGGGTAACCACCGGGGCGATCAGGGTGGATACGCTGGCGACGGCCACGGAAAGGGCAACATCGCCCTTGGCCAGGAACGCCATCACGTTGGAGGCGGTGCCGGAGGGTGCACAGCCCACGAGGATGAGGCCCACGGCGAGTGCAGGTTCCAGATGCAGGAGTGTGGCGATTACCCAGCCGGCTCCGGGCATGATCACGTAGTGGGCGACGATGCCGAGCACCACGGCCCACGGCCTGCGGGCAACGGCCGCGAAGTCCGGCGGCGTCAGCGTCAGGCCCATGCAGAACATGATGATTCCCAGCAGGTAGGGGACCGTCGGGCCGAGGGGTTTGAAGGCGCCGGGAATCAGGAACCCGGCCACTCCGGCAGCCAGCACCAGGAGGGGGAAGACGGTCACCGCGACGCGCGCAATCCTGGCCTCTGCGGCGAGGGCCGGGTTCAGGGTTGCGGCGACGGCCGCCGTGGCATCCGTGGCCGGAGTAGTGGGGGCGGGTTCTTTTGTTGCCTCAAGCATTCAATAATGCTGGCACTGCGGGCCTCCGCCGCCCCAATTCGTGACTGATGTCAGACAAATTGTTTCGCGTCCAAAAATAGCCGGCAGCACTGCGAAGCCCACCCCGCGGGTGCGATACTGGAGTGCATTGGATCGGGATTCAAGGGGGCCGAATGATCCTGGACACGGTGACGCTTCGGATCGCTTTCGCCGCGATGGCCCTCATTCTGGCTGTGCTCTTCTACTTTTCCACCTACCGCAGTACGCGCTCACCCTACAGCGCCTGGTGGTGCGCGGCCCTGCTCCTGTTTCTCCTCGGCGCGGCGGCCTTCCTGATGAACGGCACGCCGCAGCAGGTCTGGGCGAACCCACTGGGCAACGTCCTGTTGATCTCCGGTGCAGCCTGCGTCTGGGCCGGCGCGCGCTCCCTCCGGCCCCTTAAGCCCAGCCCCTGGCTGTCCGTGGCACTGCCGGTCCTGGCCGGCGTGGCTGCCGCCGTCGACAACCCCGGCTCCAACGCCTGGGCCGGGGGAGAGGTGTTCCTGGGGTCCATGGCTGTGCTCATCGGTCTGGCCTCGCATGAACTGTGGCGGCTGGAGCCCGGCTATTCGCGGGTCAGGATCCCCATGGCCATCGCCGCGGGCGGCGTGGCGGCCTTCTATTTCTGCCGGCTGATTGTTTTCCTTATCAACGGGCAGGATGGCGCCGTCTTTGTCACGTTCTTCGGGTCCGCGGTGACCACCATGGTCACCATGGTGCTGCTGGTGGTGGTTTCCTTCAGCATGGCGGGTCTGAGCACCGAGCAGCAGACGCGGGCGCTGCGGACCGTCGCCACACAGGACGGGCTGACGGGCCTCCTTAACCGGGGGGCGTTCCTGGAGGCCGCGGCCGAAGAGCTGGAGCGCAGCAAGGCCGCCAATGGCGGGGGCTCGCTGATCCTTGCTGACCTCGACCATTTCAAGGCGGTCAATGACACCTTTGGCCACGCGGCGGGCGACCTTGCACTGCAGGCCTTTGCCGAAGCGTGCAGCGCTTCGGTCCGGTCTACGGACCTTGCCGGGCGCTACGGCGGCGAGGAGTTCATCCTCCTGCTTCCCGGGGCGGGGCCCAAGAGCGCGGAAATTATCGCGGGTGAAATCAGCAGGCGGATGGCGGGGCAGCACATCCCGGAGCTGCTGAGGATGCCGACCGTCAGCTACGGCATTTCCATCTACAACGCGGAAACCGCTGACCTCGATGAGGTGATTGCGGCCGCGGACGTTGCCCTTTACGAAGCCAAGTCCCAGGGGCGGAACCGCACCGTCCGGGGCTGAGGCTGGTTGCTGCCCTCCGCTGCAGGCAGGCAGGCAGGCGCCGGATCCGGAATGCATGGGGGACAATCCGGACCCGGCGATCCTGGCTCGCAGCCGGAGACTGCGGTCTTTCATCAGGCATGGCCAGTGTGTCCCGCCATCCCTATGGAAAGGTGGGAGCACCTTGGGGGTAGCCGTGTTCCGCCGCCCCCAAGGCAGCGGAACACGGCGGTTTTCTTTACCTCCGCGAGGCCTCCGCTAGGCCGCGCGCACGAACGTGACGGGACCCGTGGCCGTGAGCCAGGACAGCGGGTGGGCCATGGTGGCGTTGATGCCGTTCATGCCGCCGCTGACGACCTTGCCGGCGCCAGCGTAGATGGCCACGTGGCCGGACTGGACCACCATGTCGCCGGGCTGCGGGGTGGAGACCACCTTGCCGTAGTTCAGGAACTGCATCGGGGCGAGGTCGCCCACGTGGATGCCGGCCGCGCCGAGGGCCTTCTCAACCATGGCGGTGCAGTCCTGCGTGATGCCGATCTGGGCGTAGGCGGAGGCCAGCATGGCGGCGTTGACGCCTGCCGCTGCCTTGACGGGTGCCTTCGGCGCCGGAGCGGCGGCCTTGACGGTGATCTTCGGCGCGGCAGCGGCCGGTGCGGCCTTGGGTGCGGCGGCAACGACAGGCGTTACCGCCCTCTTCGCCGCGGGCTTCGCGGCTGCGGGCTTTTCGACGGCGGGCGCTGCCACGGGAGCCGGGGCCGACTTGACCGCGGTGCGGTCAAACTCGATTTTGATGCTGGAGGCAGCGCTCAGGGGAGCCTGGATCTGGCTGGCGGCCTCGGGGGCGGAGACCGGAGCCTTCGCCGGCTGGGCCGGAACGTTTGCGGCGTTGGCCGCGACGGTGCCGGTGAAGGCCAGTCCGGATGCGGCAAGGATGGCCGCAGCACGGCGGCCAGAAATAAAGCGGAACGACATGAAGAAGCCTCTCCCGATGCCTGCGAGGTGAGCTGTCGGATTCGGGTGGGAGGCACCCGGCCGCGGTCCTGAGCGTGGTCAGGAACTGCGCGGCTTCACCCCAAGGCCCGCTTCAAGCGGGCCGAAAAGTGGTTTCCCCGTCTCTGCCTGACATGGGTGTTCGGTTGGTTCCTCGGGCTGCGGCAGAGTTAGGCAATCAGCGCGGGAGTGCCCCTCGGTGAAAAAGGCACGTTTTCCACCGTACGGGAGGCTTTCCCTAATGTCACATTAAGGTAACGGGGGCGTGTTGTTCATTCTTTGTTGGCCCGCGTCAGATAAAGGGGCGCGTCCAAAATAGCGTGATGAAGCTCACTCGGCGTTGAGTTTGCCGGCCAGCCGTTCCCGCATCTGGATGCTGGCCGAGTTGAGGCCGACCAGTTCCACCTCGCGGCCGTTCCTGCGGTATTTCTCCGTGACCGCATCCAGGACGGCGACGGTGGAGGCGTCCCACAGGTGTGAGGCGTGCAGGTCGATCACCACGCTATGGACGTGCGGGTCGGCGTCGCGGGCGTAGTCGAACTGCGTGTAGAGGTCGTTGGAGGAGGCAAAGAACAGTTCGCCGTCCACGGTGTAGGTGGCCACCGTCCGGCCGTTGAGCTCCACTTCCGTCCGCTCCACGGTGGCGAAATGGGCCACCCGGCGGGCGAACATCGCCATCGCCGCCAGCACACCGACGCCGACGCCGATCGCCAGGTTGTGCGTGACCACCACAGTGCCCACCGTGATGAGCATGACGGCGGTCTCGGACTTGGGCAGCCGCTTTAGCGTTGCGGGTGCAACCGAGTGCCAGTCGAAGGTGATGGCCGAGACGAAGATCATCACGGCCACCAGCGCCGCCATGGGGATGAGTCCCACGATGTCGCCAAGGGTCACCACCAGCACCAGCAGGAAGACGCCCGCGAGGAACGTGGACACCCTGCTGCGGGCGCCGGAGCCCTTGACGTTGATCATCGTCTGCCCGATCACGGCGCAGCCGCCCATGCCGCCCAGGAACCCGGTGACGATGTTGGCCACGCCCTGGCCCCAGGATTCGCGGGTCTTGTTGGAGCGGGTGTCGGTGATGTCGTCCACGAGTTTGGACGTCATGAGTGATTCCAGCAGCCCCACGAGCGCCATGGACAGCGAGAACGGGGCGATGGTCTGGAAGGTTTCCCACGTGAGCGGCACATTCGGGACGAACAGCGTGGGCAGGCTTTCCGGCAGCTGGCCCTTGTCCTGGACGGCGGGCACATCGATCCCGGCTACCACGGCGAGGACCGTAAGGAGGACGATGGCCACCAAAGGTGACGGCACCGCCGTCGTAATCCTGCGGAAGCCGACGACGATCAGCAGGCCGGCGGCGACCAGTGGATACACGGGCCAGGGAACGCCGATCAGCTCCGGCAGTTGGGCCATGAAAACGAGGATGGCCAGTGCGTTCACGAAGCCCACCATCACCGAGCGCGGGATGAAGCGCATGAGCCGGGTGACACCCAGGACGGCCAGCAGGATCTGGAACACTCCCGCGAGGATCACCGCGGCGATCAGGTGGTCCAGCCCGTGGCTGCGCATCAGCGGCGCGATCACCAGGGCGACGGCGCCTGTTGCGGCCGAGATCATGGCGGTCCGGCCGCCCACGAACGAGATGGTGACCGCCATGGTGAAGGATGCGAACAGCCCGATCCGGGGGTCCACCCCGGCGATCACGGAGAACGCGATGGCTTCCGGAATGAGGGCGAGGGCCACCACCAGTCCGGCGAGGGCCTCGGTCTTAAGGCGCCGCGGGGAACGGAGCGTGGCCCGGACGGACTGGAGCTGTTCGGGCAACATGTAACTCTATTTCTTGGTCTGGCGGTAGCGCTCGATCTGCTTCAGCCGCCGCTGGAGGCTGTCGCGCCGCGGGTGGGGGACGGCGTCGGGCGCCTCGGCGGTGAGGTCGATGTGTTTGGTGCCGTACTGCCACAGCAGGAGGTCATCCAGGAGGCGGTCCGGGCCGGGGGAGTAGCGGTGGTCCAGGGCCCTGCGGACCTCGGTGATCCGGTTGGCGCTGAGCAGGCCCGCGAGCTGCACGGTCTGCTTGAGTCCATGGGCCGCCAGGAGTTCGGCCGCCCATCCCCAGTCATCATCCACTTTACGGTCTACGTGGGGGAGCAGGGTGCGCCAGACGTCGCGGATGCGGTTGGGGGTGAGCTGTGCCGCGCCCTCGCCGTCCACATCCCAGTAGCTGCGGACCTCCTCGTAGCGTTCATGCAGGTCAGCGAACGCACTCTCCACGGTTTCCAGCATGGCGGCGGTGGCGGTGAACTGGCGGTCGAAGTGCGGCGTCCAGGCCCTCGGGTCCTCGGCCTTGAACCGGATGTCGTGCTCGATCTCACTCCACGCGTGCGCGAAGACGGTGCGGATCTGGCATTCAAAGAAGTAGCTGCCGTTGGGCTGGACTTCCGAGTTGAAGACCTGCTGGTAGTTCTTGACGACGTCGTTCTGGATGGTGCGCAGGATCAGGTGCCGGCTGGAGTAGCCGTACGTTCCGGACTCGATGGAGCCGATGTCCTTTTCGCGGTCCCCGCGGCAGTCGAAAAGGTGCCGCTGGCGTTTGATCAGGTTGGCCACCAGCGCGTTCTCCGCCGGCAGCTTGGTGATGACCCGCACGCCCACCATGTCGTTGAGCGTCCGGAACGGGTCCGGGAATTTCAGGAGCCGCGGGCCGCCGGGTTCCAGCGGTTCCTCGGTCCGGGCTATCTTCTCCCGGAAGGAGTCCACCGACTTGGTCCGGCCGGTGACGAAAAGGGGGGTGACCTCGGTGTCCTTGAGCATGGTCCGCAGTATCTGCAGGACCTCCCGGGTGACAAGCTTCAGGGCAGGCCGGACGTGCTCATAGAGTTCCACGTTTGCCTGCACGGAGTCGCGCTGAGTGACGTCCAGGCGATCCCAGTTGCTTGCCATGGTTCCAAACTACCAAGGCGGTGTGACAGTGGCGCCGGTGACACCCCTGCCACTGCCGTCCCTTCTGCCCCACGGGAGCTACCTCACGGTAGGCTCGGCACATGGCTGTTGTGCGCCGTCGTGCCCTGCAACCCCGGATTCCGGGTGCGCGGCCGGCGGCAAAGAGGGGCCCGGCGCCCCGTTCGAAGGATCCTAGGAGGATGCAGTGAAGCGGCAGAAGTACCACTACGGTGACCACCCCAGCCAGTGGGGCGAACTCTTCCTGCCGGAAACACCTGCAGCACGCAACGGCAAAACGCCTTCCCCGCACGGCGTAGTTGTGGTGATCCACGGCGGCTACTGGCGCTCGCAGTACGGCGCCGAGCTGGGTGAGCCGCTGGCGAAGGACCTCGCGGCGCACGGCATTGTGGCCTGGAACCTGGAGTACCGGCGGGCGGGCAACGGGGGCGGCTGGCCGCGGACGTTTGAGGACATCCTCGCCGGGATCGACAAGCTCCGCGAGCTGGCCGGCGAACATGACCTCGACCTGGACCGTGTGGTGGCGCTGGGGCACTCGGCAGGCGGCCACCTGGCCGTCTGGGCGGCCGGGCGCGATCGGCTTGCGGGACTCGGGGCGGCCGACGCCGACCGGCAGGTTGCCAGGAACCTCAACGGCGAGGCCGTCCACCTGACGGGCGTGGTCAGCCAGTCGGGACTGCTCAACCTTGCGCAGGCGGAATGGCTGGACCTCAGCAACGGTGCAGTCAGCAACTTCCTGGGCGGCTCAGCCGAGAGGTACCCCAAGCGCCACAAGTACGCCGACCCGATGAGCGCCGTGCCGCTCGCCATCCCGGTCTACGCAGTCCACGGGCTCGACGACGACACCGTGCCGGTGAGCCAGTCCGAGGCCTACGCCACCGCCGCCCGGGCAGCCGGCGCCCCGGTCCAGGTGGTCAAGGTCCCCGGCGACCACTTCGCGCTGATCGACCCGAAGGCGCCGTCGTACCGGAAGTGCCGCGAGCTGGTGCAGGAGCTGCTGCAGCTTTAGGCAGGACTGTAACGCGGGAACTCCTCCGACCCTGCGGGCTCAGGCGTCAGCCGGGGTGAAGCACCGCTCCTCGCCGGCCCGGTGGAGGATGGTCTCAATGGCCTGCTGCCCCTTGCCGAACCACGTGTCCCGGAGGTGGATCTGCTGTGAATCCATGCCGATCAGGCTGACGAGGCCGTCGGGCGCCACAGCCACGCCCACCAAGTCGTCCCAAGTGATGCTGGCGGTGTAGTCCGATGAGAGCGTCACGCCCTTCTCACCGACGAACAGCTTGCTGCCGCCCGGGACCCCGAGGAAGGCCCCGCGTACGCTGCGCCGGAACTCCCTGCCGCCCAGCCACTCCACGGGGCGCTCGGAATCGGAGCGGATGGAATCGTCCTTTGGTTGGGTTCCCTCAGGCATTCCAAAGATGGCCGTGGCGTCCAGGCTGGCCAGAGCCGCCCGGCAGTCCTCAGCTGTGACGCCGCGCGCCAGGGCCAACTTGTCCTCGAGTGACACCGGAGCCCGTCCCAGCAGATGCGACTCTGCGGCGGCGATTGCCATTTCGATGCCCGAAGCCGAGTCGTCAAGGTACTCCTGCAACTCCTCAACCTCTGTGTGCAGTTCATCCGCGGTAGGGCCATTGAACTGAAGATCCTGCAGGATCGCCATGAGGCCGAGGCGGGCATCGTCCGCGTGCCGGGCCGTCGGATCCGATTCGAAGCAGAGGATTCCGCGGTCTCCGTTGTCAAGGAAGTGCATGACGTCGATGTCGTAGATCCATCCCCGCTCCTGCCGCAAGGTGGCATGGGCGCGGCGGCAGGCGATGCGGGACACGGCCCGCACGGCCTCGCGCATGGCTTCCGTCCCGGCGGGGACTTCGAAGGAGAGGCCCAGTCGCGGCCAGCCCTGCTCAAACCACACGGGCAACGGGATATCCAAAGCGTTGGCGGTGTCCGGCCGCCGCGGAGGCCCAGAGGGGAGGTCGAGGCGGAGTCCTTCAGGCGGCGGCCCGCTAAGTGCAAGCGCCGCATTGCCCGCCGTGAAGTGGCTTTGCAGCAACTGCAGGACGTCGACGGGCTCGAGCCCTTCGAGCGATGGCGGCGACACATCTGCCAGCCCCAGGGATGTCAGGCCGAATCGCTGCCGCAGGTGTTCGCCGGTGGCTGGCGGAAGGGTGCTGGAAGCCTCTGCCGCCAGAATTTTCTTCTCGATCTCCAGCCGGCTGAGGTCGGGTGCTGACAGGAAGGAACACACAGCGGCGAGGAACGAGGTCAGAGCCTCAGCCTTGCCGCTGCAGGTGAACGAGGTGAAGGTCAGCCCGACCGTGGCGTTGTGGCTCTGGCGCCGCAGATCGGGAACACCGGACATCGCCAGGTGCTCCACCAGATGCGTCAGCCCGGCGGTCATGAACGATTCGTCCTGGACTCCGGCGCGGAAAACCAGCTGCGCGGTGAGGGGTTGGGTGCTCTCCACCCAGAACACGGGAACTCCACCGGTTTCCGTTCGTTGCAATGTCATGGGGTAGATAGTAAAGGCGCCGCAAGCAGTTGCCCGCGGCGGCGCACCCGTTCCCGTCAACATGTGCATGCACTCCGGCGGTAAGTATGCTTATCATCAACCGCCAATGCCGCAGACGCCACAACGGAGGGACCCTGCCTTGTCTGATCTCACTGCCATCGCCCTGATCTGCACCCTTACGCCGTCCCCGGATCCCTCCAGCAGCGAACTCATGGCCAGGCACGTGCTGGACGAGCTCGCCAAGAACGGCGTCCAGACCTCATCCGCCCGGGTGGTGGACCTGGATATCAAGCCGGGTGTGGAGGTGGACATGGGCGGCGGTGACGAATGGCCGGCCCTGCGGGACAGGATCCTGGCCGCGGACATCCTGCTCCTGGCGACGCCCATTTGGATGGGCCACCCCTGCAGCATTGCCCAGCGGGTGGTGGAACGGCTGGATGCGGACCTGCAGGAAACGGATGACCAGGGCCGCCCAATCATGTACGGCAGGGTGGGGCTCGTGGCGGTGGTGGGCAACGAGGACGGCGCCCACAAGGTGGTGGCGGACATGCAGCAGGCGCTGAACGACGTCGGGTTCTCGCTTCCCGCGCAGGGTTCCACCTATTGGGTGGGCGAGGCGATGCAGACGGTGGACTTCAAGGACCTTACGGAGGTTCCCAAGAACGTCGCCCACTCGATCACCAGCATGGCCCGCAACGCAGCGCACCTGTCCCGCCAGCTGCGCGCCGCCCCGTACCCCGCTGATGAGTAGGACCCCGCCCATGAGTTGGACCGCGCCGATATGGACTCCGGTTGCTCCCGGCGCCGGCATGGAGGACGCTTGTAGGTGGGGGCTAAGGTACTTTTGCTTGTTACGATCCAGGGTTTCACTAGGAGATACACATGGGTGAACCCATTATGCGGGGGACAGTTTGATCCGGCTTCGAAAGCTGGCGCGCGCCGCGTCCGTCCTGACCACTCCCCTCGCGCCGGAGGACATCCTCGCGCTCTTTGACCCCGTCTTCTCTGCGCGGCAGCTGCGCGGCGTGGTCACCAAGGTTGTCCCCGAAACAGCTGATTCGGCCACCATTCATTTCCGCCCGGGCCGCGGCTGGAAAGCCCATAAGGCGGGCCAGTGGGCCCGGATCGGCGTGGAACTCGACGGCGTCCGGCACTGGCGCTCCTATTCGCTCAGCGCCCCGGCGGGCGAGGACCCCGCCATCACCGTGAGCGACATGGGTGCCGTGTCCGGCGTCCTGGTCCGTGACACCCGGCCCGGCGACGTCCTGTTCCTGGCCCCGCCGCAGGGCGACTTCGTCCTCCCCGAACACCCGCGGCCGCTCCTGATGCTCACCGCCGGCAGCGGCATCTCGCCGGTGATGTCCATGGTCCGAACGCTCGTGCCGCACAGGCCGGACGCCGACGTGGTGCTCATCCATTCGGCCCGCCGGCCGGAGGACAGCATTTTCCGCGAGGAACTCTCCGAGCTCGCGGACCAGTTCCCCAACTTCCGCGTCACGCACTGGTACACGGGCGACCTCGGCCGGGTGGACTTCGGCTCCGCCGCCGGGCTCGATGCCCTGTGCCCCGACTGGCGCCGCCGCGCCGCCTACGCCTGCGGCCCGGAAGCGTTCCTCGACGACGCCGAAGCCCTGTGGGCCGCCGAAGCGGCCGCCCACCCCAAGGCCGCCGGCTCCTCCCGCAAGGACGGGGCCACGGGCCCCTTCGCGGCGGACCCCGTCAACCTCATCATCGAGCGCTTCAACACCAGCCTGCTGGGCGGTGAGGGGCACGACGGCGGACTGGTCACCTTTGAGGCCTCCGACCGCGAAGTGGAGGCCGACGGCGATACCCCCCTTCTCGACGTCGGCGAAGACGCCGGCGTCCTCATGCCCAGCGGCTGCCGCATGGGCATCTGCCACAGCTGCCTGCTGCCCCTGCGTGCAGGGCAGGTCCGGGACCTGCGAACCGGTGAAGTCCACGGTGAACCGGGCCAACTAATCCAGACGTGCGTTTCGGCAGCCGCCGGGCCCGTTAACCTCGACATCTGAGGAGAAACACCAGCATGACTGCAATATCCGATCGCACAGCCGCGAGCACAGCAACCACCGAACGGCCGGCCACGAAACCACGCCCGGGGGCCCTGGCCGCCTCCGGCCGGCCGGCGGTACGGCCGCCAGCCGCGGCGCACCTGTCCGACGAGCAGGTGGCAGAGCTCGGTCGCGAACTCGACGCCATCCGGGACGAGGTCCTCGCCAAGCGGGGAGCCTCCGACGCCGCCTACATCCGCCGGATGATCAAGATCCAGCGCGGGCTGGAGATCGGCGGCCGGGCGGCCCTGCTCAACAGCCGTGACAAGAAGTTCTGGGTCCTGGGAACCAGCCTGCTCAGCCTCGCCAAGATCCTGGAAAACATGGAGATCGGCCACAACATCCTCCACGGCCAGTGGGACTGGATGCGCGATCCGGACATCCACTCCACCACGTGGGAATGGGACTTTGTGACCCCGGCACGCTCCTGGCAGCACACCCACAACGACCTCCACCACCGCTGGACCAACGTGGTGGGGAAGGACAACGACGTCGGATACAACCTGCTTCGCATGGACGAGGACCAGCCCTGGACCCCCCGTGCGCTGGGCAATCCGCTGTACAACGCCATCCTGGCCCCGATTTTCGAGTGGGGCATCGCGGTCTACGACCTGGAGCTGGTCGAATACAAGGAGGGCAAAAAGAGCAAGGAGGCCATGGTCCGGGACCTCAAGGCGCTCGGCGTCAAAGCCCTCAAGCAGTTCACCAAGGACTACGCTGCCACACCGGCCGTGGCCATGCTGACCGGCTCGGGCAAACAGGCCCTCCTCGGCACGCTCACCGCCAACGCCGTGCGCAACGTATGGGCCCACGCCGTCATCTTCTGCGGCCACTTCCCCGAGGGGACCGACACCTTCACGGAGGAAATGGTCGAGGGCGAGACCCGCGGCGACTGGTACGTCCGGCAGATGATCGGCTCTGCCAACATCTCCGGCTCGAAGCTCATGCACATCATGACAGGGAACCTGTCCCACCAGATCGAACACCACCTGTTCCCGGACCTGCCGTCCAACCGGTACGGGGAAGTGGCCCCGAAGGTGCAGGAAATCTGCCGGCGCTACGGCCTTCCGTACACCACCGGGCCGCTGCTGAAGCAGGTGGGATCCTCCTGGGCGAAGGTCTTCAAGCTCGCCCTGCCGGGGAAGAAGGCCTAGGGCGTGTCTCCTAAAGATGTCAGCCAGATGCTGATTGCCCGGAGAACGGCTCCGCCGCGGTAGGTGAGTGCGAGTTTGTCGTAGCGGG
>NZ_JBHTZA010000026.1:0-72641 GCF_042790555.1 Arthrobacter sp. NPDC056727 | reverse complement strand
AAATCGAGGAAATCACCACGGGCATCGCGGGCAAACAACTTGGGCATCGCACGCTCCATCTGTCAGAGCGTTGCTACGACCATATGACTTTGCCGCCTCCACGTCGCGACAAATGGACAAAAACTCCAGGCTTTATTGGAGCGGGCTTTATTGGACCGTGGCCGTCAGGCGGGCGACGTTGTCCACGTACCGTGCCGCGAGGGGCCGGCGCATCCAGTCCTCGAGCCGCAGCTCATGGGAGATGTCGCGGTAGGTGTCCTCCACGGCGCGCATGCTGTTGACAATGTCCGCGCCCAGCAGCATCACCGACACCTCGAGGTTCAGGGAGAAGGAGCGCATGTCCATGTTGCTGGAGCCCAGGACCGCCACCTCGTCGTCGATGGTGAAGTGCTTGGCGTGGAGCACGAACGGCGCCTTGTAGAGGTAGATCCGGACGCCGGCCCGCAGCAGGGCCTCGTAGTAGGACTGCTGGGCGTGGTGGACCAGGAACTGGTCGCCCTTCTCGGAGACGAACAGTTCCACGTCCACGCCACGCTGCGCCGCAGTGGTGATGGCGTACAGCAGGGAGTCGTCCGGCACGAAGTAGGGGCTGCAGACGGAAATCCGGTGCTGCGCCGAGTAGATCAGCGTGTTGAAGAGCCGGAGGTTGTTCTCAGTGATGAAGCCCGGGCCGCTGGGCACCACCTGGGCTGTGACCGGGCCAGCCGACGGTTGCGGGGGCAGCTGGAGTTGGTCCTCCAGTGACTCGTCCGTTTCGCTGAGCCAGTCGGTGGCAAAGACGACGTTGAGCGTGGGCACGATCGGGCCGCGCAGGCAGGCCATCAACTCGATCCACTCGCGGCCGGCCTTGCGGTGCTTGGGGTTGTTGTAGGAGGGCTCGATCAGGTTCTGCGACCCCGTGAAGGCGACTTCGCCGTCGATCACCATGATCTTGCGGTGGTTGCGCAGGTCCGGCCGGCGCCACTGGCCGTGGATGGGCAGCAGCGGCAGCATCCGCTTCCACTGGATGCGGCTGGCCTTGAGCCGCTTCAGCAGCCTGTTGTAGCCCTTGATGCGCAGGGTCCCGATGTGGTCGAACAGCACCCGGACCCGGACACCGCGGTCAGCCGCCTCCTCGAGGGCGGTGAGGAGGTCGTCCGTGACGTGGTCGCTGCTCATGATGTAGAACTCGGCGTTGACGAAGCGCTTGGCCTTCCGCACGGCCTCGGTCATGGCGCGGATGGAGTCCGGGTAGCCGGGAATCAGCTCCACATGGTTGCCGTCCACCATGGGGATCGAGCCCAGGCGGCGGTTGAGTTCGGCCGCGGATGTCACCCATTCGGGGCCGGAGTACTCGCTGGCCACGTGGGAAAGTGCAACGCTGCCACGGACCCGCTCGTTGACGAGCTGCTGCTGCTCAATGCGGCGGCGGGACAGCCTGAAGTTTCCGAAGAGCAGGAACAGGATCAGCCCGACGGCTGGCACGAAGAAGATGCCGAGCAGCCAGGCCATGGCCGTGGTGGGCCGCCGGTTGCCCGGGATGATGCCCACCGCCAGGACCCTGATGACCAGGTCCGCGCCGCTGAGCAGCAGGATGAGCCACGCCGGCAGTGTTTCCGCCAGCGGAAATGGCCACAACACAGTTGAAACCCCCGTTATTTCTTACCCCCGCAGCCATTCCGTATGGAGCGGTGAGGCCAGCCTATCGGGCCCTGGCCGCACTAAGCTTGAGGCATGACGTCTCGTACCTCCCACACAGTGCTGGTGTTTCTGGATCCGGACTATCAGAACGGCCGGATTGCGGACCCCGAAAAGCCGCAGCTGATGGCCACGGACCTGGGCGCCACGCGCGGTGACGGGGTGTTCGAGTCCATGCTCGCCGTCGCCGGCCACACCCGGAAGATCCAGGCCCACCTGGACCGGCTGGACCGCTCGGCAGAGGCACTGGACCTTGAGATTCCCGGGCAGGACCACTGGCGCCGCGCTGTGGAAACGGGCGTCTCTGCGTTCCGCTCCGACAACCCGGCCTCCTCCCCGGAGCTGGACGAGGCCGTGGTCAAGCTCATCGTCACCCGCGGCGTGGAGGGCGCGGCCGCCCCCACCTGCTGGGTGCAGGTGTCCCCCGTGGCGGCCGCCGGCCGGCGCCAGCGCGAAACCGGTATCGACGTCATCCTCCTGGACCGCGGCTATGACAGCGATGCCGCCGAGCGCGCCCCGTGGCTGCTGCTCGGCGCCAAGACACTGTCCTACGCCGTGAACATGGCGGCGCTGCGCCACGCCCACAAGCAGGGTGCGGACGATGTCATCTTCACGTCCTCGGACGGCCGCGTGCTGGAGGGCCCCACGTCCACCGTGCTGCTGGCGAACGTTGAGAAGAACGACGCCGGAACAACAGTCAAGCGGCTCGTCACCCCGCAGCTGGACAGCGGCATTCTTCCCGGAACCTCACAGGGCGCCCTGTTCGCCGCGGCCAAGGCCGCCGGCTGGGAACTGGGCTACGGACCGCTGAAGCCCCAGGACCTGGCCGACGCCGACGCCGTCTGGCTGATCTCCAGCATCCGGCTCCTGGCGCCCGTCAACCACATCGACGGCCGCGAAATCGGCACGCCGGCACTCCGCAAGCAGCTGACCGCCGAGCTGAACGAGCTGTTCGCCGGGATCGAGTAGCGCAGGCCTGCGGGGCAGTCCCGGCACGGGCGTTCCCAGCCCGGGCATTCCCTCCCCGGCATTCCCACCCCGGGGAGGCAGGGGTATGGTCTGCCTCATGAACGGGGCAAGCGCCATGAACGGATCAGCGACCGGCCAGCCGGTATCCCTCTGGGTGGCCACGGCCGGCACCACCGCCTACCCGACCTTGGACACAGACGTCGATGTTGACGTTGCCGTCATTGGCGGCGGCATCGCGGGACTGACGGCAGCGCTTGCCCTCAAACGCTCCGGGCAGACGGTGGCGGTGGTCGAAGCCGCCAGGGTGGGCACCGGCGTCACGGGGCACACCACGGGCAAGGTGACCTCGCTGCACCGCCTCGCCTACACGGAGCTGGCAGGCAACCACGGCGACTCCGCCGCCCGCACTTACGGCCAGGCCAACCAGGCAGCGATCGGGCACATCGCCCGCACCGTCGCAGACGAGGGCATCGACTGCGGATTCCGCTGGGTTGCCAACTACACGTACGCGGAGTCCGAGGCGGGCCTGGATCAGGTCCGGGAAGAAGCCAAACTGGCTGCCCGGCTGGGGCTTCCTTCTACCTTCACCACGGACGTGCCGCTCCCGTTTCCGGTTCGGGGTGGGGCGCGCTTCGATGACCAGGCGCAGTTCCACTCCAGCCGGTACCTGCAGGGCCTGGCGCGCGGCGTGGACGGCGGCGGGAGCTTTGTGTTCGAGGACTCCCGGGCACTGTCCTTCCGGGACGGTTCCCCGGCCATGGTCACCACGGAAAACGGTTCTGTCCGGGCCCGGGAAGTCATCGTGGCCACGAACGTGCCCTTCGGCGACGAAGGGCAGTTCGACGCACGCTGCTACCTGCACCGTTCCTACATCGTCGCCAGCCGCATGGAAGGAGCGGCCGCGGATGCCACCTTCATCGGCGCCGACGAGCCCATGAGGTCGATCCTTACGGTCGCCGTCGACGGTGCCAGCTATCTGCTCACCGGAGGTGAGGGCCACAGGGCGTCCGACGGCGGCGATCCCGCCGTCCGGTACAGCCGGCTCGCCGCGTTTGCCCGCGAACAGCTCGGCGCCGGCGAGCCGGCTTTTCGCTGGTCCACTCAGGACGAAATGCCGGTGGACGGACTGCCGTATGTGGGGCTCCTGTCGCCCGAGGCACAGCACGTGCATGTCATCACCGGCCTGCGGAAGTGGGGGCTGAGCAACGGTACAGCAGCGGCACTCATGCTCACCGATGCGCTCTGCGGCCGCGCCAACCCGTGGGCGGCGGTGTTCGACAGCAGCCGGGGCGCACCGGCCTCCGGCACGGCGGCGCCCACCGCACCGGACGCCCCCGCCACCCAGCCTTCCCGCGGCCTTCCCCTTCCGCCGCCGGGCGCGGGAGCAGTCCTGGACCTCGACGGCGGCCCCGTCGCCGTGTACACGGATCCAGGCGGGCTGGCCCACGCCGTCTCCGCCGTCTGCACGCATCTGGGCTGCACCGTGGGCTTCAATGCCGCCGACGGGAGCTGGGACTGCCCCTGCCACGGTTCCCGCTTCGCTCTCGACGGCTCGGTCATCCAGGGCCCGGCCACCAAGAACCTTGCCGCCCGCGACCTGCCCGGCCGGGACGGGGAGCCCGGACCAGGCCGTCCCCGGTAACGAGCTGGACGAGTAACGAATTGGAACCGTTCAAAAAAATGCAGGACAAGCCGGCGCCCTGCGTTGTACTCTTCTTCCACGGTCAACTGCCCGCACCCGCGGCGGTGATGGCACTTGGCCTCGTTCCGGGCTCAGCCGGAACGAGTACGTATAAAGGAATAGCCGATGTCTTGGGACGAGAACGCCCTTCCATTGACAACCTCAACACCCACGGGCTGGGGGGCCCAGGCAGCGTTGCCGGGTGACACGGGGGACCTTGGCGTGCGCTGGCAAGCCCGCCAGATCATCACCGAACTGCTGGCCGAATCAGATCCGGCCACCGAGTGGACCCGCACGCAGCTGCGCGCCCTGGCCGAGGCCCATCCGGACAATCCCGAGCACGCGCTGCTTGAGCACCTTACCGCCACCACAGAGCTGGCCAACGCCGAGAACGGCGCCATCCCGGTGGTTCAGCGGACCCGGGCCGTCGCGGCGCCGGAGCCGGTGCCCTTCACGCGGCGCAGCAGGAACCGCATCGAGGCCATCCTCGCCGACACGATGCTGATGACCGCGTTCCAGCCGATCCGCCGGATTCCGGAGACGGATGTGATCGGCGTCGAGGCCCTCACCCGTTTCGTCAGCGACGACGGTGCCAGCGCGGACCACTGGTTCAGCGAAGCAGAATCCGTCGGGCTGGGCACCGACCTTGAACTCGCGGCACTGCACCGGGCCCTCTCTGTGGCGCAGGCGGTGCCCGAGCACATGTTCGTCGCCCTGAACCTGACGCCGGCTACGTGCGCGGACCCGAGGATCCCGGGGCTCCTGGAGCATTCCCAGCTGGCCATGGACCGGATCGTCATTGACCTGAACGGCGCGATCCCCTTCGACCACTACCCGACGCTGACTGCGGCCCTCGCCCCCCTGCGGCAGCGCGGACTGCGGATCGCCGTGAACGGCGCCGAGGTTGGCTTCACGTCCATGGACCAGGTCCTGGAGCTTCGCCCGGACATCATCAAGCTGGACCGGAGCTTCATCGCGGGCATTGAAAACTCCGAGGGCCAGCGCCTGCGGGCCGCCGCCATGGCCGAGCTCGCCCGCTACATTGACGCTGCCATCGGAGCCCAGGGCGTGGAGACGCCGGAAGAACTCGACGCCCTGACTGAACTTGGCATGGCGGCTGCGCAGGGCTACCTGCTGGGCCGGCCCTCCGTCCACCCGCTGGACTGGAATGCCTGGATCCGTTCCGAAAACGAATCGGCTGCCACCGGCCCGATACCGATCCTGAACTAGTCCTCCGCGAGGTCCGTGGCCAGGCGGATATGGTTGTCCGCCAGCCACACCGGGTTGAATGCCTTGCTCTGGTAGTTGCTGCCCGTGTCAGGGGCGACCGCCACAACCACCGAACCGTGCGGTGCCGCCCTGGCCACCCGGAGCGCCGCTGCCACCGTCAGGCCCGACGACGGCCCCAGGGACAGGCCTTCCTCGTTGAGCAACCGGTGCAGCGTGGTGTACACCTCGTCATTCGGGATCCGCAGGAACCTGTCCAGCAGGCCGAGGTCAAAGACCTTGGGCCAGTCGGGTTTGGGCCAGGAGTTGCCGACGCCGTCCACCAGGATCTGGCCCGGGTGCCCGCCGCTGTAGACCGAGCCGTAGGGGTCCGCGCCGATCACCTCCACGTGGCCGCCGGACTTCTCCTTGAGGTACCGTCCGTTCCCGGTGATCGTGCCGCCGGTGCCCACGCCCGCGACGAAATGCGTGACGCGCCCGGCTGTCTGCGCCCAGATTTCCGGCGCCGTCCCCTCGTAGTGCGCGCGCGGATTGGCCGGGTTGTCGAACTGCAGCGGACGCCATGCGCCGGGAATCTCGGCCGTGATCCTGGCCGCGACTGCCCGCGCGTTTTCCGGCGAGTTCGACGGCGCGCTCCAGTCCGTGAACACCACCCGCGCCCCGTACCGGTTGAGGGCATCCAGCTTCTCCGACGATATGGAATCACCGGTGACCACCACCACGGGATGGCCGGTCAGTGCGCCGATCAGCGCCAGCCCGATCCCGGTGTTCCCCGAGGTGCTTTCAACGATCGTCCCGCCCGGCTGCAGCTCACCGCTGTGCTCCGCGGCCCGGACCATGCTCAGCGCGGTCCGGTCCTTGATGGACCCGCCGGGGTTCTCCGATTCGAGCTTGACGAAAACAGTGCTTCCCAGTCCGCGGCTCAGTACCTCCAGCGGGACCAGCGGGGTGTTCCCCACCCGGGCCAGCACGGCGTCGGCGTCCACGGCGGGATCCAGTATGGGCGCCACATGCCGTGCCTGGCGGCCGCTCCCCGTCACGGTTGTCATGGTTCTCCTCGTCCAGAGTTTGTACGGCCAAAGTTAGTACCGCCAGAGTTTGCACGGCCATGGTTCTGATCCCCGGCATCCTGCCCGCCGACATCCGCGCTGCGGTCATTCATTTCCGGGGCCGGCGTCTGCAACTCGGGCAGCCCTGCCAGCAAATCCTTCAGCGCAGCGCGCGCATCCTCCACCAGCGCCGCCGCCGGCAGTTGCCGGGAGAGCAACTCCGAGAGGAGCGCTACGACTGCTGCGGTGCCAGTACCCAGTTCCCGGGTTTCGGCCTCCCGCAGGTCCGTGTCCTGCGCCTCCGCCAGGAGGTACGACGCCGTCAGCGCCTCTATGGTGAGGAGCCTGGCCGCGGCCTCCACCGAGCGCTCCAGCTGCTGGAGGGCCAGCGGGGCCAGCGTCGAGTGGTCCTCCACATCCGCGGACAGGGTGGGGGCCCCCAGCGTGGCAGGCGCTGCCAGGAACTTCAGTTCGGCCAGCAGGCCTGCGGCCGAGTACCAGAGCAGTCCCGGCAGGTCTTCGGACGCGAGCGGTGTGCCTGCCCGGGCCGCCTCCAGGTTGAGCTGCCGGATCAGCCGCTGCGGCGGATAGAGCTTGGCGATGCGCCGCTCGCTGCTGATCCCCACGTGTGCCAGTCCCAGCCGCAGCGCCTCGAACGCCAGGGCCAGCTGCATGGGCTGGAAGTTCCCGCCGGACACCATGAGGCCCGAGGCCACGTCCGTCAGCGGGTTGTCGCCGCGGCCGTTGAGTTCCACCTCGAGCGCCTCGGCCAGGGCGCCCACCTGGGCCCGGAACGCACCGTGCGTCTGCGGCGCGGCGCGGAAGGACAGCGAATCCTGCACGGACACCTGCCGCCGCGGATCCTCCAGCCAGCCGCCGCGCAGCAGGCGGCGGACGTTGGCGGCCGAGACGCGCTGGCCGTCCACCGCCTTGGCGGACTGCACAGCCGGCGAGAACGGGCTGAGGTTCCCGCCGCCGTCGTACCTTGCGGTGGCCTCAAGGGACAGCGCCAGCGCGGTGTCCGCCAGATCTGCGAGCCACTGGAGGCGGCGGAGTTCCAGCGCGCCGGCACCGATGGAATAGGAGTTGGCGCTGACCAGCGCCAGGGCCTCCCCCGGTGCCAGGACAAGCGGTTCCAGCCCGGCGGCGGCGAGCGCTTCCCCTCCACCGGTCAGTCCGCCGTCGGGAGCCAGCGCCTGCCCTTCCCCGATGGCGACGGCGGCAACCGCCGCCAGATGGGTGAGGTCCGATGAGCCGACGGACCCGTCGCGCGGAACGGCCGGCACCACGCCCCTGTTCAGCAGTTCGGCGTAGAACCGGGCAGTTTCCGGGCGCACGCCCGAGCCTCCGCGGGTGAACCCGATGAGCCGGGCCAGGATGAGGGCGCGGACTTCATCCCCGTCCAGCAGTGCACCGACGCCGCTGTGGTGGTAGCGCACCACCTGCACCTGGAAGTCGAGGATGGAGTCCTTGTCCACGGCCGTGTCCCGGCCGGAGCCGAGAAGGGTGTTGAGTCCGTAGACCCGGTGGCCGGAATCGATGGCCGCCTGCACCACCTCACGGGAGAGCCCCACGAGCTCAAGGGCCTCGGCGCTGAGGACCACCTCCACGGCGGGATCGGCCGCTGCCGCCGCCACGTCGCCGGCCCGGATGTGGGCCGTGCCGATCAAAAACGTCCCCCGGCGGGCACGAGACACCAGTCCGTGGTTGCTCCCGGCCACTGCCATGGCGTTAGAAGTCCAGCAGGTTCCGGCGGAAGCCGCCTTCGCCGTAGCTCGTCCGCAGCAGTCCACGCCTGCGCAGCACCGGCGCCAGCCTGTCCAGCACGCCGTGAATGGTGGCAGGGTCCACGAAGCCGGAGAAGAGGAAGCCGTCGCCGCCCACCGCGGCCCCGGTTTCCTCCAGGTAGTCGGCGATTTCCTCGGCGGTGCCGATGATGCTGTCGCCTGCGCCGCCGCTGCGTGCCTGCAGGATCTGCCGCAGGGTGGAACCCGGCGGCGCCGCCTTGGAGAAGTGCTCCAGGGTTCCCTGGTTGCTGTTGGTGCTCAGTTCCGGCAGCGGCGCATCAAGGTCGAACTGCTTGAAGTCGATGACGGACAGGTAGGAGATGGAGTTGAGCTGGCTGTCGATGTCCCGCTGCGTGAGCTCCCGGCGCGCGGCCCGCAGGTCCTCCGCCTCGGCCCTGGAACCGGTCACGGTGGGTTTCAGGACAAACAGCACCTTGACGTCGTCGGGGTTCCGGCCGGCCCCGGCGGCTTCTGCGCGGATCGAGTCCCGGTACGCCTTCATGCCGTCCACACCGCGGGCCAGGGCAATGGCAACGTCGGCGTTCGCACCGGCGAAGGCCTTGCCCCGCGGGGATGCCCCGGCCTGCACCAGCACCGGTTCCTCCGGCAGCGGTGCCGTGTTGAGCGGTCCGCGGACCTTGAAGAACTCCCCGTCGTGGTGGATGGGCCGGACCTTGGTGTGGTCCGCGAAGATGCCAGCCCCGGCGTCCTCCAGGATGGCGTCCGGTTCCCAGCTGCGCCACAGCTTGCGGACCACGTCCACGAACTCCTCGGCCTTCTCGTAGCGGAGGTCGTGCTCGATCTGCTGGTCCAGTCCGTAGTTCTGCGCGGCCAGGTCACTGCCGGAGGTCACCACGTTCCAGCCGAGCTGCCCGTTGGAGAAGTGCTGGAGCGTGGCCAGCAGCCGGGCCGCGGTGAAGGGCGGATAGAAGGAGGCGCTGATGGTGGGCACAATGCCCAGGTGCTCGGTGGCGGACAGCAGGTACGGCACCAGCGCCAGCGGATCGTGCTTGGGCGCGAAGGACGCCTGCGCCAGTGAGACCTCCGCGCTGCCGCCGTAGGTATCGGGGACGGTGAGTGAGTCCTCGATGATGAACAGGTCCAGCCCGGCCCGCTCGAACTCCCGGACCGCATGCTGGTAGGGGGCGGGCTTCTTCCAGTCGTAGCCGATTCCGTAGCCGGGCGTCCCCCAGCCCTGGACCCCGAAGCCATGGCCCACAAACCATCCAAAGTGCAGCATGGGAGTCACTGTATTCGGGGTCGAATCATTCACAGCGGCCTGGTTTCATCCGGCGTTACGGCGGGTCATCTCCCGTCATTATCCTCCCGGCCGTCGGCTTTGTAACCGCAACGCGGGGTCAGTTACCGCCGCTTCCGGGGCCCCGATTCGGCCGTATCTGACCCCGCGTTTCTTTCGATGCGTTACGGAAGATGACGACGGCGGCGGTGCGTGCCGCCGTCGTCAGTGTTACGTTTTTCGGGAGTAATGAGTACCGGCATTAAGCCCTGACTGGCCGGTCGGCAACCCTCCTTCCACGGCGGGGTGCCTCAGGTGAATACTCGGCATATCGACCACTTCGAGCTGCAAGCGTGAGAAAAGGAGATCCGTCGTGTCAGACGCCCCCGCCGTTGCAACACTGCCGTCCCAGCAGGATAAACCTGAGGAAAAGCTGTCCTACCGCCTCATCACGGGCCCGGACGACCGGGCGTTCTGTGAGCGCATCTCGGCGGCCCTTGCTGAGGGATACGTGCTGCACGGCAGCCCGGCCGCCACCTTCAACGGCACCAGCGTCATTGTTGCCCAGGCCGTCATCCTGCCGGCCGCGATCGCCAGCGCAGATGCCGCCGTCGCCACGGCCGTTGACCGGCTGGACTCCGACGAGGACCTCAGCGCGGAAGCATACGAGGGCCACGCATGAGCTACGCCGGCGACGTCAGCCCGCAGGACGCGTGGGCCAAGCTCGAGGAGGGCGCCATCCTGGTGGATGTGCGCACCGAGGGCGAATGGGCGCACATCGGCATTCCGGACACCAAGGCCACGGACAACGATCCCCTGTTCATCCAGTGGACCTTTCCCGGCGGCATTCCCAACCCCGGGTTCGTCGAGCAGCTGAAGCAGCAGGCCCCGGAGGACTCCACCGTGGAGCTGCTCTTCCTCTGCCGCTCCGGCCAGCGCTCCATCGCCGCCGCCATTGCCGCCACGCAGGCCGGCTTCACGGCCTACAACGTCCTCGAAGGATTCGAGGGCGAGCCCGACCGCTACGGTGAGCGCACCGTGAACGGCTGGAAGAACCGCGGCCTGCCGACGAACCTGGGAAAGAACTAAGTTGACCTTTAATCACGACGCCGCCGGCTGGAGCCCCGATACCCAGGCCGTCCGCGGCGGGCTTGACCGCACCAATTTCCAGGAAACCACGGAGCCCGTCTTCCTGAACTCCGGGTTCGTCTACGAATCCGCCGCGGCCGCCGAGCGCGCCTTCACCGGCGAGGACGAACGCTTCGTCTACTCGCGCTACGGCAACCCGTCCGTGGCCACTTTCCAGGAGCGGCTGCGCCTGCTCGAAGGCACGGAGGCGTGCTTTGCGACGGCGTCCGGCATGTCCGCCGTCTTCACCGCCCTGGGTGCGCTGCTGGGGGCCGGGGACCGCGTGGTGGCCAGCCGTTCCCTGTTCGGCTCCTGCTTCGTCATCCTCAACGAAATCCTGCCCCGCTGGGGCGTGGAGACGGTGTTCGTGGACGGCCCGGACCTTGATCAGTGGCGCGACGCCCTCTCGGTTCCCACGACGGCGGTCTTCTTCGAATCCCCGTCCAATCCGATGCAGGAGATCGTGGACATCGCGGCGGTCAGTGAACTCGCCCACGCCGCCGGCGCCAAGGTGGTGGCGGACAACGTCTTCGCCACCCCGCTGCTGCAGCGCTGCGGGGACCTCGGCGCGGACGTGATCGTCTACTCCGGCACCAAGCACATCGACGGCCAGGGCCGTGTGATGGGCGGGGCGATTCTTGGCACCAAGGAATTCATCGACGGCCCGGTCAAGCAGCTCATGCGCCACACCGGCCCGGCGCTCTCCTCGTTCAACGCCTGGGTCCTCACCAAGGGCCTGGAGACCATGTCCCTGCGTGTGAACCACTCCTCCGCCACGGCGCTGCGCCTTGCAGAATGGCTCGAAGCGCAGCCTGCCGTCAACTGGGTCAAGTACCCGTTGCTCAAGTCGCACCCGCAGTATGAACTGGCGGCCAGGCAGATGAAGGCCGGCGGCACCGTCCTCACGCTGGAACTTGCGACGACGGCCGGGCAGTCGGGCAAGGAAGCTGCCTTCGCGCTGCTGGACGCCCTGAAGATCATCGACATCTCCAACAACCTGGGCGACGCCAAGTCCCTCATCACGCATCCCGCCACCACGACGCACAGGGCCATGGGGCCCGAAGGCCGCGCCGCGATCGGGCTCAGCGATGGGGTGGTGCGGCTGTCCGTCGGCCTTGAGGATGCGGATGACCTGATGGCGGACCTGGAGCAGGCGCTCAAGCAGATCTGACTGTTCCGGGTTAAATCCTTATCCGCTCTGATCCTTCTTCAGACCCTCCGTGAGATCCGGCCCTTCGGGGCCGGATCTTTTGCTTCCGATGGCG
Source organism: Arthrobacter sp. NPDC056727 (assembly GCF_042790555.1). Lineage (NCBI taxonomy): Bacteria > Bacillati > Actinomycetota > Actinomycetes > Micrococcales > Micrococcaceae > Arthrobacter > Arthrobacter sp. NPDC056727. Next base: position 60,621 of record NZ_JBHTZA010000026.1, on the reverse strand, counting down.
GGCTGTGAACGTGCGTTGCGCCGCGCGTCCCTTCGTTTAGGGCGTCCTTGAGAACCGGTGGGCGGGCACGCTTTAGTGGGTGGACAGGCAGGGTTTACCCAGGGTTTACACGGCCGGTCTTGTTAGGCTGCATAAGCACTGGGCAGACTCGTTAACAACCTGATGAACCGTCGCACCCCTGCCGGTTCAGCACCCACCGAAGGACGGACGCAGCGGTGCGTCCGGGGCGCCGCAGCCGCAAAAGCCGTTGCCGGCCGCTCCCTGACCGGAAGGAACGCCATGGCCGGAGTATTTGAAGTTTTCGTCGACACAGAGTCCCAGTACCGGTTCCGGCTGATGGCCCCCAATGGAACCGTCCTGGCAGTCTCCGCACCCTTCGAGGACAAGCGCGCGGCCGCGGCCGGAATCGCCGACGTCCGCGAGTGCGCCGGGACGGGGCTCATCACGGATCTGTCGGCGGCGGCCCCGAAGGTCCACGGGTCCGCTCCGGCAGAGGCCGCCGCGGCAGTTCCTGCGCCGGTACCGGCCCAGGCCGTCCCGGCGCGGTCCGACCACGGCAGGCAGGGATTCGGGAAGAAGCGCGCGCCGTCGGAGGTGTCCGGCCCCCGGACGGCGGGGCACTGGAGGCCATCAGCCCCGGCGGCCCCGCTCCGCTGGACCGCCGGGGCAGCCTAGCGCCGGGGGTCCAGATCTGGGCGCAGCCCTGCCCCGTGCGGCAGGATGTGGATTATGCCAATCGATGTCGACGAGGTGCGCACACAGACCCGGGGTGTCCTGAACGTAGTCCATTTCAATAACGCGGGAAGTTCCCTCATGCCCCGTCCTGTTGTGGACACCGTCGTGGGCCATCTGCGCCGCGAGGAGGAAATCGGCGGTTATGAAGCGGCAGAGGAAGCCTCCGGCCGGCTTGAAAACGTCTATTCCTCGGTGGCCCGGCTGATCGGAGCCCGGCCGGACGAGGTTGCCCTGGCGGAGAACGGCAGCCGGGCCTGGGCGGCGGCGGTCTACAGCCTTCCTTTCATTCCCCGCGGGCGGCTGCTGATCGGCCGCACCGAGTATGCCGGGAATGTCCTCGCACTTCGGCAGCTGGCGGAGCGCCATGACCTCGAGATTGTGGTTCTGCGGGACGACGAACACGGACAGGTCGACGTGGAACACCTGCAGTCGGAACTCGAGCATGGCAACGTCGCCATGGTTGCCCTGACTCATGTCCCAATGGCGAACGGTCTGGTTAATCCGGCGGCCGAGGTCGGAAAGCGTTGCCGTGCAGCCGGGGTGATGTTTGTGCTCGACGCGTGCCAGTCAGTGGGCCAGATGCCTCTGGACGTGCAGGCTTTGGGCTGCGACGTGCTGGCAGGCACGGGACGGAAATTTCTGCGCGGACCGCGGGGCACGGCGTTCCTCTACGTGCGCGCAGCAGTCCTCGAACAGCTGAAGCCACCCATGCTGGATGGGCACTCTGCCAGTCCAGCCGGGGCCTCCGGCTTTGAAATCCGCAGCGACGCCCGGCGCTTCGAGAGCTGGGAGAGCAGTGCCGCCGGAAGGCTGGGGCTGGGACGGGCCGCCGATTACGCCCTGGCCCTGGGCCTGGACGCGGTGCAGGAGCGGGTGGCCGGGCTTGCTGAGCTGCTGCGGACAGAACTGGCGGCGGTACCGGGCGTGACGGTCCATGACGGCGGAATCACACGCTGCGGCATCGTCACCTTCTCGGTTGCCGGCCGCGAGGCCGGCGGCATCAGGCGTCAGCTGGCAGAGCACCGGATCAATGTCTCGGCGGTTCCCCGCCCCCACTCATCCTGCACGGGGACACCGCCTGTGCCGGAAATGCTGGTGCGGGCCTCCGTTCATTACTACAACACAGAAGCCGAAGTTCAGCTTGCTTGTGCCAGGGTCATGGCAAAGCGCCCCTGACGGTCAGTCCACTGCCCCGCTACGGAGAACCCGGCTGATTCCAGCTCGTTGACCACGCCTTCAAGCCGAAATTTGGCGGAAATCTCGGTCCGCAGTTCCTCGCCCTCATGAAAACTTACTTCCAGGCCAACCCCCGGCAGCCGCACCAGCATCGGCCTGCTGGCACGCAGCCGCATTTCGATCCATTCCTCCTGGGGCATCCAGACGGCGACGTGTTCGAAGGCCATCACGTCGAAGTCACCGCCCAACTGGGTATTGAGAACCCGGAGGACGTTCCGGTTGAAGTCAGCGGTGACACCATCGGCGTCGGCATATGCCGGCACAAGGACGGCCGGTGACTTCACCAAGTCCGTCCCGAGAAGCAGCGAGCCGCCATCACCCTCAAGGAGCTCCCGCACCCCGGACAGGAAGCGGGCCCTGGCGGTCGGCTCAAAATTGCCGATGGTGCCGCCCAGAAACGCCACCATACGGCGTCCCTCCCGGGGGAGCACATGCAACTGGGTCTCGAAATCCGCTGCCACCGCGTCCAGATTGAGGCCTGGAAATTGCGGCGCTAATTCGTTTCGTGCCTCCAGCAACGCGCTGTCGCTGACATCCACGGCAACGTACCGCCGAAGGTGTCCCGCCTGCCCCAGGGCGTCCAGCAGCAGCGGGGTCTTCCTGGAGGATCCGGACCCGAGCTCGATGAGTGTTTCCGCCGGGCACGCGGCCGCCATCTCGCCGGCAAAAAGCTCAAGCACCTCGCGTTCGGCGCGGGTTGGGTAGTACTCCGGCAGGCCCGTGATGCGCTCAAAGAGCTCGCTGCCCAGCTTGTCGTAGAACCACTTGGGCGGCAGCGTCTTCGGCGACGTGCTGAGCCCTGCGAGCACGTCGCTGCGCAGGCTTCGCTCCAAGTGGTCCGGGGGCAGGTGGTGAATGATGTCGGAACGGCCGGAAGAGATGCTCATGGTGCTACCTGTTCCTTCGTGAGGTTGTAAATCGGGCGTACGTCGACCGTGCTGGCCGTCGCGGTCAGAACGCAGTTGTCCGGCACCTCGTGCCAGCCGGGGCCGTCGTCGAACGGCTCACTCGCCACCACAACGTTCCCTGAACCCTCCCGCCAAAAGAGGGTGTCACCGGCAGCCGTGGCCGCTATGCGCGTCCCGTCGGTCAGCAGGAAGTTCAAGCGCCCGCCGGCAACCGCGGCGACGTCCCTGACCACCCGGGCCAGGGCATCCGCGGCGGGGTCCCCGGCGTCCAGCCGTTCCTGGACGAGGGCCCAAAGCAGCGCGGAATCGGCCTGGGCCTCGAGCGCCAGCAGGCGCGACGCAGGAATCGAGGCCGCCAGTGCCGCCACGGCATCCGGCCAGCCCTCGACCCGTCCGTTGTGGCTGAAAAGCCACGGCCCGCAGGCATAGGGCGCGGCGGCCGATTCCTCAAGCGACATTCCCCACGTGGCTGACCTGACTGCCGCCAGCACGGCAGCACTGGAAGTCACCCTGGCGACGTCGGCGAAGGACCTGTCCGCCCAGATCGGTATGGAACGGCGGTAGCGTGCAGGCACAGGATCCCCGGACGCGTACCAGCCGACGCCGAAACCGTCCGCGTTTACGGTCCCGTACCGCTGGCGCCGGGGAGCCCAGGATTGTGTCAGGAGACCATTGCCGGGACTGAGCAGCAGCTCCGCCAGCGGAACCGGAGCCCCGAGATAAGCCAGATGGCGGCACATCGGCTACCGCCCCCCGGTCTCGACGGCGTCACGGGCCGTGCGGAATCCGGCGAAGATCTGGCGCCGGATCGGATAGTCCCAATTCCGGAACGTCGCACGGCACGCGGCAGGATCGGCCGCCCAGGAGCCTCCCCGGAGCACCTTATAGTCGGAACCGAAAAAGACCTCGCTGTATTCGCGGTACGGGAAGGCGGTGAAACCCGGGTAGGGACCGAAGTCCGAGGAGACCCATTCCCAGACATCACCCATGAGCTGGCGAACACCCAGGGGTGACGCACCATCCGGAAACGAGCCGGCGGGGGCGGGGCGGAGGAGGGCTCCGCTGAGGTTCGCGTGATGCGGGGCGGGGTCGTCGTCGCCCCACGGATAGCGCAGGGAACGGCCGGACGAGGGATCATACCGGGCCGCTTTTTCCCACTCGGCTTCGGTGGGCAGCCGGCGTCCGGCCCAGCGGGCATAGGCGTCCGCCTCGTACCAGCACACGTGCTGCACCGGCTCATCGTCGGGCACCGGTTCAACAACGCCAAACCGGGCCCTGACCCACCTGTCACCGTCACGTTCCCAGTACTTGGGTGCCACCAGTTCGGCTTCCCTGCAGTGGTCCCAGCCCGGCCCGGTCCACCAGCGCGGATTCCGGTAGCCGCCGTCGTCGATGAAGTGCCGGTAGTCGCCGTTGGTCACCGGAAGCGTATCGATCCAGTAGCCGGGCACGTCCACGGAGTGGGCCGGACGTTCGTTGTCCAGCGCCCACGGCTCCAGCGAGGTTCCCATGGTGAACGGGCCGGCAGGAACCAGCACCTCCTTCGGGAGCGCATCCATGGGCCGTGGCAGGACACCGGCCGGCAGCGGCTGGCCGTGCAGGACCGGCGTGCCGACCCGGAGCTGGTGCGTGGCCAGCATTGTCTCGTCGTGCTGCTGCTCGTGCTGGATGATCATCCCGAACGCGAAGCCCCGGTCCACCAGCGGGGAGCCCTCCAAGGGACTCCGGTCCAGGACGTCGAGCGCCTTGTCGCGGACCTCGGCGATGTACTTCCGGGACTCCTGCGGCGAGAGCAGCGGCAGCGAGGGCCGGCTGCTGCGCGAATGCTGGAATGCGTCATACATTTCGTCAATGTCGCACCGCAGCGGCTCCATTTTGCCAACGTCGCGCACCAGCCACAGCTCCTCCTGGCTGCCAACGTGCGCCAGGTCCCAGACCAGCGGCGACATCAGCGGAGAGTGCTGCTTCAGCAGATCCTCCTCGTCGCACTCGGTCAGCCTGTGGGTGCGGTTCCTGGCCCGTTCCAGTCCGGCCGCAATGAAGGTCCTGAGGGTTGCGGGGTCGGCGGGTGCGCCGGTGTGGTCACTTTGCATTGTCGCCGTCCTCCTCGTGCTGCGGCCCGGCAAAGCAGCTGCCGGTCCGGGCCCACCTGTCCATCCGTTCGTCCGCCGGGCAGCGGCCACGCGCCGTGTAGCGCTCAACGAAGTCCTCGGTCCGGGCCCGCGTTACAGCGTCCGCCCCCAACCGGGGCAAAGCCGCCAGGGCAGCTTCGGCGCAGTCAAGGGCGGCCGAGGCGAGCACCGGATTCGTCAATCCGTCGCGGGCTGCGGTCCGCATGGCATCGGGCAGCAAGGCAGCCGGGGCGCACACGGCCGCAGCCGCGTCGGCGGCGTCTTCGTCTTCCATGAGCGCCATGACCATCGCCGCGGCCGGCTCCCAGTCATGGCCGGCCTGGGCATCGATGACCCGGAGTTCCATGAATCCGCGTGGCCTGACCGGCGGAAAAAGCGTGGTGAGGTGGTAATCCAGATCCCTGAGGGTTGCGGGCCGGGGACCCGCGCCGCGGAGCCAGTCCCGCATCCTCAGTCCCCGCGGCGCGTCCCAGCAGGATTCCGGTGAAGGTATGCACAGCACCAGGGCGTCGAGGGCGTAGCGCGCCCAGTCCTGCCGCGGATCCCCCGACGAAGGGACGGCGGCGGTCCGGGTGGGGTCAATGGCCAGCCAGGTGCGTTGCCGGTTGCTGCGCCATCCGCTGGGCAGGCCGTGGGCGAAAGGGGAATTGGCGAACATGGCTACCAGGACCGGCAGGAGGGTGTGCAGCCGGGACCAGCGCTGGGCTGCGCCAGTGGGCCCGGGGGCGTCGGATCCGGCGTCCAGTGAAACCTGGAGCGAAGCCGTGGAGCACATCATCGTTCGCCCGTCGGGGCCGAAGGAGTTGAAGTGCCGTTCCATGGATGCATACCGCGGATGCTCCAGGGACCGGACGGCCGGCCGGTCCGGGTCAAGAGCCAGCGGACCAAAGCACAGGCCAGCATCCGCAAGCCGGGTCCCGACGGCGGCGAGGTCGGCCCGGGTTGCCCCCATCAGGGCGGGAAGACTGGGCGCGCAGGCGGAGCTGACCTCCAGCTGGCCGCCCGGCTCGAAGCTGATCACACCACCGCCGGGCAACCGCCCCACCGACGCCGCCATCGCCTCCTTCACGCGTGCAACGGTGACCGGGATACGGGGATCCACGACGTCGTGCACCAGTCGCTCAACCTCGACTCCGGCCGCGCCCGGCGGACCGGTCTTAAAGCACACGGAGGCCACATAGACCTCAGCCTCGGATTCAGAAAGCGGACGGATGTCACGATCGGCCTGTATCGACGGGTTCACTCGGCACACCTTCCGACGGCGTTGTCTTCAGGCGGCAAGCTAAACAGCCCCTTTTCCGCCCTGTCAACGATCCGGGCGGCAGAAACCGTTTCTGTGACAGGGCAGCACTGTGATTTCCCGCCGCCGGACGTGGTTCTTGCGGCCGAATTATGACGGCCGGCCCGGATTCACGAACCCAGCAGTAACTTTACTTAGGTAAGCCTTAACTAATATCCTCTTTCGGTGACCACGCAGCTTGATTTCGCGCGGGTGCCCTTCGCCGCCGATCTCGCAGGCCACGGGGACAGGCCCGCCATTCTTACAGACAATTTCACCCTCACCTACCGGGAACTGGCCGATCGGGTTGATGCCCTCGCCCTCCGCCTGGGCACCCAGCGGCGCCTCGTGGCACTGGCTGCGGCGAACGACGTCGACTCCCTGGTGGCCTACCTCGCGGCCCTGGTTGGCGGCCACCCGCTGATCCTGATTCCGGAGGACAAGCCGGCGGCATTGGAATCCCTGGTGGCAGCGTACGACCCCGACGTCGTGCTTTGCTCCTCCAACGGGGAGACACTGTTCGAGGAGCGACGGGCCGGCACCGCGCACGAGCTCCACCCGGACCTGGCGCTCCTGCTCAGCACTTCCGGATCCACCGGCTCGCCCAAGCTGGTGCGCCTGTCCGCCGCCAATCTGCAGGCAAATGCGGAGTCGATTGCCGAGTACCTGGACATCGGCCCGGCGGACCGCGCAGCAACCACGCTGCCGATGTCATACTGCTACGGGCTCTCCGTGATCAACAGCCACCTGCTGCGCGGCGCGGGACTGGTGCTCACCGGCCTCTCCGTCGTAGATCCCTGCTTCTGGGAGCTTTTCCGCTCCCGCCAAGCCACTGCGTTTGCCGCCGTGCCCTACACCTTTGAACTGCTGGAACGGGTGGGCTTTGCCGGGATGGACCTCCCGGCGCTGCGGTATGTCACCCAGGCCGGCGGCCGGCTCGCCCCGGAGCGCGTACGGGGCTACGCCGAACTCGGCCGCCGGCAGGGCTGGGAACTGTTCGTCATGTACGGCCAGACCGAGGCTACCGCCCGGATGGCCTACCTTCCGCCCGGGCTGGCCGCCGAGCACCCCGGCGCCATCGGCGTCCCCGTGCCGGGCGGCGCGTTCCGGATCGAGCCGGTGCCCGGGCTGGAGCACGGCGAGCTCGTCTACACCGGGCCCAATGTGATGCTCGGTTACGCGGAGGCCCCGGCGGATCTCGGTGCCGGCCGCACGGTCCACGAACTCCGCACCGGCGACCTGGCCAGGCTGCACCCGGCCGGCGTCTACGAAGTGGTGGGGCGGCGCAGCCGGTTCGTCAAGATCGTCGGGCTCCGGGTGGACCTCGGCCAGGTGGAGCGCATCCTGGGCGACCTCGGCGTTGAGGCGGCCAGCGCCGGCACGGACCAGGGCCTCGTCGTCGCAGTCGAGGGCAGCCACGACACGCAACTGCTCGCCAAGGTCCTCGCCCAGGGCATCGGGCTGCCCCGTGCCGCACTGGAGCTGCACGCCGTCGAACATCTCCCCCGCCTGGCCACCGGAAAGCTGGACTATCCGGCGGTCCTGGCGCTCTCAACGCCGGCAGTACCTGAACGGGAGCCGGCAAACGCCGGCACCGCAGGACCCGCCGTCGGTCCCGACGACGTGCGGCGGATCTTCCGGGACACCCTGGAATGTGAGGATGTCGACGACGGCGACACGTTCGTTTCGCTCGGCGGCGACTCGCTGTCCTACGTGGCCACATCGGTCCGGCTGGAGCAGTTGCTGGGCCACCTGCCGGCTGACTGGCACGTGACGCCGGTGCGGGACCTGGAACCGCGGCCCGAGGGGAAACCCGCCGGGAAAATGCGGCGGCTCTTCGCCCCGGTCGAAACCAGCATCGTGCTCAGGGCAGTGGCGATTGTGCTCATCGTCAGCACCCACGTGGGACTGATGAAATGGCCGGGCATGGCCCACGTGCTGATGGCCGTGGCCGGGTACAACTTCGCCCGCTTCCAGCTCGGCGGGGAACGGCGTCCCCGGTTCAGGCGCCAGCTCTCCAGCCTCGCGAGGGTGGCTCTGCCCAGTGTGGCCTTCATCGGCGTGGCCTACCTGCTTACCGACAGGTACAGCCTGGCCAATGTCCTGCTCCTGAACTCCATCGTTGGCCCGGAAGAGGTCACCACGCAGTGGCACTTCTGGTTCATTGAGGTGCTGGTCTACATCCTGCTGGGCGTGACAGCCCTTTTGGCCATCCCCTGGGCGGACCGGGCGGAACGGCGGTTCCCGCTGCTCTTTCCGCTTGCCCTCACCGGCCTCGCGCTGCTCTCGCGGTATGACATCGTTGATCCCGGCATTCCGCACCCGTCGCCTACGCTGTGGCTGTTCGTCATGGGCTGGGCAATCGCCCGTGCACGGACCCTGGCTCAGCGGTGCGTGGTGTCAGCCCTCCCGGTCCTCACGGTCCCGGGCTATTTCTTCGGGGAGACCCACCGGGAACTGACGCTGGTAGCCGGAATCCTGCTGCTCACGTGGCTGCCCACCATCCCCGTGCCGAGGGGGCTGCAGCGCCTGACGGTGCTTCTGGCCAGCGCCTCACTGTACGCATACCTCGTGCACTGGCTGGTCTACCCGCTGCTGGATGCCACCAGCCCGGCGCTTGCCGTGGCAGCCTCCCTCGCGGCCGGGATAGCCTACTGGGCACTCTGCACGCGCGTCATGGGCCTGCTGAGCCGGAATGGATGGGGCAGGTTCCGCCGCCGGTTCAAACGGCCAGTGCGAACGGACGCATAAAGCCCCCGGGTCAGAGCTGGCGGACGCGCAAAAGTTCCGGAGCGGCCTCGCCGTCCGGGCCGACGTACGCGTCGGTTCCCTTATGGGTGGCCCGCACGGCGTGCGCGACGACGGCACCCAGCCCGCCGTCGTCGGGGTCTGCCCTGTCCAGCACCACCTGCCGGACGTCGCGCTGCTCGGCGGCACCCGTTCCGCGGGCGAAAATGTCCTCGATGCCCTGCCGGACCAGCTCCATTTCACCGTTCTCGGCCAGCACCGGCTCGAGGAAGTCAACCAGCGAACGCACCACGTCCTCGGCAGGCACCGGCCGGAAGCTGCCGAAGTCCAGCAGTTCACCGCGCAGGCCGAAGTTGCTGGCCTGCCATGCGGCCATCCGCAGCAGCACCGTGGGCACCGGCGCCGGTTCCACGCCTTCACGCCATTCCCGGCAGGCCGATTCCACGAGTGCACGAACCAGGACGCCGATCAGCGCGGCATCCTCGGCGCGGAGGCAGACGTCCGCCACCCGGACCTCCACGGTGGGGTGGTTCCGGGATAGGCGTGCGTCGAAGTAGATCATGCCCTCGTCCAGCACCACGCCGGTGTCCATCAGCCGGGTCACCACCCGGCGGTATGCGGACAGGTTGCCGAAGATCGCAGACGGGCCCGACGACGGCCAGCGGTTCCAGGCCTGCGTCCGGTAGCTCTCAAATCCGGTGGCAACGCCGTTCCAGTACGGGGAGTTGGCACTGAGCGCGATCAGGACGGCCAGCTTGTCCCGGATCCTGTCCAGCACGGCCACGCCTTCGTCCTGGGATTCGATGTAGGTGTGCACGTGGAAGCCGCAGGTCAGCTGTTCCTGGGCGGTCAGGCCGAACCGTTCCAGCATCCTGGCGTAGCGCGGGTCCGGCGTGGTGTGGCTGGATAGGGCCAGCGGCGAGGTGGCCAGTGCGGCGATCCGGGCGCCGTGGCCCTGCGCAGCCTCATCGGCCAGGGTGCGGCCGGCCCGGATCTGGCGCAGCAGTTCCGCGTGGTCCAGGCAGGGGCGGGTCTGCGTCTCGATCTGCTCAAGCTTAAGTTCGGCGCTCAAGCCCATTTCGTCGTCGTCGCACTTGGGTTCCGGTTTTTTCTTCAGCAGCCGGGGCTTGCCAGGGGCGTCGTCGGCGGCGAGTTTGCGGCCCGCCAGCAGGGCATCGGCGAGCGCCAGCGGTTCCCCGCTGTCCGGATCAACGATCAGGAGCTCTTCCTCCACGCCAAAAGTCCGCATGCCTACATTGTGCGCCAGCCCGGCCAAAACGTCCCCGACATGACGAAGCGCGAACGTACAGTTGTGGCCCTTGGGAACCGCTTCCCAGGGGCCACAAATGTACGTTCGCGCCTAAATGAACGTCAGTCCTGGAAGTACTCGATCTTGGCGCCGATGGTGTTGAGCCGTTCTGCGAGGTCCTCGTAGCCGCGCTCGATGACGTAAATGTTGCGCAGTTCGGACACGCCGCGGGCGGCCAGCATGGCCAGCAGCAGGCAGGCAGCGGGGCGCAGCGCGGGCGGGCAGCCCACCTCCGCGGCACGCCAGCGCGTGGGTCCGTTGACGTAGATCCGGTGCGGGTCCAGCAGCTGTATCCTGGCGCCCAGCTTGTTCAGCTCCGTCAGGTAGATGGCGCGGTTCTCGTAGACCCAGTCATGGATCATGGTCTGGCCCTCGGCGTTGCCGGCGATCACCGCGAAGAACGGCAGGTTGTCGATGTTCAGCCCGGGGAACGGCATCGGGTGGATCTTGTCCTCCGGCGCGCTCAGCTCGGAGGGCTTGGTGGTCACATCAACGAGCCGGGTGCGGCCGTTGCGGGCCATGTACTCGCCGGAGACCTCCAGCTGCTGGCCCATCTGTTCCAGCGTGGCCAGCTCGATCTCCATGAATTCGATGGGCACGCGGCGGATGGTCACCTCAGAGTTGGTGACGACGCCGGCGGTGATCAGGCTCATCGCCTCGATGGGGTCTTCCGAGGGGAAGTATTCGATGTCGACGTCGATGGTCGGCTTGCCGGTGATCTTCAGCGTGGTGGTCCCGACGCCGTCGATCTCCACTCCCAGCCGCTGCAGGTAGAAGCAGAGGTCCTGGACCATGTAGTTGGGGCTGGCGTTGCGGATGACGGTGGTGCCGCAGCGGTGGGCGGCGGCCATGATGGCGTTCTCGGTAACAGTGTCGCCCCGCTCGGTCAGCACGAAGGACCTGTCAAACGTGTCGGTCGGCGGCGCCTGTACGGAGTAGAAGCCCGAGCTGGCCTCCACGGACAGGCCGAACTGCCGCAGCGCCTGCATGTGCGGCTCCACGGTGCGGATGCCCAGGTCGCAGCCGCCGGCGTAGGGCAGCCGGTATTCGCCGGCCTCATCCAGCAGCGGGCCCAGCAGCATGATGACGCTGCGGGTCCGGCGGGCGGCCTCGACGTCCATGGATTCCAGGTCAAGGTCTGCGGGCCGGCGGAGGCGGAGGTCGTTGTCGTTGAGCCAGGTGCATTCGACGCCGATGCTGCTCAGCACCTCGACGATGCGGTTGACTTCCTCGATCCGGGCCAGCCTGCGCAGCGTGGTGGTGCCGCGGTTGATGAGGCTGGCGCAGAGCAGTGCGACACCGGCGTTCTTGCTGGTGTTGACGTCAACGGACCCGGAGAGCGTCCGGCCGCCCTCCACGCGGAGGTGGGTCATCTGCGGTTTGCCGAGCTGGACGATGCTGCGGCCAAAGATCGCCTCCAGGCGCTGGATCATTTTCAGGCTCAGGTTTTGCTTTCCCTGCTCCATGCGCGCGACGGCACTCTGGCTGGTGCCGAGTTCCGCGGCCAGCTGGCCCTGGGTCCACCCCTTCTGGCTGCGGGCGTCGCGGAGCAGAAGGCCGACATGTTCAGCGGTCTGTTGAGTCATGGAATAAATATATCAGATGTGAGTTATTTCGTCGCTTATCGCGCCCATTGCGCGCCGCTTTGGCCCTTGTTTTACCCGTTACATGCATAAACTTTCCACCACGTGCCACGCCCGTGTGACAGCATCCGTGGCGGCATTCCCAGCCCTCGGCATGTGCCAGGTGCCTGCCTTGACCGGCGCGCGTATCCGGGAGCAAGCTAGCGGTACCTGTTGCGGCCACAAGGGAACGGGAGGCCGCCGTGTTTTTCAGCTCCGCCCTGCTGGGCAGGAAACGCCCCGTCGGGCGCCGGGCTTCAGCGCTGCTGTCCTTTCTGGTGGCGACAGCTGTTGGTTTCATTCCGGGACCGAGGCTCGACGACGGCGCGCCGCCGGCACCCGAATCGACCGTCACCCAGCCGTCCCCCAAGGCGTCCGCTGCTTCCGGCGGAGACGATGCCGGGCCGGGCAACGATGTCTCCTGGCCGCAGTGCAGCGCCGACCTGCCGGACGACCCGGCATTCGCGATTGTCGGCGTCAACAACGGACTCGCCAACACCACCAATCCCTGCCTCCACCAGCAGCTTGACTGGGCGGACGACGCGGGCGGCGGAACCGGCCAGCCACCCCTGGCGCTTTACGTGAACACCGCCAATCCCGGGCTGCGCGGATCCTGGTGGCCGACGAACAACGAGTACGGTGGCAAGGTGGTGGCCAATCCCTACGGTGACTGCCGGGGGAAGGAGGACGCCGCCTGCGCCTACATGTACGGGTACGCGAAGGCCTTCGATGACGCCTACCTCCGCACCATCTCCGAGCCTGGGACGTACCTCTGGTGGCTGGACGTTGAGACGGGCAACAGCTGGTCAGGCGACAGGAACGCCAACCGGGCGGACCTCGAGGGCATGACGGACTTTTTCCACAGCATCGGCGCCAGCGTGGGCATTTACTCCTCCGCCCGGCAGTGGGGACAGATCGTCGGCGAGGTGGGTTCGGCCAGCAGCCTCTACACGCTGCCAAGCTGGCTTGCCGGGGCCCGCTCCGCCGCCCAGGCCAACGACATGTGTTCCGCGGCGCCCCTCACCGCGGGCGGCCAGGTGGTCCTCACCCAGTTCGTGGCCGGCGGCTTCGACTACGACCACTCCTGCATCTGAGCTGCCGCATAGACTCGGCCCCGTGGAAGGGCGGCCGGCCCTTTGGCGGCACCTTCTGGCCGGCCCGCATGCGGGCCGGCACCATGTTGCGGTCGACGGCGGGAGGCTGGTGGGGTTTGCCGGCTCGCTTCCGCCCGAAGACGGGGTGCGGGCAGGCTAGGAACCCTCCAGCCACACCATGTGCCACGTTCCGGCCCACAGCGCAGCCGCCACGGCGCCGGCGGCGATGAGGACTCCGCCCAGCACCACCCAGATGTCCAGCACGCTGTAGGTGGACACGCGCGCCCAGGTCCGGCTGGCCCCGCCGAACCCGCGGGCTTCCATGGTCACGGCGAGCCGGGTGGCACGGCGGATGGCCTGGACCATGAGTCCGAAGCTCTGCCCCAGGGTAGCCCGTATCCGCTGCCAGGGATTGCCGCGGGACCCCACGCCGCGGGCGCGCCGGGCCATGCCGATGGTCTGCCATTCCTCGGCCATCAGCCCGACCAGCCGCATGGCTGCCAGCGTCCCCAGCACAAAGCGGTGCGGCAGCCGTGCCTTCTGCGCCAGGGCGTCCGCGAGGTCGGTGGGATCCGTGCAGCTCATGAGCAGCACCGCGGGCAGTGCAATGGCAAGGCCCCGCAGCAGGAAACCCAGCCCCAGCTGGAGGGAACCTTCGCTCATGGACCAGAGTCCGACGTCGAGCAGTATCCTTCCGCTGTCCGGCGCCAGGATGGAGGTGCTCCAGCCGCCTGCGGCGGCAGCGAGGATCAGCGGCCAGCCGCGCTGCCACAGCAGCGAAAACGTCAGCCCGGCCAGGGGAAAGAGCAGCAGTTCGCACACCAGGGCAACCGACGCTGACATCCAGTCGATGGACAGCGCAAGGGCCAGGGTAATGAGGAAGACCGCGGCGAATTTGGCCAGCGGATTGGCGCGCGTCAGCACCGCCCGGTTTCCGGCGAGTGTCAGGACTTCCCTCATGGCGCCGCCTGTTCTGACGTCGGTTGGGCTTGCCTCTGCCCTGCAGCCCGCGGTTCGGCCCTGCCGCCGGAGCCCAGCCGCAGCTCGGTCCCGCCGAGGACATGGGTGAACTCCTCGTCGTGCGTCACGGACACCACGGCCGTGCCGGCGTCGAGCAGTTCGGAGAGGAACGAGGCAAGCTCCGCCCACGTGTTGGCATCCTGTCCGAAAGTGGGCTCGTCCAGGACAAGCACCTGCGGGTGGGCGGCCAGGACAGTGGCCACGGACAGCCGGCGTTTCTCCCCGCCGGACAGGGTGTACGGGTTGGCGTCCACCAGATGGGTGAGGCGCAGGCGCTCCAGCAGCTCGTCGACGCGCTCCTCGCCGTGGCCCAGATGGCGCGGCCCGAACTGCAGCTCGTCCAGGACGCGGCCGGTGACGAACTGGTGCTCGGGTTCCTGGAATACCGTGCCGATCCGGGAGATCAGCTGCTCGGGCTTCCATTTGTAGGGGTCGATGCCGGCGCCGGCGCCCAGCTCAACGGTCGCGGAGACCTTGCCGTCCACGGGCGGAAGCAGCCCGGCGAGGGTCAGCGCGAAGGTGGATTTGCCAACGCCGTTGGGACCCGTGACAGTCAGCGCCTCACCGGCACGGACCTGTGCGGTGACGTCCCGCAGAACCGGCACCGGGGGCACAGAACGGAAGCCGCGGCGCCGGGGACGTTCCCGCGAGACCGCGAGCTTTTCCGCGGCCAGCAGGAGCTGGCCGGCATCGCTCCCGGAGGGCGGCGTAGCCAGCCCGGCGGAGCGGCGCCGGGTTTCCGGAACGTAGCCCGGGACCCAGACGCCGGCGGCGGTGAGCATTCCGCGGGCCTGTTCGAGGACCTCGTCCGGGGTCCCGTCGATCAGCACTGCCCCGCTCGCGGCGGAACCCGGCTGCAGGACCACGATCCGGTCCACCAGGTCTTTCCATGCCGCCACACGGTGCTCCACCACCACCAAGGTGGCGCCGGTCTTGTCGAGGCAACGGCCCACCGCGTCCCGGACCTCCAGGACCCCGGCGGGGTCGAGGTTGGCGGTCGGCTCGTCCAGGAGGATGAGCCCCGGGCGCATGGCCAGGATGCCGGCGAGCGCCAGGCGCTGCTTCTGGCCGCCGGACAGGGACGACGTCGGGTGGTTCAGCGGCAGGTGGGACAGTCCGACGTCGTCCAGTGCCTCGTGCACCCGGCGCCAGATCTCGTCGCGGGGCACGGACAGGTTTTCGGCGCCGAAGGCGACGTCGTCGCCGAGGCGGGACAGCACCACCTGGGTTTCAGGGTCCTGCTGCATGAGTCCGGCGCGGCCCCGTTGCGCCCGCGGGGACGCGCCGTCGATGAGCAGCTCGCCGCTCTCGTCCGCGTCGTCGGGGTCCTGGTTCCCGGCGCCGATCACTGAGCTGTCCGCGTCGCTGTCCCCCAGCACCCCGGCCAGGGCGTGGAGCAGCGTGGACTTGCCGGCCCCTGACGGGCCGAGCAGCAGGACACGCTCACCGGGCCGGATGTCCAGGTCGAGCGCGTGGACGGCGGGTTTGGTGCGGCCGGCGTGGCGCCAGCCCCAGCCGCGGGCGTGTACCGCGGCGGGGCGGACGCCGCCGTCGTGGGAAGCGGGCATCAGTTGAAGACGGGCTCCGTGGCTGCCTTGCGCGACGCGAAGGAGCTCAGCACGCCGGTCCTGGCCAGGCCGCGGGTGGCGATCCAGGACAGGGCGCCGGCAATGACCGCGCCGGAGATGGCGCAGAACACGATGTACGCGAGCTTGTCGCCTCCGCTGTAGGCGATGTTCCAGCCCCACGGCGCGAAGGAGTCGTTAAGTCCGCAGAACAGGCCCGCGCCGGCGCCGGCCAGCAGAGAAGCCGGGAGGTTGAACTTCCGGTACACCAGGGCGGCGAACACGAGCTCCGCGCCGAGGCCCTGGAGGACGCCGGAGATCAGCACCGTGGTGCCGTACTGCGAGCCCATGAGGAGCTCGCCCGTGGCGGCGACCGTTTCGCAGAACAGGGCAGCGCCGGGCTTGCGGATGATGAGCATGCCCAGGACCGCCGGAATCATCCAGCCGCCGGCATACAGGCCGGTCAGGGGCGGGTAGACGGCGTTGACGGGAGTGGAGATGACGTTGGCGCCCTGGGACCAGGCCCAGAAGATAACCCCGCCGGCGACGGCGATGAGCGCCGCCACCACGATGTCCGCAACGCGCCAGTTATAGCTGGTCTTCCTGATTGATGCAGTTGTCATGATGGTCCTCCTGAGGAACAGGAGGGGAAAGCGTTCCCCCGGCCGCCGGTGGCTGGGCCTCCTGCTGCCGGGCGCTCTGAGAACTCGACTCCCTTGCGCCGGTACTAGCCGGATCAGGTTCGAGGGTCTGCGGCGGTCCGCACTCTCAGCGCCCATCCGCGGTTGCGCTGGCAGTTGCCTTTGCATCCCGACGGCGGCGCTCCCCTGTCGTGATAAATCTGCCCTTGTGGGCTGGTCCAGTTTACACCCCGGCGGCCCCGGAATCCCGGGGCCGCCGTCACAATCCGGGAGACGTCCCTGCGCTGCCGGGACAGCCGTGCGGAGTACATTGGGGCCATGACGCTACAGGACTCCGGCAGCCCTGCCCTGCCCGCCTTTGACCCCGATTCCACCGAGGAACAGCCCGCGGGATCCCTGGAAGCCCTGATCGGCCAGATCGAGGGTGAGATCGCCGAACTGCAGTTTCCCAGGTTCAGCAAGGACGACGCCCTGGCGCTGGGCCTGGAACTGGTGGAACGCGGCAAGGAAGAGAACCTGCCCATCGCCATCGACATCACCAAAGGCCAACAGGTCCTCTTCCACGTGGCGCTCGAGGGTGCCACACCGGACAACGATGGCTGGGTGCGGGCCAAGCAGCGGACTGCCGTGCGCTACGAGGAGCCGTCGCTGCTGGTGGGACTGCGCGGCCGCGTCGGCGGGGGACGGATCGAGGACAACGCGTGGTTCGACCAGTCCACCTACGCCGCCCACGGCGGAGCCTTCCCCGTCTATGTGCGGGATGTGGGGGCGGTGGCCGTGGTCACGGTGTCCGGGCTGCCGCAGAAGGCGGACCATGACCTCGTGGTGCGGGCCCTGCGGGAAATCCACCGTTCCATGCGGCTGGGCTGACGCTTCACGCGGACAGGCTGCTCCATGCGGATAGGCTAGGGAACAACCAGTGTTCATCTCGCGAGGAGTTCCGGAATGAGTTTCTTCATCAAACTGCTTGGCACCGGCATCAGCCTGCTTGCAGGGTTCGCCGGCACCAAGGCCGTCGACACCATCTGGGAAAAGGTCACGGGGCAGAAGCCCCCCAAGGGCGACAAGGACGACGTCCCCACAACGCTGCGCACCGCCCTGACGTTCGCCCTCGTCTCCGCTTCTGTGAGCGCCGTGATCCAGGTGCTGGCCAACCGCGGCACGCAGCGGGCCATCACCCGCTTCGCCAAGACCCAGGACATCGTCTAGGGCCGTCGCCCCCCCCAACATCGGGTGGGCTGCCCGCAGCCTCTTCCTGCCAACGACCGGGTTTCCCCAAGCACGGCCGGACATACTGTTCCTGTCCTGAACCCGGCAGTGCTGATGACCTCGGCCGGGCTCATGACAGCCGGACCCGGCACCGCAAACTGCGGCGCCGGGTCCGTTCACGTGCTTTCCTCACAGCGCCTGCGGGTCCCCCCACGCAGCCGTAAAAAGCCTTGGACTACAAGGTTTCTCCAACCTCGAAATCGAACGTTTTTCCAACCCCCGCACCCTTAAGTGGATGCCATCAGCGTCTTTTCGAGGAGACAAAAATGGTATCCACCCCACATTTCCTGTCGGCCAAGCGCCTGACCCCGCGGCACCGGGCCGCACCCAGCACTTCATCCCGCCGCCGCGGAATCGCCGCAGTCACCGCCGTGCTGCTCGCGGCGACGGGCGCCGGAACCTCACTGGCCGCCACGCAGGTGACCCAGGCGAACCCGAGCAAACTGACCGCTGTCGGGCCCGTCAACACCGAGTACGGCTTCCCGTCCTGGTACGAGGACAGCAACAAGACGCGCGTCGAGCTCTGCCTCGACGCGGAAAACCCGCTCTGCGGATTCCTGCCCGGCGACATCCCGGACGGCACCGCTCCAATATCCTTCCCGGACAATTTCCCGGAAGAGGCGTTCTACATGCTCGCGGGTTCGCAGCTGGACCTGCCCGGCGGCGGAAAGGCCGTCCTGGTCCTCGGCCTGGAGGCAGCCTTCGCCAATACGGTCACCCAGGGCGACCAGGTGGTGTTCGGCCGGCAGCGCATCGTGGTCAAGGGCGGACCCGCCAACAGCACCCTGACGTTCCAGCACCCCTACGGCACCATCACCATCGACACCGACGGCACCGGTGCGGGCAAGCTCGTCGAAGACATCTCGCCCGCCGCCGGCAACTTCTCCACGGCCCTGAAGAGCAACATCGGCCCGTTCCTGAAATGGGATCCGGCCACTGCGCCGGCAGCCCCCGAGGGTTACCTCGGCGACCCGGGCCAGGACCACACCGTCACCGGCAGCCCGTTCGGCTACAACAAGTTCTCGGTCAGCGGCGGCGGCGTGTCCCTGGAAACCGACCAGTTCACCGTCCAGGGCAAGATCTCCACCAACCAGGGCGTGAACACCGATAGCGCCGTCCTGAACGGGGCCATGATCGACGTGTTCGCCAGCAGCGGCAACGGCGCCCAGCTCCAGGTCGACGGCCAGGCAGGCGTTTTCGAAACCACGCCCATGCTCAGCGACGCCGACACCGGCCGGTACTACGCCCGGATCCAGTTCACCGGCACCGCCCCGTCCACCGTCAAGGTCACCAACATCGGCGACAAGCCCGCCAGCAGCAGCCAGATCAACGTCACCAAGCCCAGCGGCGTCATCATCACCAAAGCCGTCTACGACGGAACCAACCTCACCGTCGCCGCCACCTCCAGCGTGGGCTATCCGCTCACCGTGACCGGTCTGGGCACCATGGAAGCATCGGCTACCGGAACCGGCGCGGAGAAGTCCTTTCCCGTCACCGCTCCCCCGGCCACCGTCACCGTCAAAACCCCAGAGGGCGGCTCTGCTTCCCTGCCCGTGACCGTCTCCGGCGGCGCGGCAACCCCGGTGGGTCTGGACCCGGTCACCCCCGCCCCGGACCCCGGTCCCGTCGTCGACACCGGCAGCGGTTCCGTCCCCGGCTCAACGCAGCCCGCCACAGCAGTCGCTACCGCCGCTTCGACCACGGTCACCCGCGGCGGAACCGTCCAGCTGGACGGCAGCACCTCCACCGGCGCCGCGACTTTCAAGTGGACCCAGCTGTCCGGACCCGCCGTCACCTTCTCCAGCGACACCGCCGCCAAGCCCACCGTCACGGTCCCGTACTACGCCAAGACCACTGACACGGCACCGCTGACGGCCAAGGCCGACGAGCCGATCAAGCTCCAGCTGATCGTCACGGATGCGAACGGCATCGGCAGCGCCCCGGCGTCGGTTGACCTGGCAGTCCAGACGGATACCGTCGCCATTCCCGCCGGCTCCCGCCACCGGCTCGGCACCGAGCTGCGGATCACCGGCACCTCAACACTGGCCGGCAGCACCGCCGTCCTGGTCCCGGCCACCACGGTGGTCATCTACGACACCACGCCCGGCCGGGCCGTGTCCAAGATCGGCACAGCACAGGTGGACACCCTCGGCAACTGGTCCTACAAGGCCAAGCCGGGACCAACCCGGCAGATCACCAGCGTCCTGGTCCAGTCCAGCCGCGGCGGCACCGCAACCGGAGTGCTCGCAACCCGCTAGACCCAGCTCATCACCGCCCGGGCCCTGTCTGTTCAGCAGACAGGGCCCGGGCCGTTTAATCTGGGCCTCTAACGGCGGTTCAGTCCTCGACCCATTCGAGCAGGTCGCCGGGCTGGCACCCGAGGACCCGGCACATTGCCTCCAAAGTACTGAACCGCACAGCCTTGGCCCGTCCGTTCTTCAGCACTGCCACGTTGGCCGGGGTGAGGCCGACCCGGTCCGCGAACTCGCCCACGCTCATCTTGCGTTTGGCCAGTTCGACGTCGATGCGCACCACGATGGGCATCAGATGACTGCTTCCATGTCGGTCCGCAGTACCGTGGCCTGCCGCAGCAGCGCGCGCATCACCACCATGAGCAGCCCGACGACGGCACCGCCCACCAGCATGAGCATCAGGATCATCGGCATCCCGGGATCGTCGGCATTCAGCACAACGAAGAGGAAGACACCGGCCAGCAGGACCCAGGCCGTGAGCACAGCCCACACGATCGCGTCCACCCAGGCCAGGGCTGCCTTGCTGAAGATGCGGTCCCGCTTGACCATGGTCAGGAGTTTCCAGGTGCTCACGATCACCACCTGCACGCAGGCCACCTCCACCACCGCGAAGACGGTCAGCGGCCACTGCAGGGGCGCATCGGCGGGGTTCTCCTGCGCCATGTAGGCAAACTGCCCGGGCAGGGACAGGGCCTGAAACACCAGCAGCAGGCCGAATGCCATGATCAGCAGGATCCGAAGCGCGGTGACTGCCAGGTTTGTCTTATGCATGGACCGAGTATCGCTGGTTTCCTATCGAATTTCAATCGCTAGAACTGTTGCCGCCGTCCGCTTTTCCCGGGTTCCGGCAGGCTCAACCAGCTGGACGTTCGCCGCCGTCGTCGTCCGCGTCCGGCTTGCCGGCCGCCTTGGCGGCCTTAAGCACCACGGCCTCCAGCTCGTCGGTGCTGAGCAGCTCCTTGTGAAGGTGCTTGGTGCGGTAGCCGGCACGGCCCACCATGTGGGCCGAAACGGGCACGGTGAGCAGCTGGAAGATCCATGCCACAAGCAGCACCGGCCACACCCACCAGGTCCGCAGCTGCAGCCCCACCGCGGCCAGCAGCAGGAACAGCCCCAGGACCTGCGGCTTGGTGGCCGCGTGCATCCGGCTCATCAGGTCCGGGAAGCGCAGCAGGCCGATCGCGGCGGCGAGGGACATCAGGGCCCCCACCACCATGAAAACGGCCGAAACCGCGTCGATCACGGTATCCACGGCATTGGTTTCAGGACTCATTGGGCTGCCCCCGTCTGTCGGCCACGAAGCGGGCCACCGTCACCGAGCCGATGAACCCGATGACGGTGATGGCCACCACCAGCATCAGGTTGTTCAGGTGCCGGTTCACGGCCATGTCGATGCACAGCGCCGCGCCGAGGATGCCCAGCAGCACGTCCGCCGCGAGGACCCGGTCCAGCAGCGACGGGCCGCGGGCGATGCGGATGATCGCGCCCGCGGCAGCCAGGGACAGGGCCACTGCCGTGACGGTGAGGACGAGTTCCATCATGCGCCAACCTCCTGGTTCAGGGCGGCCAGCTCTTCCTTCGTTCCCATGATCCGGATGAGCCCCGCCTCGGTGTCCCGGACTTCCTGGCGCAGTCGGAGGACATCCTCGCCGTTGCGGACGTTCAGTCCGTGGATGTAGAGCGTGGACGTGGACCTGTCCACCTCCACCACCAGCGACCCCGGGATCAGGGAGATCACGTGGCCGGTCGCCGTCACCATGAGATCGGAATGGCTGCGCAACGGAACGGCGACGACGGCGTTGGTCACCTTGGGCCCCCGGGTCACCGCCAGGTAGAACACCTGGCAGCTGGCGGCCACCACGCGGCCCAGGAACACCACGGCGAACGGAACGGCCCGCAGCACGTTGAAGCGGCCGCTCAGCTCCACCGGCGGCAGGTAGAACAGGCGCGCCACAGCAATAGCCAGCAGGGCGCCGAAAAGCAGGTTGCCTGGGCTGAAGTCCTGCCAGAGTGCTCCCCAGACAATGACGAGCCAGACCAGCAGCGGCAGTTCCTGCCGCAGGGACACCTTTTGCCTGCTCACTTTCCGGCTCCGCTCAGCGCGAGGGCCGGGACAGGGGCGCGGTCACCGAGCACCGCCTGAATGTAGGCGGATCTGTCCAGCATGGCCGCGGCGGACTGGTCCGCCACGTGGAAAAGCGGTCCGGCGAAGACGGTGAGCGCCACTCCCAGCACCACCAGGCCCAGCGTGGACCCCACCATGGTCCGCGGCAGCAGCCGCACCGCCGTCGGGCCGCCGTCGGGGGCGGGGACTGCCAGGAGGACGGGATCGGGGTGCTCCGCGTCCTCGGCCTTGCGCCAGAAGGCGCGGTTCCACACACGGGCCACGGCGAGAAGCGTCAGGAGGCTGGTCAGCACGCCGCCGACCACCAACGTATAGGCCAGCGGCGTGCCCAGCCCGATGCCTGCCTGCATCAGGCCGAGCTTGCCCAGGAAGCCGGAGAACGGCGGGATGCCAGCAAGGTTCATGGCGGGAACGAAGAACAGCAGCGCCAGCAGCGGGGACAGCTTGGCCAGGCCGGCCAGCCTGTCCACGGAGGAACTGCCGCCGCGGCGCTCAATCAGTCCGGTGACCAGGAAGAGGCTGGTCTGGATGGTGATGTGGTGCGCCACGTAAAACACGGCGGCCGCCAGGCCTGCCACGGATGACATCGCCAGGCCGAACACCATGTAGCCGATGTGGCTGACCAGGGTGAAGGAGAGCAGACGCTTGATGTCGCTCTGGGCGAGGGCACCCAGGATGCCCACCACCATGGTCAGCAGCGCCACCACCATGAGGGGCGTGTTCAGACTGTCGCCGGGGAACAGCAGGGTTTCCGTGCGGACCATGGCGTAGACGCCCACCTTGGTCAGCAGGCCGGCGAACACGGCCGTGACCGGGGCCGGCGCGGTGGGGTACGAGTCGGGAAGCCAGAAGGACAGCGGGAACACGGCGGCCTTGATGCCGAAGGCCACCAGCAGCATGACGTGCAGGAGCGTTTTGGTTCCCTGGTCCAGTTCCGCAAGCTTGATGGCCAGGTCCGCCATGTTGATGGTGCCCGTGGCGCCGTAGACCATGGCGATGGCAATCAGGAACAGCACCGAGGACACCACCGAGACCACCACGTAGGTGACACCTGCCCGGATGCGCGGGCCCGTGCCGCCGAGGGTCATCAGCACGTAGCTGGCCGTCAGCAGGATCTCGAAGCCGACGTACAGGTTGAACAGATCCCCGGAGAGGAATGCGTTGGAGACGCCGGCCACCAGGATCAGGTACGTGGGGTGGAAGATCGACACCGGGGCGTCCTGGTCGCCGTCGGCCATGCCCTGCCCGGTGGCATAGACGAGGACGGCGAGGCTCACCGCTGACGACACCACGAGCATCAGCGATGAGAACTGGTCCACCACCATGACGATGCCCCACGGCGGCACCCAGCCCCCGATGTTCACCGCCGCGGTGCCGCCGTTCCACACCGACGCCAGGAGCAGGCACTCCAGCAGCAGCGTGAGGGACAGCAGGGCGATGCTGACGGCACGCTGGGCGCGCGAGTGACGGATCAGGACGAACGTCAGCGCCGCACCCAGGATGGGAAGTACGACGGCGAGCGGGGCAAGGTTTGCGAGGTTCACTTTGTGCCCCCCTCCGTGTCTGCTTCTGTGCCGTTGTCTTTGTCCGTGCTTGTGTCCGTTTCCGTGCCTGTGGCCACGTTGCCCGATCCCGGCTTCTCCTCCAGCGCCGCGTGTTCCGCGAGGAGGGTCCGGCCGCCTGCTTCGACGGTGGCCGTTGGCTCCGCCGCCGCGGAACTGTCCGGCCCGCCCATCGGCAACGGGAATTCGGAGGTCTCCACGGGGATGACGGCGTCGTCCTCCGCGTCGAAGCTGGGGGTTTCGGCCACGCGGCGGTCCTCGATGTCGTCTTGGATGTCGTCCTGGCGGGCAAGCACCCAGGTCCGGTAGATGATGCCCAGCATGAAGGCCGTCACCGCGAAGGAAATGACGATGGACGTCAGGATCAGTGCCTGCGGCAGGGGGTCGTTGTAGGACCCGGGGTCTGTGTCCTTGCTGAAGAACGGTGCCAGCCCGGCGTAGCCGCCGGTGGCGAGGATCAGCAGGTTGGTGGCGTTGGCGAGCAGCATCAGGCCCAGCAGCACCCGGGTGAGGCTGCGTTCCAGGATGAGGTAGATGCCGCAGGCGTAGAGGGCGCCCATGACCGTCAGCAGGGTCAGGTTAACGGTCATGCCTTGCCGCCTCGGGTTGATCCGGCCGGGACCCCGGCGGGCACCTGTTCGCTGCCCTCGCCGCCCTCCTGCGTGCCGGCCTGCCCGTCCGCTTGCACGGGACGCTCTTCAAAGTGCTCGTCGATTTCGGCGCCCAGGCTGCGCAGGACATCCAGCACCAGCCCCACCACCACGATGTACACACCGGTGTCGAAGATGGTGGAGGTGACGAACTTGATGTCGCCAAAGACCGGCAGCCAGAACTCGATGATGGCGCTCTGGAACACCTGGCCGCCCAACAGGACCGGGGCCGCGCCGGACAATGCGGCGGTGGCCAGGCCGATCCCCAGCAGAGTGCCCGCGCTGATGGGAGTGGCCTCGCGCAGTTCGAAGCGGCCGCCGGCCAGGTAGCGCAGGGTCAGGGCCAGCCCGGCCATGAGCCCGCCGGCGAAGCCGCCGCCGGGGAGGTTGTGGCCGGCAAGCAGCAGGTAGAGCGAGAAGATGATCATCGAGTGGAAAACCAGCCGGGTGACCACTTCGAAGATGATGGAACGGCGCTCCGGGGCCAGCGTGCGTCCGGCGACGAGCCACGGGTCCCGTGCGGCCGCCGCGAACTTGCGGGTCAGCGCCAGGGCGGCGCCGTCACGCGATGATTTGTCGACGCCGTGGCGGCGGCCCACGGTCCCCTCGGCCACAGCGGCCGCCGTGCGCAGCCGGTCCCCGCGGCCCCGGACAAAGATGAGGCTTGCCACGCCGGTCGCGGCCAGCGCCAGCACGGATATCTCGCCGAAGGTGTCCCACGCGCGGATGTCCACCAGGGTGACGTTGACGATGTTGAGCCCGCCGCCGCCCTCGTAGGCCAGCTTGGGGAACTCGAGGGAGACGGGCGTGGCGATGCGGGCGCCCATCGCGTGGATGGCGGCGAAGACCATGGTGGCGCCGAAAGACAGGCCAATGATGACGCGGACCACCCGGTACTTGCCCCGCGTGCGGTCCCGCAGCTCCGCCGGGAGGCTGCGCATCGCCAGCACGAACGCCACCAGGATGATGGTCTCCACGAGCATCTGCGTCAGGGCCAGGTCCGGGGCGCCCTGCAGCGCGAACATCAGGGCGATGCCGTAGCCGGTGACGGACACCATGAGCACGGCGAGGAAGCGCTTGTTGGCCCGGACGGCGGCCAGCGCCCCGATCACAATTCCGGCGCCTGCCACCAGCTGCAGCGGCGAGTTCGGGTCGACGAAGTACAGCCCCTCCGGCAGCGGCTTGTTGGCGACGATCAGGGCGGACAGGGGCAGGGCGCAGGCGACGCTGAGGATCACTGCCAGGTAGAAGTACAGCGAACCACGCTGCGTGCGTCCGGTGATCCAGACGGCGGCGTCGTCCAGGGCGCCGATGGTCAGCTGGTAGCCGCGGTCGGCGTCGAACCAGGGCGGGACGGCGCCCTGGATCCGGTCCACCACCGCACGTCCGTAGAACATCGCCGCGCCGGCGGCGAAGGTGATGGCCGTCAGGCCCAGGGCGGGGGTCAGCCCGTGCCACAGCGCGAGGTGCCCTGCGGCAGCTGCCGGAGTGCCGGCGTCGTGCGTTGCCTCTGCAAACAGGGCCGCGTACGGCTGGATCCAGGCGTCCACCGGCGCCGGCCACAGGCCGTACACGATGGTGAGGACGCTCAGGGTTGCCGGGGCCGCCAGGAAGGAGGGCCGGATGGCCTTGAACGGGGTGTGCTCGACGCCCGGCTTCACCGCGAAGGCGCCCCACATGAAGCGCGCGCTGTAGGCGAAGGTCAGCACGGAGCCCACCACCGTGCCCGCCAGCACCACAGTGCCCCACGGGCCGTAGCCTGGCGCGCCGGCGAAGTGCACGAACGCCTCAAGGACAGATTCCTTGGCCACGAAGCCGCCGAGCAGCGGGATCCCGGCCATGGAGGCGGCGCCGACGCCGGCCACGATGCCGAGCGCCCGGGAAGAGCGGAACACGCCCGAGAGCTTGCGGATGTCGCGCGTCCCGGACTGGTGGTCGATGATGCCCACCACCAGGAAGAGCGTGGCCTTGAAGAGCCCGTGGGCGAGCAGCATGGCCAGGCCGGCGAGCGCGGCGTCGGGCTTTCCGAGCCCCACCACCATGGTGATGAAGCCGAGCTGGCTCACGGTGCCGTAGGCCAGGATGAGCTTGATGTCCGTCTGGCGCAGTGCCCGGTAGCCGCCCACCAGCATCGTGGCCAGCCCGAGTCCAAGGACCATCGGGAGCCAGTAGGCGGTGTCCGTGAAGCCCGGCGCGAGGCGTGCCACGACGTAGACGCCGGCCTTCACCATCGCGGCCGCATGCAGGTACGCGCTCACGGGGGTTGGCGCGGCCATGGCGCCCGGCAGCCAGAAGTGGAAGGGGACCAGCGCGGATTTGGTCACCGCTCCGACCAGAATGAGGACGACGGCGGCGCCCACCGCAGTGGCTGCCGGCCCGGACACCAGCTGCGGTGCCTGTTCGAGGATGGCGGAGATCCGGTACGTGCCGGCGCTGGCGCCGAGCATGATCAGGCCCACGAGCATGGCCAGGCCGCCGGCGGTGGTGACCATGAGTGCCTGCAGCGCGGAGCGGCGGGCAGCCAGCCTTGTCCGTGCGTAGCCAATCAGGAGGTAGGACAGGACGGTGGTGAGTTCCCAGAAGATGAACAGCATGAGCAGGTCATCGGCGGTGACCAGGCCGAACATTGCCCCGGCGAAGGCCAGCAGCTGCGCGCCGAATCCGCCGAGGTAGCTGTCCTTGTCCTTGAAGTAGCGTGCGCAGTAGACCAGCACCAGGGCGCCCACACCCAGGACCAGCAGGGACATGACCCACGCCAGGGCGTCCATGCGGAAGGCGAATTCAATGCCAAGGCTGGGGATCCACGGAACCGTTTCGGTGACTGCGCCGGCTTCGGCGGCGCCTGCCGTTTCTCCGTGGCTGCCGCTGCCGTAGACGGCGGCGTGCTGGAACAGGAGCCACACGAATGACGCGGCCGGCACTGCGGCCAGGCCGTAGAACGAATTCCGGCCAAATTTACGGAAGACGAACGGCGCCACAGCGGCCACCGCGAAGTGCACGGCAAGGACTGTGATCACTGGAATCTCCGCAAAGTCAGAATTCGATTATCAAAAGTTGGAGCAGGCGGTCATGCGTTGGGTTCGGTTTGGCCAGTTTATCAAGGGACCACTGACAGTTTTCCCCGCTCAGGCGGGCCGCAGGGCAGTTTTCGCCAGCCTCCGGGAAAGTTTTCGCTCCCTGTTCGCCACGGGCGGATAGCATCGGCCTATGAACTCCGCAGCCGCACCCGAGGCGACGCAGCCGCCGTCGGAACTCGAAGCAGGATCCCGGCCTTCCAGCAAGGGGCGCGTCCTGGCCTGGGCCGCCTGGGACTGGGGATCGGCGGCGTTCAACGCAGTCATGACGACGTTTGTCTTCACGGTGTATTTGACGTCGCAGGCGTTCGGCGGCGAAGACCGGGCCTCGGCGGTGCTCGGCGGAGCCCTTGCCATCGCGGGGGTGGCCGTCGCGCTGCTCGCGCCCGTCACGGGCCAGCGGTCGGACAGCGGGGGCCGCCGCAAGCTCTGGCTGGGAGTGAACACGGCCGCCGTCGCGGTCCTGACGGCACTGTGCTTCTTCGTGTTTCCCCGGCCCGACTTCCTCCTGCTGGGGGTGTCCCTGATCGCGCTGGCCAACGTGTTCTTTGAGTTCGCCGGCGTGAACTACAACGCCATGCTGGCGCAGATCTCGACACCCCGGAACATCGGCAAGGTCAGCGGCTTCGGCTGGGGCATGGGCTACCTCGGCGGCATCGTGGCCCTGCTGATTGTGCTTCAGCTGTTCGTGCAGCCGCGCTTCGAGTGGTTCGGCGCTTCCACGCAGGACGGCCTCAACATCAGGCTGGTGGCGGTGTTTTCCGCGCTGTGGTTCTTCATCTTCGCGCTGCCGGTGATGTTCGCCGTTCCGGAACTTCCCAAGCCAAAGCGGGCCGCAGGCCTCGGTTTCCTGGCATCGTACGGCCTGCTGGCGCGCAGAATCAGGGCGATCTACCGGACCAGCCCGCACACCATCTTCTTCCTGCTGGCCAGCGCCGTCTTCCGGGACGGCCTGGCGGCGGTCTTCACCTTCGGCGGGATCATCGCGGCCGGCACCTTCGGGTTCGCCCTGCCGCAGGTCATCTTCTTCGCCATCTTCGGCAACATCGTGGCGGCCGCCGGGGCCATCATCGGCGGTTTCCTGGACGACAGGGCAGGACCGAAGGCCGTGATCATCGGCTCGCTCACCGGCCTGCTGGTCGCCGGAACGGTGATCCTGGTGCTGGGCAACGACAACCATACGTTCTTCGGCGCGCCGTGGTCCGGGGCCACGACGTTCTGGGTGTTTGGCCTGTTCCTCTGCCTCTTTGTTGGGCCTGCGCAGTCCTCCTCGCGCGCATACCTGGCCCGGCTGGCGCCGCAGGGTGAATCCGGTGAGCTCTTCGGCCTGTACGCGACCACCGGGCGCGCCGTCAGTTTCCTCGCCCCCGCCCTGTTCACACTGTGCATCACCGTCGCCACTCCCCTGGTGGCCGAGGGGGAAGCGCAGCGGTGGGGCATCCTGGGCATCATGGTGGTGCTGCTCGCCGGGCTGCTGGTGCTCATGCCGGTGAAGGCCCCGAGCGAAGCCGAGATCGCCGTCGTCCCGCAGGCCTGACCCGGGGTCCTGGGCGCGAACGGACACTTGTGCCCCCCAGCGTGGGCGCCCGGTTTCACCCAAAATCGCAGGTTCGCGGACTAGGCTGATGCTATGCAAATGGAAGAGACAGACCTCCCGGGCCTCGGCCGGCGCAAGGACTTCATGACTGCATCCGGCCGGCGGATCGGGGTGGTGGAGCTGCGCGAGGGCCAGACCGAGCTGTTCGTCTCCACCTGGGATGACCCGGACACCTGCCAGGCCTCGATTCCGCTGACCAGTGAGGAGGCGGCGTGCCTGGGCAATCTGCTGGGTAGCCAGCACCTTGCCATGACACTGACGGAGGCCCACCGGGAGGTTCCCGGCATCGCCACCCGGCAGTTCTCCATTGCCGCGGACTCCCCGTTCCAGAACCAGCCCATGGGCAAAGCCCGCATCCGCACCCGGTGCGGCGTTTCAATTGTCGCGATCATGCGTGAAGGCGAGGTGGTCCCGTCGCCGGGTCCCGACGTCGTTCTTCACGCCGGTGACCTGCTGGTCGCCGTCGGCACGCAAGAAGGCCTGGACTCTGCGGCCGATATCCTGCGCAACGGCTGACCCTCATGGACCGCGTGGCCCTGTCGCTGATCGAGCTGGGGGCAGTAGTGTTTTGCCTCGGCCTGCTGGCGAGGCTCGCGGGGCGGATCGGGATGTCCCCCATTCCGCTGTATCTCGTAGGCGGGCTGTTTTTTGGTGCCGGCGGCGTGGTGGAGCTAAGCGGCATGAAGGAGTTTTCCCACCTCGCCGGCGAGATCGGCGTCATCCTGCTCCTGCTTATGCTCGGACTGGAATATACGGCAACGGAACTCGTGACCGGCCTGCGGAGATCATGGAAGGCCGGCATCCTCGACTTCGTCCTGAACTTCGTTCCCGGCGCTGCCCTGGCCGCCCTTCTCGGGTGGGGAGTCGTCGGCGCCATGGTTATGGGCGGCGTCACGTATATATCGTCGTCGGGCATTGCGGCCAAGGTCATCACGGACCTTGGCCGTATCGGTAACCGTGAGACGCCCGTGGTCCTCTCCATCCTGGTCTTCGAAGACCTGGCCATGGCCATTTACCTGCCGATCCTTACCGCCACGCTTGCCGGGGTCAGCTTCCTCGGCGGCCTGCAGACCGTGGGCGTCTCGCTGGCCGTGGTCACCGTGGTGCTGCTGGTGGCTCTGCGGCACGGGCACCACGTTTCCAAGGCCGTGCACAGCGAGAATTCCGAGGTTTTCCTGCTGAATCTGCTCGGGGCCGCCCTGCTGGTTTCGGGCGTGGCCGCGGTGCTGCAGGTATCCGCCGCGGTGGGCGCCTTCATGCTCGGCATCGCGATCTCCGGCGCCACGGCCCACAGTGCAACACGGATCCTGGAGCCTCTGCGGGACCTGTTCGCCGCCATCTTCTTCGTGGCGTTCGGGCTCAACACGGACCCCACCTCCATCCCTCCGGTGCTGGCGTGGGCGCTTCTCCTCGCGGTCCTCACCGCGGCCACCAAGATCATCACCGGCGTCTGGGCCGCCAAGCGGGCAGGCATCGCGCGTCCGGGACGGTTCCGCGCGGGCGCCGCACTGATTGCCCGCGGCGAGTTCTCCATTGTCATCGCCGGCCTCGCCGTGACGTCCGGTGTGGTGACGGACGAGCTTGCCGCCCTGGCCACGGCCTACGTCCTGATTATGGCGATCCTCGGCCCGCTGGCTGCCCGCTACGTCGAACCTCTCGTCAAGAAGTTCTCCCGCCCAGCGCGGCCGCAGCCCGTCCCGGCCTGAGGACTGCCTTCACCGAAACGTGAGATCTCGGCACATACGAAGCCTCGAAGCGACGAGATCTCACCTGTCGGGGCGCCACCCGCGCCGGACCAGCGCGTCGAGCACCCGCTGCGCGCACCCATCGAAGCCCCACGTCCTGACCTGGGTCGCGGTGATGGTCACAGAAGTCCAACCTATCGCCGCAATGGACTCGTCCCGGCGGATGTCTGAGTCGCGCTGGCGCAGTTCGAGGTGGTGCCGCCCGTCGTAGTTCACGGCCACCTTAAACTCGGGAAAGGCGAGATCCGGCCACGCCAGTTCCCACCCGGTTTCATCCATGACCACGTAAGCCATCGCGGGTTCAGGCAAGCCCAGCCTGCCCAATGCCAGCCGAAGCCGAGTTTCCGGCGCCGAGTCGGCTCCGACCCTGGCAAGCCCCAGCGCCGCCTTGGCGCGCCGGACTCCCCGGGCACCACCGTTGGTTTCCACCTGCTTCCGCAGATCAGCCAGCGAACAGAGGGCTAACTTCCGGGGACCGAAGCTGCGCGATTGGCTGCAGATAAAGAAATCAGCCGCGATCACCAGATCCTCGAGTTCAAGCACGGTGGCCAGATCCAGCCAGGTTCTTGCCGGTCCCGTCACCGGAATGCCATTGAGGTCCGTCACGTCGGCGCCTGGCAACTCGAGCCGGTGGCCGGCCACTCCTTTGCGTACCGGCCGGTTTCCGCCGTCGAACCGCGCAAGATGCACGCGCAGGTCAGTCTGCACGCACCAAGGCAGCGGGCACCGCCACAGGCGGCCGGCAGTCCCCAGGCAGCAGGCGGTTGACGGACAGAGGCCGGACAGCAGCCGGCAAGTGTGTGCGAAGTCCTGTTCGGCATCCCACGGCACCCGCACACCCCGGCTCGCTACCCGAAGATCGCTGCGCCAGGCACGTTGCGCGGCCACACCTGCAGCACGCTGTTCATCAAGGGTGAAGGACCTGCCGGTGAGCGCGGCGGGAAGTGGCGGCGGCTTTCTCATGCGCCATTGTGTGCACGTCAGGCGAGGTCATTCGCGGTTATCCCCAGTGTGGAGGAACAGTCATGAGAGCGGGCCGCCGTCGAGACGTGAGATCTCGGCACTTAGGAAGCCGCTAAGCGCCGAGATCTCACGTCTCGGCGCAAAACGCGCCCGCTAAATGTCCGTGCGGTGGAAGTTCAGGTGGCTGCGGCTTGCGGTGGGCCCGCGCTGGCCCTGGTAGCGGTTGCCGTACTCGCCGGACCCGTAAGGGAATTCGGCGGCGGAGGACAGCCGGAAGAAGCAGAGCTGGCCGATCTTCATGCCGGGCCAGAGCTTGATGGGCAGCGTGGCCATGTTGGACAGTTCCAGGGTGACGTGTCCGGAGAAACCGGGGTCGATGAAGCCCGCCGTGGAGTGCGTCAGCAGGCCGAGGCGGCCGAGCGAGGATTTGCCTTCGAGGCGCGCGGCGATGTCGTCCGGCAGCGTGACGGTTTCATACGTGGAGCCGAGCACGAACTCGCCGGGGTGCAGGATG
Organism: Arthrobacter sp. NPDC056727; assembly: GCF_042790555.1. NCBI lineage: Bacteria > Bacillati > Actinomycetota > Actinomycetes > Micrococcales > Micrococcaceae > Arthrobacter > Arthrobacter sp. NPDC056727. Next base: position 28,581 of record NZ_JBHTZA010000026.1, on the reverse strand, counting down.
AACGGTTCGCCCTCCTCCACCTCCACCAGCCGGGTCAGCTCTGGCTGCTCTTCGGCAGGGTCGATGTGGGCGTACTTGTGGTTGTCGAAGAGCCGGAAAAAGCGGTCAATCCGGACATCCACCGAGGACGGCTGGACCATCGCGGCTTCGAACGGATCGAGGACGATCCGTTCGGAATCAATTTCGGCACGAATGTCGCGGTCAGAGATCAGCACACCCTCAAAAATACCATTGCCGCTCCCCTGCCCTGCCGCTAGTGTTGCGTGAACAATCCGGCCGACGGTCTCACGTCACACGGTCAGAAGTAGAGCTGGGGATATTTTGAACAGGATTGCGGCCAAGGCCGCTGTTGCACTCGCCTGCGCCCTCGCGCTGGTGACGCCCGCGGCGGGCGGCCTGCCAACCGTGGCGACTGACGGCGGTTCGGCGGCCGCTGCCGCCATGCCGGGCAACGCTGCCGCCGCACCGGGCACCACTGCCGCCGCACCGGACGCAGTGTCGGGCGCGGGCGCCGCTCAGCCGGCCGCCTCTGCAGAAGCCCCGGCCACGCCCGACGACGGCGGGACGGCCACCGGGACACTCTCACCCAAGCTTCCACCCACCGGTTCAGCCGGCGCCGCGCCGCGCGCCCAAGTCGCGCCTGCCCAATCGGCGCCCAACCCAGCCCCGGTGCAGGCCATCCATTCCTCAGCACCCTCCGCACAAGCCGCCCCGCAAGCTGGACCGCCCGAACCAGCCTCCATCCCGCCGCTCTCAGCTCCTGCGGACGCGTTCGCCGCACCGCCATACACGGCCCGGACGGAAACAGGCGCCGCCGCCAAGGGCCTGCTGACAACGCAGGCCCTGGTGCCGGACAGCAACGCCGCCCAGGTGACCGCCGTCTTCAACGCCATCAACACCTACCGGGCGTCCCTGGGCCTGCCGGCCGTCAAGTACCACGCAACAGTGGCCAGCCTGGCCCAGGAATGGTCGGACAGCATCGCCTCCCGGGAGGTCATTGAACACCGCGCGAACTTCTGGACTGATGCCCGCGCGCTGAGCCCCAACAACGGTGCCGGCGAGGTCATTGCCGTCCGCTGGGACCGCGACGCCGCGCAGCTCGTCGAGTGGTGGAAGGGGTCGCCGGCCCACAACGCCATCCTCACGGACCCCAGGTTCAACGTCGTCGGCATCGGCATCACCTTCACCGACGGAAACTGGCAGACCACCCCTAACCGCTACACCATGTGGGGCGTGGTGAATTTCTTCGGCTACACGGCACTGCCCGCCGGCACCACGGCCGCTCCGGGCGGCAGCACCTCCGTTCCCGTGCAGCCGGCCGATGTGTGCGAGCCCCTGGTCAAACACATGCCGCCCACATTGGACCTGGCCACGGCATCCATCAAGGGCGCGGCGGACATCGTGTCCGTGGACTCCCAGGGGCAGCTCCTCAACCGGCCCGCACTGGGGGCCGGCCTGTTCGGTCCCGCCGAAACGATTGGCTCCGGGTTCGCGGCGGTGCGGCAGGTCTTCGTTACCGACTGGGACCGGGACGGCGTGTTCGATGTGCTGGCGCAATGGTCGGACGGCCGCCTGACCCTGCACCCCGGGCAGCTCACAGGCGGGTTCCTGCCGCCGGTCACGCTGGGGCAGTCCGGCTGGGCTGACATGACGCTGGCAGTCGGCGGATGGTGTTCCACGAACCGGCTTCCTCAGCTCCTGGCCCTCGATACGGCGGGGAACCTCTGGCTCTACCCCAACCGGGGTGCGGGTGACCTGGTTGACCGGACCCTCATCGCGTCCGGCGTCGCTGCAACACGGCTCGCCATGGTGGATTACGACGGCGACGGTTTCCAGGATCTGCTGGCCCGCCAGTCCGACGGGAACGTGCTGCTCTACCGTGGATCAGGCGGCCCGTCACCCAAAGCCGAAGCGAGGACACTGGTCGCCAGCGGGTGGGGCGACGTGGCGGCGATCCGCGCACTGCGCGGCGTCACCGGCGACTATTCCGGCGGCCTGGTCCTGCAGCGCACCGGAACCGTCGGGCAGGCCGGCCCCGTGCAGTACTGGAACCTCGACGGCGGAGTCCTGTCGCCGCCGTCGGCCATCCCCGGAACATGGACGGGCCAGCGGCTGGCCCAGTAAGCACGCGGCACACCAACCCGTGGAGTTTTTGTACAGATATTCGCCTCAGAAGGCGCTCTAACTCGCGGTATCTGGACAAAAACTCCCAGCTGGAGCGGGGTCTCAACCCGCCGTCGTGCGTTCTTCCATGACGCCCGGGAGCCTCGACAGCTGGCCCACCACCGTCCGGAGCCTGCCCCGGTATGCCGGGCGGACGAAGCTCCGTAAACCCTTCGAGGGCGCCTCCAGCGCGAACCGCACCCGGGTTCCGGCGCCCTCGGTGCTGAGGTAGAAGCCGCCGCGCACGAGGGACGGGCCGGCCACCACCTGGAACTGGATTTCGGCACCGGGCCGCGCATGGGTGATCTCGTAATCGCGTGCCACGGGGCGTCCACGGGGCCCGTCCATGGTCACCTGGTATCTGGCACCCACGCTGCCGGCGCTGCCCGAACTGAGCACCGCGCTCCGGACGCCGGCCTGCCAGCTGGGCAGGTTCCGGCCGTCCAGGAGGAATGAATAAACCGTCATGGCGTCGCGCGCAACGAGGACCTCGTGTTCTGCACCTGCCATGGGGATCCTTTGTCCGTCGTCGGGCCTGCCTTGCGTAGCCCGTTTCCCCTGTACCGCAGCTAACGAGATTCAGAATAGCCACCTGCGCCGGTCCACGGCCGCGCACCGCCCGGGCCTTTACCGAACAGTTACGGGGTGGCCCCGCGGACGGGTTGGGCGACGCGCGCAGACTCGGGATCCAGATGGCCGGAGCGGCCGCACAACTGCGCTAAGCTAGGTTCTGCCCCGGGCTTTTCCGGTGCGACTGCGGCTGTAGCTCAATGGTAGAGCGCTAGCTTCCCAAGCTTGATACGCGGGTTCGATTCCCGTCAGCCGCTCCACTCCGCCCTTCGCGTCGCCTGCGGCGTCACGCCGCCCGGCGCACCACCCGCAGCAGTCCCCGGCGGTTCCGCAGGTCCACCTTGAGCGTCAGCTCCCCTTTGCGGGCAAGCACGACGGCGACAGTCACCGCGGCGAGCGCCGGCACCCCTCCGGCCACCAGCAGCCCGGCGTGCGGATCCAGGTGTTCGGCGATGAACCCGATCATGGGGCCGCCCAGCGCCTGGCCGCCGATCAGCACCATGATGTACAGGCTCATCACGCGGCCCCGGATGCTCATGTTGGAGCTTGTCTGCACCAGCTGGTTGGACGCGGTGAGGAACATCAGGCACCAGAATCCGCACAGCACCAGCGCGGCGCCGAACAGCGGCAGGGTGGGGACGGCGGCCGAAAGGCACAGCATCAGCCCGTACATGCCGGCCGCCAGGACCACCGAGCGCAGCCGGAGCTGCCGGCGCCGGGTCGAGGCGACCGCCCCGGTCAGCGCCCCGAGCGCCACGAGGGCATTCAGCATGCCGTAACCGCCCGCACCGATGCCGTACACCCGGTCCGCGAAGGCGGCGAGCAGCACCGGCAGGCTCATGGCGAACACCGAGATGAAGCCCACCATGAGCCACGGCCAGTAGATGGTGGGCTTGCTCAGCGCATACCGCAGCCCCTCGCGCAGCATGCCTTTGGACTTGGGCGCAGGCGCGCTGACGAACAGCTCGTCGCGGCGCAGCAGCAGGAGCATGGCCACGGTGGAGCAGCACGCGGCGGCGTTGGCGGCAAAGGCCCAGCCGGCGCCGACGGCGGTCAGCAGCACCCCGGCGATCGCGGGACCGATCAGGCCGCCCAGCTGGAACGTCGTCGAGTTCACGCTGATGGCGTTGCGCAGGAACCGGGGCCCCACCAGTTCGTGGACAAAAACCTGCCGGGCGGGCTGGTCCAGCACGGTGACCAGGCCGAGGACCAGCGCGATGGTGTAGACGTGCCACACCTCGATCCTCCCGGTAAGCGCCAGGCCAGCGAGCGCAGCGGCCAGAACAGCCGCGGCGGACTGGCACAGTATGAGGATCCTCCGCTTGGAGAACCGGTCCGCGACCATTCCGCCCCACGGTCCCAGCACCAGCGACGGCAGGAACTGCAGTGCCACGGTGATGCCGACGGCGGTGACCGAGCCGGAGAGCTGGAGCACCAGCCAGTCCTGGGCGATGCGCTGCATCCAGATGGCGATCACGGCAATGAAGTGGCCGGCGGCGAAGAGCCTGAAGTTGGGAACCCGGAGTGAGATGAAGGTGTGCCGCCACGGAAGGCGTTCACTGACGACGGCGACGGGCTGGGTGACGGTGGCCAGTGGCGGCGGTGGGGGTGTCACAGAGGTTCCTCAGGTGAGCGGGCCGGCGGGGATGTCCTCAACGCTATGGCTGTTGGCTCTGATTGTGGAAGAGTATTGCTCCTATAAGTATCATTGCTGTTCGTAATGACTGCCCAGGCTCAGGAGGACGCATGTTCGAACCGGCCCAGCTCCGCTCCTTCCTCGCCGTCGCGGAAACGCTCAGTTTCACCAAGGCGGCAGAACGGCTGGGCCTGGCCCAGCCCACGGTCAGCCAGCACGTCCGCAAACTCGAGGCTGCCGCGAAGCGGACGCTCATCAGCCGGGACACGAGGGATGTCAGGCTGACGGACAACGGCGATGCCATGGCCGGCTTCGCCCGCAGCATCCTCGCCGCCCACGACGCCGCCGCCCGCTACTTTTCCGGCTCCGCCATGCGCGGGCGGCTGCGCTTCGGCACCGCTGACGACCTCGCCATTACCGGCCTGCCGCGCATCCTGCGTGAGTTCCGCCAGATCTACCCGCAGATCAACCTCGAGCTCACCGTCGGCCAGAGCGACCAGCTGTACAAGCGGCTGAATTCCGGCCAGCTGGACCTTGTCTTCGTGAAATGGGTTGCCGGCGCCAAGGACGGCACCGTGGTCCAGCACGACACCTTTTCCTGGGTGGGCCTGGAACAGACCGCACTCGAGCCGGGCCATCCCGTCCCGCTGATCGCCTATCCGGCGCCCAGCCTGAGCCGCAAGCTTGCCATCGACGCCTTGGAATCCGTGGGCCGGACGTGGCGCATCACGTGCACCACCAAGCAGATCAGCGGCGTACTGGCCGCCGTCCGCGCCGGCATCGGCGTGGCCGTGATGCCGTCCTCGCTGGTGCCCGAGGACCTGAAAGTCATCACCCGCCGCTTCGAACTGCCCCCGGTGGGGGACGTTGATTTCACGCTGATCAGGAACCCGCTGGCCAACGCCGAGGTCATCGACGCCCTGACCCAGGCCATCATGGGAAGGACCCTGAAGAAGCCGGTTTGAGCCGCTGCGGCAGGAAAAATGATTGATAACGGTTCGCAGCTGGCTTATGCTGTGACTGTTGCGGTCATGCAGCGGCTGTCAACACACAGGTTTCGAAAACGGACATGCTTGGCAAGGACGCCCGTGTGCCCGGGATAGGTACGCCGTGACCACAGCCGCAAACCCCCGCTACACCCGCCACTCCATGACCATGGACGCCGAATACGTCGGCCAGCCGAACTGCGAAAAGTGCGGAACAGACGAGTTCATCTACCTCGAGTCCTTCGTGCCGGCCAGGTACCGCCAGGACGGCACCGTCCGGAAGCTGGGCGAAGTCGCGTACACCTGCACCCGCTGCGAGGACTTTTCCGCACACAGCGTTCCCGCCTCATGGGCTCCACCCGGCTGGTATTTGGGTTAAGCAGCAACAGGCAAAAAGAACGGGCGGGCACCTGGTGGGTGCCCGCCCGTTCTTTTGCCTTACACGTGCCTTAGATCAGTGAATCGGAGAGGTGGTTCGGCGTGCCGAACCGGTGCGCGGTGATGCTGACGGCCTGCTCGTGCAGGAACGGCAGCATCTCAACGCGGCCGGCTTCCGTCACCTCGTGGGCATAGATGGCGAGGTCCGGACGGCCGCCGGTGGCTTCGGCGAGGTCGGACGCCGAGCCGCCGATCAGGCGGATGCGTCCGCCGGACAGCTTGCCCGCCGCGGCGAGACGGCCCGCGGAAGCCAGCCACGCGGCGTCGTCCTCCACCGTCACGGGGATGTCCAGTCCGGTGAGCACCGCACGCAGCTGGGCGGGCAGTTCGACGCCGGAGGAGACGGTGAGCGGGGCATCGGCAAGTACGCCGGCGGCTACTGTACGGACGAGCGCCCGGAGGGATCCGCCGTCGGACAGCCGGACGGTGACCGGCAGCGCACGGTAGCGGAAGATGTTCCGCTCGGCGCTCAGGTTCGAAACGTCCTTGGCGGTGCCGAATTCGTCCGCCCAGGCGAGGGCGTCGGAACCGAGCGCCCGCTGCAGCGCCTCGGTGTCGGCGGCGCTCAGTTCGCCCTTCACGGCGTCCACGAGCCGCTGGACCCGGCGGTTGGCGATGCCCGCAGCGGTGCCGTGGGTGCTCTCGGCGCTGGCCCAGTCACCGAGGCCGGCGAGGTAGTTCGGGCCGCCCGCCTTGGTGCCGGCGCCAACCGCCGACTTCTTCCAGCCGCCGAAGGGCTGCCGCTGCACGATGGCGCCGGTGATGCCGCGGTTGATGTAGAGGTTGCCTGCCTGGATGGTGTCCAGCCACACGCCGAGTTCGTCGGTGTTGAGGGAGTGCAGGCCGGCGGTGAGGCCGTACTCGATCTGGTTCTGGATGGCGATGGCCTCTTCCAGGGTGTCAGCGGTCATCACGCCGAGGACTGGGCCGAAGAACTCGGTGAGGTGGAAGTAGGATCCGCGCTTGACGCCGTAGCGCACGCCCGGGCTCCAGAGCCGGCCGGTGTCATCGAGTTTGCGCGGCTCGACGGCCCAGTTCTCGCCGTCGCCGAGCGTGGTCAGGGCGTTGAGCAGCTTGCCCTTCGCCGGTTCGATGATCGGACCCATCTGGCTGGTGGGGTCCTGCGGGTAGCCCACCTTCAGGGAGGTCACGGCGTCGATCAGCTGGTTGTGGAACCGCTTCGAGGTGGCCACGGAGCCCACCAGGATCACCAGGGAAGCAGCCGAGCACTTCTGCCCGGCGTGGCCGAAGGCGGAGTAGGCAACGTCCTTCGCGGCGAGGTCCAGGTCTGCGCTGGGGGTGACGATGATGGCGTTCTTGCCGCTGGTTTCCGCCAGGAGCGGCAGGTCCTTCCGGAAGGAACGGAACAGTTCGGCGGTCTCGTAACCGCCGGTGAGGATCACGCGGTCCACGGCGGGGTGGGAGATCAACTGCTGACCGAGCTCGCGTTCGCCCAGCTGCACCATGGTGAGCACGTCGCGCGGGACGCCGGCCTCCCACAGTGCCTCGATCATCACGGCGCCGCTGCGGCGGGCCTGCTTGGCGGGCTTGATCACGACGGCGGAGCCGGCGGCGAGTGCCGCGAGCGTGGAACCGGCGGGGATGGCCACCGGGAAGTTCCACGGCGGCGTCACCACGGTGAGCTTCGCCGGAACGAAGGTGGCGCCGTCGACGTCGTCGAGTTTGCGGGCGGATTCGGCGTAGTAGTGGGCGAAGTCCACGGCCTCGCTGACCTCGGGGTCGCCCTGGTCGATGGTCTTGCCGGTCTCGCTGGCCATGACCTCGAGCAGTTCCGCGCGGCGGGCCTCGAGGACGTCACCGGCGCGGTGCAGAATTTCGGCACGCTCGGCGCCGGACAGCGCACCCCACGCCTTGCCCTTTTCGACGGCGGTTTCAATCACCGTGTTGAGGGTGGCCGCATCGTTGATGGTGGCTGCCTCGACGGACGCGTTGCCCAGCGTGGACGCCGGGACGCGGTCCAGGATGGCCCGGCCCCAGTCGCGGTTCGCCGGCAGGGACGGGTCCGTGTCCGGGGTGTTCTGGAAGCCGGTGCGGGGCATCAGCTCTGCCGGGTGGCTGCGGTTCTGCAGGCGGTTAGGCGGCGGGACTTCGTCGTCGAGCTCTTTCAGGGAGGACAGGAAGCGCTGCTTTTCGCGCTCGAACAGCCCTTCGTTCTCGCTGAGCTCGAAGACGGCGGACATGAAGTTTTCCTGGCTGGCGCCCTCTTCGAGGCGGCGGATCAGGTAGGCGATGGCGACGTCGAATTCGGCCGGGTGCACCACCGGTGTGTAGAGCAGCAGGGAGCCGACGTCCTTCTTCACGGCTTCGGCCTGGCCCTGGGCCATGCCCAGGAGCATTTCGAACTCGATGCCCGACTCGACGCCGCGCTGCTTGGCCAGCAGCCAGGCGAAGGCGATGTCGAACAGGTTGTGGCCGGCGACGCCGATCCGGATGTTGCCGATCCGGTCCGGGTGCAGTGCGTAGTTGATGACGCGCTTGTAGTTGATGTCCGAGTCGAGCTTGGTGCCCCAGGTGGCCAGCGGCCAGTCATGCAGCGAGGACTCGACCTGCTCCATGGGAAGGTTGGCGCCCTTGACCACGCGGACCTTGATGGCCGCGCCGCCGTCTGCGCGGCGGGCGGCCGCCCATTCCTGCAGCCGGATCATGGCGGCGAGCGCGTCGGGAAGGTAGGCCTGGAGCACGATGCCTGCTTCCAGGTTCTTGAACTCGGGCTTGTCCAGGATCCGGGTGAAGACCGCGATGGTCATGTCCAGGTCCTTGTACTCCTCCATGTCCAGGTTGATGAACTTGGCCTTTTGCCCGGCGGTGGCGTAGGAGGCGGCGCGGGCGAACAGCGGGGTGAGCTTCTCGACGACGTGCTCCACGGCTTCGTCGAAGGCCCAGGCTGAGTGCGGGGCCACCGTGGAGGACACCTTGATGGAGACGTAGTCCACATCGGGGCGGGCCAGCAGCGTGTGGGTGCCTTCGAGCCGGCGGGAGGCCTCGTGCTCGCCCAGGACAGCCTCGCCGAGCAGGTTGACGTTGAGCTTGATGCCGTCCTTGCGGATCTTGGCGATGGCGGGGCCCAGCTTGGAGTCCGTGGCGTCAACGATGAGGTGGCCAACCATTTCGCGAAGGACCTTGCGGGCCACCGGGATGACAACCTGCGGCAGGACCGGGGCCATGACACCGCCGGCCTGGACAGCTTTGCGCATGTACCAGGGCAGGAAGGCGGGGACCTTCGGGGCGAGGGCGGCGAGGTTGCGGGCTGCTACGTGCAGGTCCTCGGGACGGACCACGCCATCCACGAAGCCCACGGTGAAGTCCAGGCCGTTCGGGTCCTTAAGGACGCCGGCGAGCTGCTCGGCGGAAGCGTCCACGGGAAACTTGCCGGCTTCGGTCAGCCAGCGGCGGACGAGGGCGACTGCGTCGGTGGCAAGGGCCGTCGCTTCGGCGACGTCGGACCCTGCCGAGGGGGTGGCGACGGTGCCGGTGACAGCGGCGCCCTTGCCTGCCTGCACGCGGTGATCCGTTGCGGTGTTGGTCATTGCTTTCCTCGTTCTTTCAATGCGATGTGATCCTCTTATTCATCAGTATGAGCCTGGCCTCCCTTAAGATAAAGCGATCTTTCCTGAGCAATACACATTAGAAATAACGATCGTTCTGGAATGGCGGCGCGCGCCCGACCGAACGTCCCGGCCGGCCTGCGGAAGGGTCCGCCAAAAAGCCGCAAAATCTGAGGAAGGGTCACAGGATTGCCGGCAGGATCTGAGGAAGCGTTGGGGACCCAACACGCGTCCTCAGCTCCCGCCGCCTGTCACCCGACGCGTCCTCAGCTTTCGCCGTCGGAACCCAAACCCTTCCTCAGATACCGTCGCCAAACGGCAAACCCTCCCGCACCTGGGGTGCGGAAGGGTTCGCGGGTATGGGCAAAACGGCCGGGGCCTACACAGGCGTGTGCATCTCCACTGCCTCGTTGTGCCGCGGGCTGTTGGGGTTCATCAGGGAGTGGCGCTTGCCGTAGCCGAAGTAAATCACCAGGCCGATCACGAGCCAGACGCCGAAGCGCAGCCAGGTTTCCCAGTGCAGCTGGAACATCAGGAAGGCGGAGGCCAGCACACCGAAGGCGGGTACCACGGGCATCAGCGGCAGGCGGAAGGTCCGCGGCGCCTCCGGCTTGGTGTAGCGGAAGATGATCACGGAAACGCAGACCACCACGAACGCGGCGAGGATACCGATGTTGGTGAGGTCGGCGACGGCCTTGATGGGGAACACGCCGGCCAGTAGCGCCGACGCAATACCGGCGATCCAGGTCACGCGCTGCGGGGTGCCGTGCCGGTCGGTCTTCGAGAACCAGCCGGGGAGGAGGCCGTCGCGGCTCATAGAGAACCACACGCGGGTGACGCCGAGAAGGAACGTGAGCATCACGGTGAGGATGGACAGCACGGCGAACACAGAAATGATGGTGGCGATGACGGGAAGGCCGACGCCCTGGAACGCCGAGGCGAACCCGGCGGCCGGATCGATGTCCTTGTAGTTCTGCATGCCGGTGAGCACGAGGGTGGCGGCAACGTAGAGCAGCATGGCGATGATGAGGGACAGGACGATGGCCTTGGGCATGTGCTTCTTGCCGTCGGTTGCCTCTTCAGCTGCGGTACTCATGGCGTCGTACCCGAACACGGCGAAGAACACGGTGGCCGAGCCGGCCAGGACGGGTCCAAAGCCGCTGGGCATGAACGGGTTGAAGTTCTGGGTGTTGATGTAGAAGACGCCCAGCCCAATGATGAACAGAATCAGGACAACCTTGATGGCGACGGCGATCAGTTCAAACCGGCCGAACGTCTTGGTGCCGCGCGAGAGGATCCAGGTAACCAGCAGGCAGACGAGGATGGCGGGGATGTTGATGATGCCGCCCTTGCCTTCATCCACGGTGGACGTCATCCAGGCGGGCATGTGGATCCCGATACCGGACAGGAACGCGTCGAAGTAGCCGGAAATGCCGATGGCCACCACGGCCACGATCGCGATGTATTCCAGCAGCAGGTCCCAGCCGATGAACCAGCCGATGATTTCGCCCAGCGCCACGTAGCCGTAGGTGTATGCCGAGCCGGCGCGCGGGATCATGCCGGCGAACTCGGCATAGGAAAGCGCCGCGGCAGCCGAGGCCAGGCCGGCGATCAGGAAGGAAATCAGCACAGCAGGTCCAACGCCCGGCGTACCCTCGCTGCCGTGCGCCACCAGTCCCGCCAGTGAAAAGATGCCGACGCCGATGATGCCGCCGACGCCGATGGCGGTCAACTGCCAGAGTCCGAGGGACTTGAATAGGCCGCTGTGCTTGTTCTCTACCTCGATGTCGTCAATGGGCTTGCGCCTCAAGATTGACTGCGAGGGATCTGTTGTACTCATCGGGACTCCTGCGTAGGTGCGGCCCCATCATTTCGCCCTGTGATGGGGGTAACTCAATCTGTTCAGTATGCAAGCAGTGTTGCATTAGATAAAGTGCATACTTCTAACCAGTATTCGTTAGTCCGACTATTCATTTGTGCAACCCAAGGAACAGTTCATGCTTGATGTTCGCCGGTTGAGGCTGCTCCGCGAGCTGAAGATCCGGGGCACGCTCGCCGAGGTGGCAGCAGCCCTGCAGTACAGTCCATCCTCAGTTTCCCAACAGTTGGCCCTGCTTGAGAAGGAAGTGGGGGTGGAACTGCTCAGGAAAACCGGCCGCCGCGTGCAGCTGACCCCGCAGGCCGAGGTTCTGGTGGCGCACACGGCCCATCTGCTGGAAACCCTGGAGCAGGCCGAGGCGGACCTGGCCGCATCCCTGACCACGGTCTCCGGCACGGTACGGATCGCCGTCTTCCAGTCCGCCGCGCTGGCGCTGATGCCGGACGCGCTGACCCGGCTCGCCGCGAGCTACCCCGACGTCCGGATCGAAATGACCCAGCGCGAGCCCGAGACGGCGCTGCATGAGACGTGGGCGCGCGACTTCGACCTGGTCATCGCCGAGCAGTACCCGGGCCACGCCGCGCCGCGCTACCCCGAACTGGACCGTGTACGCCTCACGAGTGACGCCATCCGCCTCGCCGTCCCGCCGGCAGCCGAGGGCCGGGCGAAAGTCGGCTCCCTCGCTGACACGGCGGAGATGCCCTGGGTCATGGAACCGCGCGGAGCGGCGTCGCGCCACTGGGCCGAGCAGGCCTGCCGGAGCGCAGGCTTCGAGCCCGATGTCCGCTTTGAAACCGCAGACCTCCAGGCCCAGATCCGCCTGATCGAGTCGGGAAACGCCGTCGCCCTGATGCCGGACCTGGTGTGGACCGGCCGGGGAACCACAGCCCAGCTGCTGGACCTTCCCGGCAAGCCGAGGCGGACGGTCTTCACCTCCGTTCGGCGCTCCGGCGCGCAGCGGCCGGCCATCCTCGCGGCCCGCGAGATCCTCGCCTCCACCGCCGCGTCCATTGCGGCCGCCCAGGAAATCGACACGGGAGCGGACGCCTCCGGCGCCCCGGCAGCGGCCCCCATTGCACCAGCAACGCCCGCAACTGAAGGAGCGGCGGCCGGCGGGGAACCGGTGTAGCGGGGTGTTCCCTGGCTCACAGCCAAGCGTTGACCCCGGCGTTAGACTGTTGACGTTATGAATCGCACAATGTTTAAGTCCAAGATCCACCGGGCCACCGTCACGCACGCGGACCTGCACTACGTGGGTTCGGTCACCGTTGACCTGGACCTGCTCGACGCTGCCGACATCCTGCCCGGCGAGCTCGTTGCCATTGTGGACGTCACCAACGGTGCCCGGCTCGAGACCTACACCATCGCCGGCGAGCGCGGTTCCGGCGTCATCGGGATCAATGGCCCCGCGGCGCACCTGGTGCACGAGAACGACACCGTCATTCTGATCACCTACGCGCAGATGACCACCGAGGAAGCCAAGGCGTACGAGCCCAGGGTTGTCCATGTGGACAAGGACAACCGCATCATCCAGCTCGGCAATGACCCCGCCGAGGGCCTCACGCCGGGACTGCTGCGGCCGCCGTTCGCGCTCAACAACGCCGCGCTGAGCTAATAACGCTGAGCTAGCGGCCACGAGATCCCTGCCACAAGGGCAACCGCGGCCGAATAAATATGATTAGGCTGGGATGGTGGACGCCACCCCCTGCCTCAGCCTGCCCTTAACGGCAACGACGTGCTAGGCGTCCTCGCAGGCTTTTTCGTGGTCTGGTCCATCATTCTGGTGGGCATGTTCGTGGGCCGGCGCAGGATCCTCGGCGAGAATGCCCGGCAGGTCCTAAGCGGGCTGACCTTCTTCGTGGCCAGCCCCGCGCTGCTTTTCGAGACGCTGAGCCGGGCAAGCCTGCGCGAGGTGTTCGCCGCACCGCTGCTCGTGGCGGCAGTGGGTGCCGTGAGCACAGCCGTCCTGTTTTTTGTCATCGTCCGGTTCCTGCTCAAGCGCACCGTTCCGGAATCACTGATGTCCTCCATGAGCGCCTCGCTGGCCAACTCCGCCAACCTGGGCATCCCGATCGCCGTGTACGTCCTCGGTGATGCCAGCCATGTCGCTCCCCTGCTGATCTTCCAGCTGGCGTTCTTCACTCCGATGTTCCTCATGGCCCTCGATGCCACCACCAGCTCGCACCGGACCACGCCGCTGCGGTTCGTGATGCTGATCCTGAAGAACCCCATGATCGTCGGTTCCGCCCTTGGCCTGCTGGTCGCCGGCACAGGCTTCCAGGTCCCGCCGCTGCTTCTGGAGCCCATCCATCTGATCGGCGGCGCCGCGATTCCGGCCATGCTGATGGCCTTCGGCATGAGCCTGAACGGGTCAAAGCCGCTGCAGGCAGATGCCGGCCGGCGAACCGATGCCCTGCTGGCCAGCGGCTTCAAGCTCTTCGTGCACCCCGCCATTGCCTATGTCTTTGCGCGCTTCGCCCTCGGGCTGGACGGCGCTGACCTGTTCGCCGTCGTGGTGACGTCCGCCCTGCCAACGGCGCAGAATGTGTTTGTCGCCGCGAGCCGCTACAAGGCCGGTCTCACGGTGGCGAAGGACACCGTTCTGATCACCACGATCGTCGCCGTGCCTGCGATGATCGGCGTGGCCCTGCTGCTGGCGTAGCCGCCGCCTCATCCCCGACCGCCCCGCGGCTGCCGCATGAACTGGAGGAAACCTTGAACACCACCCTGGACACCGTGATCATCGGAGGCGGAGCCATGGGTTCCGCCGCCGCCTGGGCACTGGCCGCACGCGGCCGCGACGTGACCCTGCTCGAGCAGTTCGCGCCCGGCCACCTGAAGGGCGCTTCGCACGGCGCCACCCGGAACCTGAGCCTCTCCTACGCCGAGCCCGAATACGTCGCCATGCTGGCCGAAGCGCTGAAGCTCTGGGCCGAGCTCGAAAACGAGAGCGGCGAACGGCTGCTGGCGCGCACCGGCGTCGTCAATCACGGCCCGGACCCGCGCCTCGGCGAGATCCATGCAGCACTGAACAGTGCCGGCCTGCGGGCGGACTTCGTTCCGCTCGCCGAAGCCGGCGAGCGCTGGCGGGGCATCCGCTTCGACCGCCAGGTGCTCCACATGCCCGACGGCGGCCAGCTCAACCCCGAGGCCGCCCTGCCGGCGTTCCAGCGGCTCGCCGCACGGAACGGCGCGGCAATCAGGCACGGCGTGAAGGTGGTGGGGCTGGAAATACTCGACGACGGCGTCCGGCTCACCGTGGACGACGACGGCCGGACCGAGGTGCTCACCGCCCGGCAGGCGGTGGTCACCGCCGGCGGCTGGACTTCCAAGCTGCTCGCCGGCTCGGTCATGACCCCGCGGCTGACGGTCACGCAGGAGCAGCCGGCCCACTTCGGGATCACGGACGACGGCGCCTCCTGGCCGGGATTCAACCACTTCCCCGGCGAGGGCGCGGACTACGCGAACTTCTACTCCCCCGTGTACGGCATGCTGACCCCCGGCGAGGGCGTCAAGGCGGGCTGGCACGGAGTGGGGCCCGTGGTGGATCCGGACCGGAGGTCCTACCTGCCCGAACCCCGGCAGCGCGCCGCACTCCAGCAGTATGCGAGGGACTGGCTGCCCGGCGTGGACGCCGACGCGATGACCGACATCAGCTGCACCTACACCACCGCGCCGGACCACAACTTCGTGCTGGACCGGATCGGGCCCGTGGTCATCGGGGCGGGCTTCGCCGGCCACGGCTTCAAGTTCACGCCGGTGGTGGGCCGGATCCTCGCGGACCTCGCCACCGGAGAGGGCCGGGCACCGGAGATCTTCGCAGCTTCCCGGGCGTAGGGCTTCCCGGTTCAGCTCCGCTGGTGCCGGTCCAGGAGCCGGGCGCAGCGGATGAACCCGAGGTGTGAGTACGCCTGCGGATGGTTCCCCAAATGCGTCTCGGTGCCCGGATCGTACTCCTCCGGAAGCAGCCCGGTGGGCCCGAACAGGTTGACCAGCTGGTCAAAGAGGTCCCAGGCGTCGGCGATCCGTCCCACCGCCACGTACGCCTCGATCAGCCAGGTGGTGCAGATGTGGAACCCGCCCTCCAGACCCGGCAGGCCGTCGTCGTACTTGTACCGGAAGACCGTGGGGCCCACCCGGAGTTCCCGCTCCACGGCGGTGACGGTGTCCAGGAACCGCTGGTCGCCGACGTCGAGCAGGCCGGACAGCCCGATGTGCAGGACCGCGGCGTCAAGGTCGGGGCTGTCGTAGGCCACGGTGTAGGACGCGGAACTGTCGTCCCAGCCCTCGCGGAGGACTTCCTCCCTGATGGTCGCGGCCGTCTCCGCCCAGGAGGGCCCGGGGCTACGGCCATGGCGTGCGGCAGTGCGCAGGGCCCGGTCCAGCGTGACCCAGCACATCACCTTGGTGTAGACGTGGTGCCGCGGTGCGCGGCGAGCCTCCCAGATGCCGTGATCGGCCTCATGCCACCGCGCCAGCACGGCGCCGGCCATCTGGACCAGCAGCTCCCAGTGCGCGTCCGCCAGCGATCCCCGGGACTCGCTCAGCCCGTGGATGAGCTCTGCTATGGGGCCGAACACATCCAGCTGGACCTGATGGTCCGCGGCATTGCCGATCCGCACGGGACGCGAGCCCGCATATCCTGGCAGGCTCTCAATGATCGCCTCCGTGGACAGCGGTGCACCGGTCACGGAATACAGCGGATGCAGCCACTCCGGTCCGGGGGCGTTGGCAAGGATGCCGGTCAGCCACCTGAGGAATCCGTCGGCTTCCGCCGTTGACCCCAGATCAACCAGGGCGTTCACGGTCATGGAACCGTCGCGCAGCCAGCAGTAGCGGTAATCCCAGTTGCGGGTGCCGCCGATTCCCTCCGGGAGGGACGTGGTTGGGGCCGCAAGCACGGCACCGGTGGGCTCATGGACCAGCGCGCGCAGCACCAGCGCAGAGCGCCGCACCAGGGACGGCTTCACGCCCGGCAGCGTCAGCCCTTGGACCCAGCGGCGGGAATGATGGGCGACGGCGGCCCGCCGGTCCGCTTCGTCCGTCACCGCTTCATCCGCGCCGGCCTGGTGCCGGGACTCCGTATCACCGCACCGCAGGTTGAGGACCACCGGTCCGTGCTGCAGGTTGACCTCGGCAGTGGCCGTGGCGTGCCGCCCGTCCGAGGTTATGGTGAAGCTGACGTCCTGTGCCAGGAGGATGATGGGGTCGGAGGTGCCGACGACGTGAACCTCGCTGCCGCGCGCCTCCATGCTGAAGGGCGCATTGGCGTAGTCCGGCCGCGGTGCGAAGACAATCCGTGCCGCGCCGGTGCCGGACAGTACCCGGACCAGGCTGGTGATGCCTTCCGGGGCAGGTTCGAGGTAGTCGGTCACGGTGACGTCCGCCCACCGCGTCTCCACGATCATGGTGCTGTCCACGTACCGCTGTCCCAGCACCCTCGACGCCTTGACCGGCTCCACGGAAAAGTGCCCGGCCGCGTCACCGCCGAGGATGTGGGCAAAGAGCGAGCCCGAGTCCGGCAGCGGGTGGCTCATCCAGCAGATCTTGGCGTCGGGTGTCACCAGTGCGGTGGAGGAGCCGTTCCCGATCATGGAGTGCCGTTCCAGGCCGACGGCGTCCTCGCCGAAAAGCCAGGCGCGGCGCAGTTCGAAGAGGATCCCGAGCACCCGCGCGAACGATTCCGGATCCTTCAGCCGGTGTTTGGCCGACGACGGCAGGTCCCCCACCCACAGCCCCATGTCCGGGCCGCGCAGCGTGTCCATGGCCAGTTCATCGCTCATGGCGTCGCCCGCGTACAGCGCGGCACTCACTCCCAGCCGGGCCCGGAGGTGGTCCAGGGCATCGGCTTTGGCGGGCTGCAGCACCGACAGGTCGAGGACGGAGCCGTCCACGATGAAGAACAGCCCCAGGGCCCGGGCAACCTCCTCCGCCTTGCCGGCGCACCTGGCCACAACGTCCGGGGCGGCGGACCTGGTGTGGACAGAGACAGCCACGGGCTTCCGTTCGACGCTGACGCCCTTATAGGCGCCCACCGCTTCGAGCAGCGCCTGGTTGGCCTGCTGCAGGACGGACTCGGTGGCCAGGGACAGCCCGTGGGCGAATCCCATGTCGAACTCCGCCCCGTGCGAACCCACCAGGTGCACCTCGGCGGGAAGCCTGGAGACGGCGGCCAGGTCACGCAGGGAGCGGCCCGAGATGACGGCGGCGTGCGTGTTGGGCAGCGCGGCCAGGGCACGGAGGGCAATGGCCGCGCTGCCCAGCGGCAGCGTTTCCGTGGAGATGCCTTCGGCGGCACACAGCGTTCCGCCGTAATTACAGGCAACCAGCAGCCCGGGGGTCCTGGCGAGGATCTTCAGTTCGCCAAGCAGCTGGGGTGTCAGCCCGTCGTCGGCCGCTTCCGACTGCACGAAGGCCCGGAGCAGGCCCAGCGGGAGGGACTTGGTCAGCAGTGCGGAGTCGGCCACGGTCTGGTTCAGCGGAGTGGGCATGCGCGGCAATCCTTCGGATTATCCCCAATCGGTCTTGGACTCCTCAAGTCTCTGCCGCGGCCGTTTCCCCTGAATATCCCGGTTATTGCGTCTGTGTAACTTTGCGGGCCCCTCCCCCGCCGGCATCAGCAGTTGGGCGAATCGTATTCGTAGGCTCCGGCGTCAGCGGCGGCCGTTCCCGCGCAGTCCCCGTTCTGTACGGAAGGGGCTTTCATGAGGTCCACGGTGTAGGGCGTGGCGCCGGCCCTGTCGATGGCCGGGCTGGTGCCGGTCAGGCGGAGGTCCGTCGGGGCATACGCGAAGCGGGCCGGCGCCGTCGTTGACGAACTGTTGGGCGTGATGTTGGTGGGACCGTTCAGCACGTTCTGCTTCTCAGTCCAGCCGGAACCGTTGATCCACAGGGAGTTTTTCACTCCCACCAGGATGTTGGCCCGGATGACCGTCGTGGCCGGACAGGTCGCATGGCACACGACCGCCTGCGACTGGGTTCCCGTCAGGTAAACGGTGTTGAATTCAAAGACGGTGCCGTTGGTGGGGCCCCACGATGTTCCGTTTCCCCTGGCAATGAGGCCCTTGGCCTCGGAGCAGTTGGCGCCGCACGTTGAGCGGATGAGGTTGTACCGGAACACGTTGCCGTCTGCGGTTCCCGAGGACTTTCCAAGTTCGGAAAAGTTGTTGTTGTCCAGCGATACGTTGTGGTGAATGTTGTTGCGGTTGCCGTTGTAGATTTCAAACGCGCCGCCGTCCTGGTTGTAGTCATAGGACTTGCCGGTGGATCCGCTGACGGTGTTGCCGGAGAATTCGTTGTCGCTGCCGTTAATCAGCACCCCAAAAGCCCCCGAGTCGTCGCTGCAGTTCACGGCGGTTGAGGTTCCGCAGTTAGTGCCCGGCGTATTCACGTTCATCACGTTGTTGTTGGTCAGTGAATTGCCCGCGTATTTGCCGAAGTCGGAGCCCGTGCCGATTTTGAGTCCGACTGCATTGCTGGACGCGCTGGAGTTCCGCACGGTATTGCGGTCGCCGGTGACGCTGATCCCGGCATATCCGCAGGCGACCGCGCGGAGGCCCTCAACGGTGGTGTAGTTGCCGTTGATCCTGATGCAGTTGCCGGATTTTCCGCCGGTGACGATCGGGGCGTTGCCCGTGCCGTAGCTGTTCAGCGTAATGGGTGCGGTGGAGGTTCCACTCTGCGCGGTGACGATGCCGCCGGTGAAGGTGTCACCCCGGCGGAACCTGACGGTGTCACCGGGCTTGAGAACGGCCTGGTTGAGCCTGGACAGCGTCCTCCAGGCCGCGGTGCTGGATGTGCCGGAGTTGCTGTCGCTGCCGGCGGCGCTCACAAAGTATGTGGTACCCGCAGCGGACGCCGGAACGGCAGTTCCCGCAACAAATCCACTGACCACGAGGAAGGCCATGAGAAAGGCAGCTGCAGTTGATTTGATCTTCATATCCCCCACCAGGAAACCTGCATTTGCAGGAAGTTTTAGAGCATCCCGAATCGCGGGCGCGGTTCGGCCCGTAATCAGGCGCAAATTGAGACCTTGCGAAATTAAAGCTAGGTTCCGCCCGGGCCGAAGTCAAAAGATATTGGTCTAAATAATGGCCCGCTGAGGGCTCAATTATTCGGCCGCCATTTCCGCATCGGGCGCTGACCTGCGGGTTTAGTCGCACCGCTCCCAGACAAGGCCGGCGAATATTTCCTTGCCGCGCCGGTCAGACGCGCACTAGGCCCGCCGCCTCCGCGAGGAGCTCCACGGAGCGAAGCCGTTCGGCGGTTCCGGTGCTCTGGTGGGCAACAATGAGCTCGTCGGCGTCGGCATGCCGGGCAAAGCCGTCCAGGTAATCCAGCACGGCGTCAGGGGTGCCCACGGCCGAGTACTTCATCATTTGCGAGACGTGCTGTCCCTGCGGCGAGTCCAGGATCATGTCCGCTTCGTCGTCGGTGAACTGTCGCCCGCCGCCGAAGAACAGCGAGACGCGTGCCCGCATCGTGGCCCGCAGCATCTCCTGGGCGTCCGAGGCAGCATCGGCGGCCACCACGTTGACCCCGGCGATGACGTGCGGTGCGGCCAGCTGCTCCGACGGCTTGAATTCCCGGCGGTACAGGGACACGGCGTCCTGCAGCGCATTCGGCGCGAAGTGCGAGGCGAAGGCGTAAGGCAGCCCCAGCTGGGCCGCCAGCCGCGCTCCGAAGAGGGAGGAACCCAGGATGTAGAGGGGCACGTTGGTTCCCCTGCCCGGCGTCGCCTCCACACCCTGCACGCGGGTAGGCCCCGTCAGGTAACCCTGCAGCTCCAGGACGTCCTGCGGGAAGGTGTCGGCCGACTGCGGGTCACGGCGCAGGGCGCGCATGGTGTTCTGGTCGCTGCCGGGAGCACGGCCGAGGCCCAGGTCGATCCGGCCCGGATGCAGGGTCTCCAGGGTGCCGAACTGCTCGGCGATGGTGAGCGGGGAATGGTTGGGCAGCATCACGCCGCCCGCCCCCAGCCTGATGCTGTCCGTGTTCGCGGCGACGTGGGCGATCAGCACGGACGTGGCCGACGACGCGATGGAGGACATGTTGTGGTGCTCGGCGTACCAGACGCGGCGGTAGCCGAGCTTCTCGGCCAGCTGGGCCATGGCAACGCTCCCGGCAAAGCTCTCCGCCGCCGTCTGGCCCTTGCCGATGGTTGCCAGGTCGAGGATGGAGAGGGGAACAGTCACGGCAGGATGGCCTTTCGTAGGGGTTGCGCAGCTGCCGGGCCCGCGGTGGTCCGGCACGTTGGGAACAACGACGGCGGGGCCCGGGTTATTTCTGTCCGGCGCGGTGACGCTGTCCACATATCCCGCCCAAGCACCTCCCGCTATGCTGGCGGCATGGCCAACAAGTCCACCGCAGATAAAGTAGCCACCATCCAAAAGGGCTACGCCCTTGAGGGTGCCACCATCGAGCTGGGTGCCGCCATCGTCGACGGCGAACTGCACAAGGACGCGCCGGTCCGGCTGCCGCTTTCCATGATGAACCGGCACGGGCTCGTGGCCGGCGCCACCGGCACGGGCAAGACCGTCACCCTGCACATGATGGCGGAACAGCTCTCCACCGCCGGCGTGCCGGTTTTCCTGGCAGACATCAAGGGCGACCTTTCGGGGCTTGCCACGGCGGCTCCCGGGAGCGAGAAGCTGGCCAAGCGGACCGAGAGCATCGGGCAGGCATGGTCCGGGAAGACGTTCCCGGTGGAGTTCCTGGCCCTTGGCGGGGACGGCGATGGCATCCCGGTCCGTGCCACCATCACGTCCTTTGGCCCCATCCTGCTCTCGCGCGTCCTGGAGCTCAATGACACGCAGGAATCCAGCCTGCAGCTCGTATTCCACTTCGCTGATAAGAACAACCTCGAGCTGGTGGATTTGAAGGACCTGCGCGCCGTCATCCAGTTCCTCACCGCCGACGAGGGCAAGGAAGCACTCAAGGAGCTGGGCGGCCTGTCCAAGGCCACTGCCGGCGTCATCCTGCGCGAGCTGGTGGCCCTCGAGGCGCAGGGCATGGAGCGTTTCTTCGGTGAGCCGGAGTTCGACACCGCCGAGCTGCTCCGCACGGCCCCGGACGGGCGCGGCGTCATCAGCTGCCTGGAGCTTCCCACGCTGCAGACCAAGCCGATGGTTTTCTCCACCTTCCTGATGTGGCTTCTCGCGGATCTGTTCGAGGACCTGCCCGAAGCCGGCGACCTCGACAAGCCAAAACTCGTGTTCTTCCTCGACGAAGCGCACCTGCTCTTCAACGACGCCTCAAAGGCCTTCCTGGAAGCCATCACCACCACCGTCCGCCTGATCCGTTCCAAGGGCGTGGGAATCTTCTTTGTCACGCAGACCCCGAAGGACGTCCCCGCGGACGTCCTCGGGCAGCTGGCCAACCGCATCCAGCACGCCCTCAGGGCTTTCACGCCCGAGGATGCGAAGGCCCTCAAGGCAACCGTCTCCACGTTCCCGGTCAGCGACTACGACCTCGAGGAAACCCTGACGTCCGCGGGCATCGGCGAAGCTGTCGTCACCGTCATGAATGAGAGAGGCGCCCCGACGCCGGTGGCACTGACCCGGCTGCGCGCACCGGAGTCCATCATGGGTCCCAGCGCCGTCGAACTGGTCCGGAGCACCGTGGCGGGATCGGCGCTGCTCGCAAAGTACGGCACCGCGGTGGACAACGTCTCGGCGTACGAGAAGCTGACGGGCAAAGCCGGGGCGTCCACAGGCGCCGCGGCACCCGGCCAGCCGCCTGTGCCCTCGCCCGACGTGTTCGTCCCCAGCAGCCCTGATCCGACCGCCATCGAGGACGAGGCACGCCGTATTGAGGAGGAGATCCTCGGCCGTCCCAGCAGCAGGCAGCCAGGTGGCTGGCAGCCCGGCGGTGGCGGGCATGGTGCAGAGGAGGCGCCTCCGCCCGCGTCCCGGCGCCAGGCTCCGCAGTCCGGCGGCATGATGGAGGACATCACCGGAGCCCTTGGCGGCGTCCTTGGCAGCGGCCTGAAAAGCATGGCCCGGTCCATGGGCACCCAGCTGGGCCGGGAGCTCCTGCGGGGCGTTTTCGGCACCTCGTCCCGGCGCCGCCGCTAGCGAAAGACGCCGCCGGCAGCGGCGGGTGGGGCTCCGCCGTCGGGCGTTCCTGCGCCTTGGACGTACGTCACGGTGACCGGCGCTACTCCAGAGTTACCTGACGTTGCAGGTAACGTGGGGTGCGTGCAAATGAGTCAAGCGTTGGTGAAAACGGCGGCCGGATGGCTGCTGGGCCTCATGCTTGCCATCGTCGGCGCCATCGTTTCGGTCAATTTGGTCAACTCCTCTGTGGCCAGTCCGCAGCAGCCGGTGCGCGAATATCTGGAGGCGCTGCAGCACGGCGAAGGCGAGCGGGCGCTTGGCCTGCTCCGCGCTTCGGTGCCGGACGCCGACCCCGCCATGCTCGACGGAACGGCCCTGCAGACGTCGGCTTCACGGATCACGAACGTCAGGCTGGGCGCCGCAGTTGCGCGTGGCGGCAACCGGGTGATGGTGCCGATGGACTACACCATCGACGGCAGCCAGCTGCACACCGAATTCCTGCTGGAAAGCACCGGCACCGAATGGCTGTTCTTCCACAAATGGTCCTTCGTGCCCACCACGCTGCCCACTGTGGACGTGACGGTGGTGAACTCCGGCGAGGCAACGATGAACGGCGTGCCGGTGAATATGCCCGGCGGCCACAACAGCTTTGCGGCTTTTTATCCCGGCGAGTACGAGGCGTCCCTCAACGGCCAGTACTTCGCCGCTCCGCCCACGCGGGCCACTGTCTCCGGCCGCGAGGCTCCCGCCGCACCCCTGAACCTGCTCACGCATGCCACCGACGAACTGAACCAGGCGGTGTCCGCCCGGGTCAAGGAATTCCTCGACAAGTGCGCTGCGGAGGCCAGCCAGCAGCAGCGGCTCCAGCCCGACTGTCCGTTTTACCACGTTACGAACAACCGGATTGTACCCGGGACCATCAAGTGGAGCATCACCGAGTACCCGAAGATCACCATCGAGCCTTTCGACGGCAAGTGGGTGGTGGCGCCGCTGGACGGCAAGGCCAAGATCACCGCCGAGGAGGTCGACCTGTTCACCGGAGCCGTCTCGCCCTTGGACGTCGAGCACGAGTTCAGCTTCACGACGCGTCTGGACATCAACGGCGACACCATCAAGGTCACGCCGCTCCTCGCCTTCTAGGGTTCTGCGGCGGCCCGGGCTGGCCCGGTTTTGGACCTCAACCCGACGACAACGGCCCGGTATTCCCGCCGCGAGGGCGGAAAACCGGGCCGCTTCAGCCAGGCGTCAGCTGAGCCGCAGGGACCTCAGTCCATGCCGCGGAGGTCCAGCACCAGGTCGGTGTCGCCGTCGGCCTGCAGCACCACGGGGATGCCCCAGTCCTGCTGGTAGAGGTGGCACGCGGCGTGGTCCGGGATCTCGCCGTCTTCGGTTTCGGGGCCGTCGCAGGCAGCTGCCCGGGCAGTAATGTGCAGCACGCCCTCCGGAACGTCGGAGGCCAGTTCCAGCGTGCGGAGCAGGCCCACGGAGGTCCCGCCGCCGGACACGAGCAGCTCCGGCGGGGTGGAGGAGATCTTCAGCTGGGTGGGATCGCCCCAGCGGTCATCGAGCTTCTGGCCGGTGGGTGCCGTGAAGCGGACCGTGAGCTCCAGCAGGCCCGGTGCCACAGGGCTCTTGGGCCGGTGCGTCTGGGCGGCGCCCTCGTCCACCTGCTGCGCTTCCTTGGGGATGGGCACGTACACGAGCTGGTGCTTGTTCGCCTCGACCACCACCAGCAGCGGCTCGGAGCCCGCCGTCTGGGTGTGGTCGACGATCACGTCGGACGGCTCGGAGAGGCCCCGCGCCAGCGTGGAAACAGTCCGGGTTGCGGGGTCGTAGCGGCGCACAGCACCGTTGTAGGTGTCGGCGATGGCCACGGACCCGTCCGGGAGCACGGTGACGCCGAGCGGGTGCTGCAGGCGCGCCTCGGACGCCTCGCCGTCGCGGAAGCCGAAGTCGAAGAGTCCCTTGCCCACGGCGGACTCAACGGTGACGGTGCCGTCGTCGCCGATCACCAGCTTGCGGAGGGCAGAGGTTTCGGAGTCGGCCACCCAGACATTTCCGTCCGCGTCCTCGGCCACACCTGACGGCTGCGCGAACCAGGCCTCGTGGGCGGCGCCGTCCAGCAGGCCTTCCAGTCCGTTGCCGGCGATGATGGAAACATCCCCGGTGAGCGGTTCGTAGCTGAAGATCTGGTGCACACCGGCCATGGCGATCACCACGGCGTTCAGCTTGCTGGACCAGACGACGTCCCACGGCGAGCTGAGGGCGACGTCCAGGGGATGGTCCCCCAGGCGCCCGGTGAAGCCGGCCGCGTCCTCGTCAACGCGGGCGGGCCCGGTCTCGAGGAGCCGCTGCACGCCGCTTCCCACGAGCGTGGTGACAGTTCCGTCTGCGAGCGACAGTCCCCGCAGGCGGTGGTTGACGGAGTCTGCAATGACGACGTCGTAGCCCGTCTTGGCTGCCACGTCTTCCGGCAGCAGGACAAGACCCTGCGGCTCGTTGAACCGGGCGGCGCCTGCGGCGCCGTCGGTGTGGCCCTTCTCCCCGGAACCGTACGTGTTCAGGACGGTGTGGAAGTCGGTGCCGAGCTCCAGGACCCGGTGGTGGCCGGTGTCGGTGACCAGCCAGCTGCCGGCCCCGGCGGCGGCACCGGCGTCGGACGTGGAACCCCGGCCGGACGGCAGGTAGAGGGCTTTGCCTGGGAACCGCAGGGTGCCCGACGTCGGCTCCGGGGCCACGTAGGGGCCGCTGCCGCGGTGCAGGGTGCCGCGGGCCTCATGCTCGGCGATCAGCTCGGGGATCAGCACGCCGAGGCCGTCGGCGTGGCCTTCGCCCGACAGGTGCGCCACGATGTAGCCCTCGGGGTCAATGACCACCAGCGTGGGCCAGGCGCGCGCCGTGTAGGCCTTCCAGGTTTCCAGCTCGGGGTCGTCCAGGACCGGGTGGTGGATCTCGTAGCGCTCCACGGCGGCGGCCAGCGCGACAGGATCGGCCTCGTGCTCGAATTTCGGGGAGTGCACGCCCACCGTAACCAGGACATCGGAGTACTTTTCCTCCAGCGGGCGGAGCTCGTCCAGCACGTGGAGGCAGTTGATGCAGCAGAAGGTCCAGAAGTCGAGCAGCACGATCTTGCCGCGCAGGGCTTCCAGGTCCAGGGACTTGCCGCCGGTGTTGAGCCAGTTGCGGCCCACCAGTTCGGAGGCGCGGACCCGGAGGTGGGTGCGTACGGTTTCGCTCATCAGCGTCCTTCCAGCTTTGAGTTGCGTTCAGCCAGCTTGGCGTCGCGTTCAGCCAATTTGGCAAACATATCGTTATAAGCGGTGAGATCGGCGTCGTTATTCCTGTCCGCGGCCCGGTCGGTGCGCCGGGTTTCACGTTCATCCGATCGTGACCACATGATGGCGACGCCGATCGCCACCAGCAGTGTGGGTACTTCGCCGATGCCCCAGGCCACGGCACCGCCCATCTGTTGGTCCAGCAGGGCTGAGCCTCCCCAAGTGCGGCCGAGGTTGCCGAAATAGTCGGCGGCCAGCAGGTTGGTGCCGCCCATGATGGCCACGCCGAAGAACGCGTGGAAGCCCATGGTGGCCAGCAGCAGGAGGAGCCGGAAGGGATACGGCGCACGCCGGGGCAGCGGGTCCGTGCCGATCATGCTGAGCACGAAGATGTAGCCCGTCAAGGCAAAGTGCAGGTTCATCAGCTCGTGCCCCACGTGCTCCCGCATCGCCAGGCCGAAGGCGTCCGAGTAGTAGAACAGCACGATGGAGCCGGCGAAGTTGGCCGCAGCGAACAGCGGGTGGGTGACTACCTGCGAGAATTTCGAGTGCACAAACAGCAGGAGCCATTCCCGGAGGCCGCGCGAACCGTCCTTCCTTGCCGGCAGCGCCCGGAGCGCAAGCGTCACGGGGGCGCCGAGCACCAGGAAGATCGGCGCCACCATGGTGAGGGCCATGTGGTCCACCATGTGCGCGGAAAACAGTACCCGGCCGTATACCGACGGCGGTCCCGACGTGATGTAGGTCAGCACCAGGAGGCCGATGATCCAGGTCACGGTGCGGAACCAGGGCCATTTGTCCCCGCGTGCGCGGACCTTGGCAACGCCGAGGAGGTAGGACGCCAGGCCGAACACGGCAACGGCAACCCAGAGCCAGTCCAGGCGCCATTCGGTGAACCAGCGTTCAGGAGTCAGTTCGGGGGGCAGCTCGTAGCCGGAAAGGACGAACGCCGGCGAAGCGTCGGGGGCATAGCTGGTGGGTTCCGGCGGCGCGGAGCGGCCCAGCGCGACGGCGATGCCGGACGTGGCGCCCATGATCAGGAGTTCGATGAGAATCAGCTGCCAGAGGACGCGCCGCGCGGACATGGCCGCTCCCGCACGGGCCAGCTGCGGGATGACCCACTGCCGGTGCATGAAGCCGATTCCGCCGAGTACCAGGGTTGCGGCGGACTTGGCGAGGATGAGCTGTCCGTAGGCCGAACCGAAAAGATCGGTCCAGCTGGTCACCCGGATGCTGGCATTGACGACGCCCGACGCGAACACCAGCGCAAAGGCGAAACCCGCGAGGGAGGAGAACCGGCGGAGGACCGGTTCCGTGATGTCCGGGCCTCCCTGGGCTGGCTGGCTCGTCTGGCTGCGGGCCGCGTTCCGCGGGCCGAGGGTGCCGGAGAGGAGTGCGAGCAGGATGATGCCGCCCACCCAGACGCTGACGCCCACCAGGTGCAGGCCCAGCGAGTTGATGGCGCCCTCGTGGTCGTTGGAGCTGGCCGAGTGGCCGATCAGGGCCGTGGGAACCAGTCCGATCAGCGCCAGCAGCAGCGTGAACGCCAGGCCTGTCAGTGACCGCACCCCAAAAAGGGCGGTTGTCACGACGGCGGCGATGATCGTCACGGCCAGCCAGGCGCGCCCGGTTTCAATGTCTGTCATGAAGTAGACGAGGGCTCTGGTGTATTCGGCGTCCCCGGAGATGCCCTGGCCTGCCACATCAGAATAGGTAAGCACCAGCACGGCGATGGCAGACAGCGTCCATGCCACGCCCGCAGCGGCCGCGACGGCAAGGGCGCGGGTGAAGGCCGGGTGTTCCGGGGCGTCGGCCTCCCTCGACCGGGCGGCGCCGACCTTGTGCGGCAGGATACCCGCAGCGAAGATGAGTCCGCCGATTACGGCGGCCAGGGATACGTTGTGGATGGCTTTACTGACCGGAAGCCCCCACCGGACCAGCGCGCCAGGATCGGAAACTTCACGGGCGGCTGCGGCGCCGGAGAACAGCAACGCGGCCACCAGCCCAAGGAAGAGGGCACCGAGTCCGGCCAACTGCCAGGTTCGCTGAATGCCGAAGGCCATGTCAGTGCCCCGCATGCCCGAATCGGGCGCGGGTTGCGGTGTAAGGGGTTTTGCTGCTGAGGGCACCTATCCATTGTCCGCTACCGCCGCCGAGGCGGCGAATCGAGGGTAGGCGTATCGGAGCTTAACGCCAAGAGGAGCGGCACCCTCACGGGTGCCGCTCCTCTTGAGCTGTGAAAAGACTACTTCTTGGAGACAGCCGCCTTCAGCTTGGAGCCAGCGGTCAGCTTGACGCTGTGGCCGGCTGCAATCTGGATGGTCTCGCCGGTCTGCGGGTTGCGGCCAGTGCGGGCTGCACGGTCGGTGCGCTCAACTGCGAGCCAGCCCGGGATGGTGATCTTCTCGCCGGCGGCGACAGAAGATTCGAAAACCTCGAACAGTGCATCGAGCACGGAGTTGACGGCTGCCTGGCTGGTGCCAGCCTTGCCTGCTACCTCTGAAACGAGTTCACTACGGTTCTTAGCCATGTAAGTCCTCCTGGACGCTCTTGATTCTGGAGCCTGCATGCGGCGTGCGTGCAAGCCACTGTTCGAAAACTTACCAGCTTGCACCCATGAGGAGGGCAAATTCCGCGTGTTTCCGCGACTTTTTGACCTAAATCACCGGGATTTCAAGGATTTTCAGCCCAAAGCGGCCTCCGGCCCGGGGTCTGTCCTCACGTGAGCCGCCCTCACGCTGCCTCGAGTCCCCATGCAGCCCACCCGTGGCCGCGTGATTTCAGGGAGCGTTCGTCAATACCCGGCGGGATCTGCGGAAGGGTCTGTAGTAAGGCGGGAGGATCTGCGGGAGCGTGTGGGGGGTGTCTGTTCGCCTGGGACGCGGCCCCGGGGTCGTGTCGGGTGTGGGTGGTGTGTTAAATGCGGGAGAGCCCCGACCAGTGATCCTGGTTGGGGCTCTCGACCTAATGGTTGTCCGGCGGTGACCTACTCTCCCACACCCTCCCGGGTG